>JAJECW010000109.1 GCA_022821865.1 Pseudomonadales bacterium
CCGAACAAGACGCTTAGGTCGGGCAGCGTAACCTCAACATCGTGCAGGGACTTGTAGCCCTTGATGTGAATGCGCTTCAGCATGTGTCCGGGTTCCTGAACATTACAGTGAAAGAATACTCCATTCCTGGTCAATGCGACAGTTATGTGTGCGGTAGCTTGGCGCTACTGGTTGCATTTACGCTAACTGCTCTTCCTCTGGCCGGGTTACCGCGGCCACGTGACTCACTTCACCGAATCCGGCATCACCATCGCCGTCCAGATCAACCGCGACGGCAGTGTCGACCTGGAATCCCTGGTCACCCGCATCAGGAAACTGGCGACTCCGTGAAACTGGGAGCACCGCCGACGAGATTCCGCGACTTCGCGCGGAATGGTGGAAAGATTGGTGGACCTTCTGATCCCTCCTTCCCCTCATCCTGGGCTCCTCTCCCCGTCATCCTGCGCGAAGTCGCAGGAGTTCCCCGGGCAGGCTCCTGGGCCGGATCAGCGTTCCAAAAAGTGGGGTGTCGGCTCAGTTTCCAGAGACCTCGGTGAGCAGTTTTCCGGACTGGAACCAGGAATCAAGGTTGTCGATGACGAGTTGGCCCATGGCGGCGCGGGTTTCCCGGGTGGCGCTGCCGATATGCGGCAGCAACACGACGTTATCCATGGTCAACAATTCCGCCGGAACCTGGGGCTCATTGGCGTAGACATCAAGCCCCGCGCCGGCGATCAGGCCCCGCCGCAGCGCCTGCACGAGAGCCGACTCATTCACGCTGGAGCCGCGCCCCACATTGATGAGAATCCCCTCGGGGCCGAGTGCGGCGAGTACTTCGAGGTCCACGATACCGTGGGTTTCCGCTCCACCGGGCAACACATTGAGCAGAATATCGCTGTGCTGCGCGAGTTCCCTCGGGGAGTCGTAACAGGGAAAGGCTACGTCCGCCTTCGCCCTGCGATTGTGATAGGCGAAGCGCAGGCCAAGCGGCTCGGCCCGGCGCACCACCGCGCTGCCTATGCGGCCAAGCCCGAGAACGCCGAGAGCGCGCCCCGCCAGCCCCATACCGAAAGGGAACGGCCCTTCGCGCCATCCGCCGGCGCGGACAAAGCGGTCGGCGTTGACGATGTCCCGGGTGGTCGCAAGTATCAGGGCGATGGCAATATCCGCAACTGCGTCGTCGAGCACATCGGGCGTATTGGTGACGGCAATTCCCGCCTCGCCCGCGCGCTCGAAATTGATCCCGTCCACGCCAACCCCAAAACAGGAAAGCACCCGCAGCGACGACAACTCGTAGACGAGTTCGTCACAAACCCAGGAAGCGCTCGCCGCCGCTTCGCAGCGCCCATCAAGCTCCGCAATCAACTTCCGCCTGCCACTCCCGGACAGCCGCCACAAATGATGCGTCTCATAGCGTGCGTCGAGTTTGGCGATGGTGTCGGCGTGGAAGTTGTTGGCGATCACTAGTGAGGGCTTGTCAGGCATGCGTCCATGTCCCATTGGAAAGAGTTGCGAGTATACGGGCAAGACGACTCTTGTGGAACTGTGATATAACCGCACCCATTGGGAAGTAGAGTATTTGCCATGCCTGACAAACGCTGGATCGATGCTATCAAACAAGTGCTGGGCGATGCGAATGGATCGATGTCCCGGGTAGAAATAGCAGATGAGATTACCTCCAGGAGCCTTCGGAAAAACGTCGGCGCGACACCTGCCAATACGGTGGCTACCTATATCTCCACTTCGATCAGGGAAGATCGTGAAAAGTCTCCATTCGTCAAGACTGGAAGAGGACAGTACAGCCTGCGAAGCAAGTTGAATCAAGAAAATTCTCCAGAAAAATTCTCTGAAGCTGATGACCTATCAGTCGGAGGAGTGCAAGCGTTTGGTGTCTACTGGGCTCGCGATTCAGTGAATTGGTCGCGTAAGCCTAAACTCTTGGGAGAACAGCAGCTTGATAGTTCCACTGAAGTTGACATGTGCGAACAGATAGGGATTTACTTACTTTACGACCAACGAGAAGCTATATACGTTGGGAGAGCCACAGATCGTCCGATAGGAATACGACTTTGGGAACATACTCGTGACCGGTTAGGATCACGTTGGGATCGCTTTTCATGGTTCGGTTTTTATGGGGTCGGGCAAAATGGAAGATTGAAAAAAAGTGTTCCCAAGGCAGAACCGTCGGCGAGGGGATGATTTTTCCGGAATTGAGTTTTTGCAAAAAATTGATCCAGAAATACGAAAGAAAAAAGAAATGGATATTCTTAAGGAATTGATTGAAAAAACCTAGGCGATCAGTGAAACTTTACCCATGCTTCCATGAAACTAGTAATTCACCTGTTCGGGCCAATTCAAATTAGGAAATGTACCCTGAGAGTTTATTCCGAATCGTACTTGCGCGTCTGAGCTGGGGTGAGACTAATCCTGTAAGAAAGATACGGAGAATGGTTTCGAGTGAGACATGATTTAAGGGGACAATAGTAACCAATATCGGTTGGCCAAAAGTTATGGTAATCTTCGTAGGTCTGCGAACATCCGCACTGCGCTGCCGGTACAACGCAGGAAAGCATAGAGCCACCATTGGAGTTGGTGGTATAGCTGGGAAATGACACCTGCATGAGGAGCTTGCTAAAGTTAGGTTGGAAAATCAATGGGTTTCGGGATACAATCTTCCATGGGCGTGGTATTCTTCAATGTGTATCTAGCTCACTGAAATATATTGAAAAATGGTCACCTGGCGCAACTCATGCAAGTGCTGCGCTGCCGAGATGAAGTTCGAGCTACCGTGAGCAACGGTAAGGACGAAAGATAAATAGGAAGTGCCTATGGACGAATTGAAAACAAATCCATCTATCGCGGATGGGCAATTAATTGAAGATATTGCCGCCAAACACGGCGGGGCAAAAAAATCGCTGCTAGCGGACCTTACAGGTAACAATGCTGTCGGACAAGTTCTGCTGCTTGATTATGACACGGCAATTCTGGCGATACACGACTACCACCGGGAAATTGCCGGGGGTTTGGCTCGCGGAATGTTTTTGTTGGCAGGACCCGTCCCATCCGGCAATACCGCGACCCTGGTTTTGATGCGAGTCGCCGGAGCCACGCGACTTGCGAATCACGTCACTACAGACGACGCTCGTTTAACAGCCGTCCGAGAAAGCATCGGTCAGGAGATTTGGTCGGAGAAGCTTACCACTTGGGTTAGGGATGAGGTTGCCCTTGGAGGGGTCGAGGCTCGAATTCTTGGAACACTCACTTGGGAAAGCAGCGGCAAGACACGGTTTGCCGAGGATATTTCGAACTACTATTCAGCGCGAGGGTCATATGCATGGAAGCCAAAGGGATTTCTGCTCGAAAGAATTGTCAATTTAACCCATCGAGGAAACAGCCTTGAGTTGGCACCGTTGGGAATCTCACAGGAAGACGGCGTTCGAGTGCCAATCGCCAGAACCCGGTTCGCCGCGGCTGATCGTCAAGACGAAAGTAGTGACGTTCAAGTGCCCGTTCGAATAGACCCAACTGATTTGCTCAAGCGGCGCACTGCATTCTTTGGCATGTCGCGTAGCGGTAAGTCCAATGCGATGAAAATTACTTCGCAAGCGGTTTACCTCCTTCGAAAAGACTATCCGGATTTTAGGGTTGGACAACTGATATTCGATCCGAACGGCGAATACGCTCAAGACAATCCTCAAGATGGAAAGGGGCTTCATCGAATTCATGAATTGGTGGGCAAAAGCAGGGACGGTGAAGTAGAGACCTATGGAACTTATAAACCTCTTACCGATACAGACCGAAAGATTACGAAAATAAATTTCTTTGGAAATTCAGTTCCAGTGAGTAATCGGCGAGATAGAGATATCGTTGAGAAAAAACTTGAACAGCTTATTGTTGGGCGAGAACTTATCAAGGAAAGAATGTCGGCAGAAACGGCGCGTTATACGACGAGTTTTCGAGATGCTGACTTAACTATTCCCCCAAATCTAAATGATTGGAGTGTTGCAACGAGGTATCACCGGGCAGTGCTGGTGTATCAGGTGGCGCTGGCAGCGGCGGATTTTGATGTATCACACCTTCCAAATACAACCAAATTGTTCCATAAAGATCTACTTGATGCTCTGCGCTCTGATAGCAATCAGACTTCCGACCATGCTGAAAAATACAAGCACGCGGCTGAGATTCTAAGCAGTCAATCGGCTACTTGGGACGGCCTCAGATCGGCACTTAAGTCATTAGACAGTTTCATTAACGACAAGAAAAGTTTCTACGAACAGTTTGAGACCGAGTATGCCAAGAATTCCAGTTCGGGAGAAGATTGGGCGGATTCGCGCCTGAAGTCGTTACTTAGTATCTTCCGAACACCTAACGGAGTTCGAACTTTTCAGGATCTGCGCGATCAACACTCCAAAGACGCAGCTTCCGACTACGCTGACGACATCGTAGCAGATCTACAAGAGGGAAAGTTGGTTATCTTCGATCAGTCCACCGGTTCTCCTGAACTCAACGAGAAGGCAGCCGAACGAATTATGTGGAAGGTCTTCCATGCGCAGCAGCGATTGTTCACATCGGGCGAACAACATGATCCTTGGCAACGGCATGTTCTCGTGTATGTCGAGGAGGCTCACAACCTTTTGCCACGGGGAGGAAGCAGAGACGTTTTATCTACGGTGTGGGCGCGTGCCGCGAAGGAGGGCGGTAAGATGAATCTCGGCATGGTGCTTGCCACCCAAGCCCCAAGTTCAGTCCTACCGGAAATTCTCAGCGAAACTGACAACTGGTTCATCTCCCACTTGAATTCAAGTAACGAGGCCAAAGTAGTCGAAGGTTACCACGACTTCGCGGACTTTATCCCGCAGATTCGGCGCGTGTCCGAACCGGGATTTATTCGTCTTAGAACTCTTTCTTCAGGATACACCGTGCCAGTCAAGCTAGATAGGTTCCAACTGAAGGATGAACCGGTTCAAGGAAGCACAGAGCAGGAGTCAATTGACTGATGCCCTATCCAAATGAACGAGCCGGATTTTCGGCTATCGAAGACTTGGAGCGTCGCCGAATTATCGACGCGTTTGGCGACAAACTCGCGCAAGGAGAAAGCCACCCGCGCAAACCACTTCCAAATTTCCAACCATTCACACGCAGTACACCTAGACCAGTAGTGGTTGCACTTGACGGATCCAATATTTACCACCGTATCCCAGCTCGATTGCCCGCAACGGAGGCGGGGCTGTTGTCAATCTCAATTGTCAGAATTGATGTCGAGCGGCTCTTGAATCTCGCACAACTACCAAAAAGTGGCGCCACAGACCCAGTCGAACTGCGCAGCACTGAAGATTCCAGCACCTTGCAAATGGCACTTCCTGGTCGCAATGCCAGGTCAGTGGATGGACAATTGTCTAGAGACTGGTTCCGCACTACGATTCAAGAAGCACTTGAGTCTGGAAACTACGGTCGCGAGAGTTTGGCGCTAACACTGCATGCCCTTTTGGATGGCCAACGAAACATTAAATGTCCGAATCTTGATTGTAATTCGAGTCCACTCACGCCCCCTCCAAACGCAATGAGATCGCAGTGCGATGCTTGCGGGCAGGATGTGCTGTTGGCGGACTCACTACGCGCACAGGAGATTTTCGATGATCATCAACCCTGTGGAGATGCTCACGGGCGAATACGCGAAGCCTTTGAAATTCTCTCATTGATGAATCTTTTGCGCGGCCTAGTTGAAACCGAATCAGGAAGAAGAGCGCTTGCGCGAATTGCATTTGTGTTAGATGGTCCGCTAGCCGCTTTTAGCACGATTGCCGTACTTCAGCGCGGAGTTCTGCGCGAACTCACCCGAATCGAAAACTTGCTTTCACCGGAACGTTTGTTGGTCATGTCGGCTGTCAAGACAGGCACGTTTGTGCAGCACTTTTCCGAACTAGATGAAGCTCCCGCACCCGATTCTCGCATACCGAATGGCAGAGCATTCCTACCTGACGACGATTATATACGCGAAAACATCATAGCGCGGACCACCGATCAACCTTGGGGTGAGATTACATATTTTGGTCGGCCGCTGGTCGTAAAGACCGATGAGGGGCAAAGACTATTCCTGAACGTGGCCCAGCCGGAAGCTTCGCCGCCACTAACAAACGCCGCCGCTCCCCGCGTACTGGATGAAGCGATCGCCACCGCTGCTCGGCTTGGTATCGGTCGGCATGAATTTTTGCCATTGCGGCGCGCCCATGCGAAAGCGGCGATTCCACTTCGAGTGGGCAGCAAGATCATCGAAAGTCTGGCGGGTTCATGATGACCACTTACGGCATAAGCAGACTTCCATGGCCGGTACGCACATCACAGCATCGCTGGTATGGCCTTGGGCGCTACTATGCGATGTTTCCGGCTCCGTTCGTTACAAGTGCGGTCAAGACTTTTACTGAGGTTGGCGATTTGGTTTTGGATCCGTTCTCTGGCAGGGGAAACGCTCCCTACATAGCAGCAGCCTTAGGTAGACCGAGCGTAGCAGTGGACATTCTTCCAGTGGCATGGCTTTTCACCACCGCAAAGCTTTCCCCTTCCGAAAGCGTCGATCAAGTACTGGCTCGACTGCGAGATTTGCGAAAGATTGTGAAACCGAAAGATTGTAGGAGTCGGAATGTATTCGAGACTATGGCTTGGGCACCGGTAGTTAGGGGATTCTTGCGGGCGGCGCGACGGGAGCTAAATTGGAAGGAATCTCGTGTAGATCGCACACTAATGGCGTTTATTGCGTTGCACATGCAGGATAGCAACCCCAGCGGCCTGTCCAACCGTTTCTCTCCCACCGTGGCGCATTCGCCGTCTTATGCCGTGCGCTGGTGGAAAAAGCATCGACTGTTGCATCCGCCTGAAACCGACCCAGTAGCTTACCTCGCCGACCGCATTCAGAGGCGTTACGTCTATGGAGTTCCCGAATTGGCCCATTCTGAATCTCAATTGGGAGATGCCAGGATAGAATTGAGAAACGCAAACGCACACAATGCCAGGTTATTGCTTACCTCTCCGCCATATCATGACATGACCGACTACTGGAACGACCAGTGGATACGATTGTGGTTGCTCGGTGCAGGTATGCGCAAGAACTGGAATAAGACCCAAAAGCATTCAAACCTAGGCAGTTATCGTAGTCTTATTAATGAAGTTTTCACAAGTGCCAAGAAACATATTCGGAACGATGGGGCGGTAATAGTCAGATGTGGAGACAAGCCGACTACGGCGGAAGCTTGCAGGGAAGCGATTCGGCTAGCTTGGCCGTCATGGTCGATTTTCGAGAGGCGCACCGAGGTGCGACGGCAAGGAAAAGCCAGTGGCTATGGCCATGGTGTCAGAGTTGTTTGCGAAAGGGATTACATTGTTGCGCCCAGTGAAATGGCGGATAAGGCGCGATCATGGGCTCAAGATGTAAAGCTTGACTGTTGACCCAAAAATTGCATGAATTGGCGGGCGATACGTCCTATATTTTCTAATAATTCAGTTGCTTAAGACGATATCGAAGAAATGCGCCCATAACGGATTGTAATCTGGAATCCATGCGTTTTCCAAACTGCAAGGGCCGCCTCGTGGCAGCCTCTTTTTCCGGCGGCGCCATCACCTTCGACGGCGGCGCGGTGTTGTTGCGACAGGCCGACCGGATGCCGGGATTGGCTGACCGGGCCGCACGGTCGCTGACCGATACGCGCCACAAGGCCAGTTGCCGGCATTCGCTTTTGACGATGGTGTGGCAGCGTCCCCGGCGGGTGATCGTCAAGCCCGGAGGGCGCGCCGCAGTGGGGGTGTATTGCGCCTGCGGCGATAGGGAGAACCGGATCAAGGAGCAGCAGTTCGACGTGTTCACCGGCCGCACCAGTTGCCACGCCTTGTGGCCGCACCAGTGCCGTCTGCCACTCTCAGGTTACCGTCAGGCCGTCACGTCCTTGCAGGGCGCGAAAACCACGGATGCAGGGCCGAATCAATCCACTCGTGCAATATCCGGGTTGGACCCTGCGACCACTTTTTGGTAGCAATTCGCATTCTGTTTTGGATGTCGAGTGTTAGAATGCCTCCCGAGTTACCGGAAACTACTGGGTCCGGCCGATCCGATTCGGCCACGCAAGCGGATGATCCGGAAAAACGGGAGTTACACAGCTATGACCAATGAGCGGCGAAATATTTGGCCATATCCTGGTTCGCGCTGGTGGAAGTTCGACTTCCATGCGCACACACCCGAATCTCGCGATACGTCCGCATGGCGGCGCGCAAAGAGAACGCCGAACGAAGTGACACCGGAAAAGTGGCTGCTGAAGTTTATGGATGCCGGAATTGATTGCGTGGCGGTAACTGACCACAACAGTGGAGCTTGGATAGATAAACTAAAAGGCGCTTACGAAGATATGCGCCAACAGGCAAGCGCAGGAACGCCACCAGATGGTTTTCGGGAGTTGACACTGTTCCCGGGAGTAGAAATTTCCGTCAATGGAGGTTTTCATTTGCTTGCCATCCTGGACCCCGGGCGGACTTCCAGTGATGTGGATTCCCTGCTCGGCGCTGTGAGGTACAGAGGCACCAAAGGCGACAGTGATGGTGTAACTGAAGCAAGCGCTTTTGAGGTCGTGCAAGCGGTGCTTGATGCCGGCGGTATCCCCATTCCCGCACATTCAGACCAAGACAAGGGATTGCTTCGCGTAAACCCCGGGACGCGCGAATCCTTCCTGGATGCGCACACAGTGCGTCAGGTTACGGCGATTGAGGAGTTACTCGCCGTCGAGTGGATGGATACTGCTCTGCCGATGCCCGAATATATGGAAAAGGATGCAGAACGATTCGCAAAGGTGTTGGGCAGCGATTGCCATAGCTTTCAAGGCAATGGAACACCTGGATTGCGATACACCTGGATAAAGATGGCAAACCCGTCACTCGAAGGGCTTAGATTGGCGCTTCTTGATGGCAATGGCATATCGGTGATACGAAGCGATGCCGGGGATTTCGAACCTTTTCAAACACCCGATCACTTCGTTACCAGTATAGAGATCGAATCAGCCCGTTTCATGGGAAATGGAACCCCGGAATGCCTGAGTTTCACGCCATTCTGTAATGCTTTAGTCGGTGGGCGCGGTACAGGTAAATCTACGATCATCCACGCCTTGAGATTGGCGTACAGGCGTGTTGGCGAACTACGTACAAAGGGAGAAGAGAACGAAATTTATCAAAAATTCAATAGTTTTGCCAAGCCCATGAAAGACCGACAAGGCGATGGCGCATTGCGCGAAGAAACCGAGATTCGAGTCAATCTTTCAAGAGAAGGTGTTATGCACCGGCTTCGTTGGCGACGAGACGGTACGGGTGCCGTGGTTGAAGAGCAGAATGACGAAGGGAATTGGTATGAATCGCAAAATTCAGCGGTAACTGCGGAGCGTTTCCCCATTCGCTTGTTTTCTCAAGGACAGATTGCTGCCATGGCAGGAGAAAGCCGCCAGAAATTGCTAAACGTGATTGACGAAGGGGCGGGAATTAGTGACCTTCATCGTGCGTTCGAAGAGGCCAAAAGCACATACTTTTCACAGCGGGCGCAGATTCGAGATATGGATGGCCGATTGGCTAGCCGCCCTGAACTTGAGCGTAAAATTGCGGAATTAAAACGGAAACTGGAAGCTTTCGAACAATCCCACCATTCTGCAGTCTTAAAGGCGCACCAGCGAGCATTGCGTCAGGCTCGTGAGGTAGCAACTACACGTAAACAATTAAAAGCGATGTCTGGCCACATCGAGTCATTGACGGAGACTCTTCAGATTGATGACTGGCTGGAAGGCATTTTTGACGGCTCAAGTGACCAAGACATACTGGCGTGGAGAGATGAGACAGAAAAAGTCTTGGGTGAAGCCCGGGAAACAATTTCAAAAGTTGCACGATCACTTGGCAAGCAGGCGGAGCTACTGGGCAAGGACAGTCGGTTTGTAGAATGGCATCAGCGCACGATACAAGCAAAAACCGACTATGAGGCTCTGCAAGCTACACTAGCAGAGCAGGGAGTTACCGATCCTCAGGCATTTGGACGTTTGGTTCAAGAACGGCAGCAATTTGAAGACCAGCTAAAGCGGTTGAACCAGTTAGGACGGAAACGGACGAGCTTGGAGTCGGAGAACCAGTCACAGTGGGAGCGAGTGGTAGATGCGCGTAAAGCGATTACCGAGGCTCGACGCGAGTTTGTCCGAAAGGCATTGGCCAGTAACACATTTGTCCGCATGGAAGTGACTGGCTTTGGATTCGAACCAAGAAGCTTAGAACGCGACCTGCGGGAAATGTTGGATTGCCAAGATGATCGATTCGAAGGAGACATTCTGCGAATAGATGAAGAGGGATCGTCGGGCGGATTGGCCTTCGAATTGGCCGATGCGAAAGACGGAAACCGAGAAGCTGTTCTAGAAAATATCAAACAACGTCTAACTTCATCGAACAATGAGTTCGGTGGGTTTTTCAAAAAATTTCTGCAGCGAAAATTGGAAAGGTTGGAATTTGCAGATCATGTACGCTGCTGGTTTCCAGATGATGATTTACGTATTGAGTATAGTCGCAGGGGAGATGGGTTAGATTGGTCAACAATTACTCAGGGTTCACAGGGCCAACGCTCGGCGGCATTGCTAGCATTCCTCCTTGCATTCGGGCTTGAGCCCCTAATCCTTGATCAACCCGAAGATGATCTGGACAACCACCTGATCTACGATTTGATTGTTCGCCAGATTCGGGAGAACAAACTGCGACGGCAATTGATTATTGTGACCCACAACCCCAACGTAGTTGTTAACGGCGATGCGGAGTTGATTCACGCCTTGGATTTTAGCGGCGGTCAATGTCGGGTCGTGAAACGAGGTGCGCTACAGGAAAACTCGGTAAGGGAGGAAGTTTGCCGAGTAATGGAAGGGGGTCGCGAAGCATTCGCTCGGCGGTGGAAACGTCTGGGTCGTGGGGGTTGAAATGTTGGAAACTCAAGATGAGTTGTTGGAAAAAATGAGACTCGGGGAGGATAACTTTCTGGAATTCAAGGAAGTTCGTTTCGCTGGGGGCAAGGTTAGGGGGCCGACACAGGATGAGCTTGCCAATGAACTTGCCGCATTTGCCAACTCTCGCGGTGGTGTTCTTCTCTTGGGGATACACGACAAGACGCGCGACGTGCTGGGAATTCCCCTGGAACAACTTGACAGCGTAGAAGCGCTGGTGCGGCAGGCGTGTGAAAATTCGATGAGTCCACCGGGCGCGCCGATAATCGAACGCTTCAATCTGCCGGATAGTACCGGCGTCAAGCAGCCGATTATTCGTGTAGAAATCCCACGTAGCCTTTTTGTACACCGGAGCCCGGGTGGCTACTATTCCCGCATAGGATCTTCGAAGCGCCCCATCCCCACTGATCAATTGGCGCGCCTATTTCAGCAGCGTAGTCAGGCGAGACTGATCCGGTTCGACGAAACCCCCGTTTCCGGCGCGACACTCGCCAACCTGGACGAATTGTTGTTAGCTCGCTTCTTGACATCGCAAACCAGCGACACTCTGGAACAGATTCTTTCCAAATTGGCCATGGCGTCGCAAGATGAGGCAGGAGTCTGGCGGCCCACCGTGGCTGGCGTTCTATTGGCATCTCCTGAGCCTCAGCAGTTTCTTTCAAGCGCATTCATTCAGGCAGTGGCGTACCAGGGAGTAGCCATAACTCCACAAGCCGAACAGGCTTACCAGCGTGATGCCATGAACATAACCGGCCCACTAAATCAGCAGATTTTCGATGCCTGTGAATTCATTCGTAAGAATATGCGGACTGCAGCTCGAAAAAATTCCGAAGGCGGACGCGAGGATTTTCCGCAGTTCGACATGTTGGCAGTATTCGAGGCTATTACCAATGCGGTGGCGCATCGCGATTATTCGATGCCCGGAAGCAAAGTACGCCTACGATTGTTTGATGATCGCCTTGAGTTGTATTCGCCAGGTATGCTGGTCAACACCATGACCCCGGAGAGCCTGCCCTATCGGCAGGCAGCCAGAAATGAGACTATCACCAGTCTGCTGGCGCGTTGTCCGATCAAAAATGGCGAATTCAAATCCCATCGTACACGGATTATGGATAAACGTGGAGAAGGTGTGCCGATTATCCTTTCTCGAAGTGAGGAACTATCCGGTAAAAAACCAGAATATCGGTTGATTGACGACTCAGAGTTGCTGCTCACTATACATGCAGCCAACGCTGCTTGAGCATGTGTGGCGGCCAGCTATGCTAAAGTTTGCGGCCCCGGGTTGAATCCGACAAGTGTGCGGCGGTACAGGTCAACAGTGACGGAGCTTCTGAAATCCCTGCCTTCGGTGGACCGGGCGCTCAATGCGCCGGAGCTTGCGGGCCTGGTTGAGGAGTATGGCGCCGGGGCTTGCAAGCGCGCGGTGCGGGGGGAGCTTGCGGCGTTGCGCGAGGCGCTGCGGGCGGGAAGCCCGGAGGTGGGGGAACTGGTGCGGTCGAGCCGCTTTCCCGGAACTTTTTTTGATTCGGTGCGGGACAGGCTGGGGGCGGAGTTCAGCGCCTCGCTCAAACCGGTGTTCAATCTCAGCGGCACCGTGGTGCATACCAATCTCGGCCGTTCGGCCTTGCCGGAAGAGGCCATTGCCGCCATGTCGGCGGCTGCGGCCCATGCCTGCAATCTCGAATACGATCTCGACCAGGGCCGGCGCGGCGAACGCGACAGCCATCTCGAAGCGCTGTTGTGCGAACTCACCGGCGCCGAGGCGGCCACCATCGTCAACAACAATGCCGCCGCGGTCTTGCTGGTGCTCAATACCCTGGCCGAGGGCCGGGAAGTCGTCATTTCCCGGGGGGAACTCGTGGAAATCGGCGGCTCCTTCCGCATGCCCGACATCATGCGCAGCGCGAATTGCATTTTGCGGGAAACCGGAACCACCAACCGCACCCATTTGCGCGACTACGCCAACGCCATCGGCGAGGGCACCGCGCTGCTGATGAAAGTCCACACCAGCAACTATGAGGTGCGCGGATTCACCCGTTCGGTGGCCGGCGGCGAAATCAACAAGCTTGCCGCCGAGCGCGGCCTGCCTTTCGTCAATGATCTGGGCTCGGGCACCCTGGTGAATCTGACTCGCTACGGGCTTCCCCACGAACCCACGGTTGCCGCGGCGCTTGCCGAAGGCGCAGGCCTGGTTACCTTCAGCGGCGACAAGCTGCTCGGCGGCCCACAGGCGGGCATCGTCGTGGGCCGGCGCGAGCTTGTGGAGAGGCTGCGGCGCAATCCCCTCAAGCGCGCCCTGCGGGTGGACAAGATCACCATCGCCGCGCTGGGAGAAGTCCTCAAGCTGTACCGGGATCTTCAACGCCTGCCGCAAAGGCTGCCCATGCTTGCGGATCTGTCACGCTCCGCCGCGGAGATTCGGACGTTGGGCGAGCGCTTGCTCGAACCGGTTTCCCGGGCATTGGGGAGTGGCGTGCAAGTGACCCTGGTGGATTGCAAAAGCCAGATTGGCAGCGGCGCACTGCCGCTGGAGCAACTCGACAGCACCGCCTTGTGTATCGTGCCGCTTGCGCCCAAGGGCGGTAAGGATGCGGCCTTGCAGCGACTCGCCGGGCAATTGCGGCGTCTGCCGCGGCCGGTGATCGGCAGGATTCACGATGGCAGGCTGTTGCTGGACCTGCGCTGCCTGCGGGATGAGGAAGACTTTCTGGCCCAGTTGCTCCAGGAGCCTGCGCCGCAGGCTCCTGGTCAGGTTTGACCGGTTGAGGGTGGCCCCACCCGTCAGCCCCACTCGTCATTCTGCGCGCAGTCGCAGAATCTCCATGAGAGGACGCTGGATGAGATTCTGCGACTTCGCTTCGCTACGCGCAGAATGACAGAGGGTGGCTTCGTTACGCGCAGAATGACGGGAAGGGGCTTCGCTGCGCGCGGATTGACCGGGGGACGATTCACCACTCAGGCGGCTTGTTCCGTCGCTACGTGCCGCTGGCCATAGCGGAAGCTCAACAGGGAAAGCAGCGCGGCAATCAGCATGATTACCAGCAGGGGATAGGTGGTTCCGTTGTAGACCGCCGCCACGAGTTGCGCCGCCAGCGCCGAAAGCATCATCTGCATGAACCCGGTCAGCCCGGATGCGCTTCCCGCCACCTGGGGGAACTGATTGATCGCCACGGCCTGGGCATTGGGCAGGGTAACGCCATTGCCAACGAGGGTAAGCGCCACTGGCAGGAAGAGCGCCAGAGGATGGCGCAGGCCGGCGAATTGCAAGGTAAAGGCGAGACAGATGCCCGCAATGGCGACTGCGATGCCGATCACGATCAGCCGGTCCGGCCCCAGGCTGCGGCTGAATTGCCGGGAGATGAATGAGCCCATGACGAAGCCGCAGGGCAGCATCATGAAGTAGTAGCCGTATTCGTTGGCCGGCCTTTGCAGCACCGAGACGACGATTTCCGGGCCGGCGGAAATGAAGCTGAAGAAGACCATGGAAACAAAGGAAATCGTGAAGGCGTAGCCGCTGAATGCCCTGGACGCAAGCAGTGTGCCGAAGGTTCGCAGCATCGAACCCGCGCCGCCGAATGGCACGGCCTGATCCAGGGTCTCCGGCAGGCTGAATCCGATCAGCAGCAGCATGGCCAGGCTGAACACGGCGATTGCCGTGCCGGTCGCCTGCCAGCCGAAATTGACCAGCAATTCGCCCCCCACCGCTGGAGAGACCATGGGAATCACCACCATGGCCATGACCAGGGTGGACATGACCCGGGCAACTTCGCCGGGGCCGTACACGTCGCGCACGATCGCCCGGGCCAGCACCAGCCCCACGGCGGCGCCGAACGCCTGGACCACGCGCCCGATGATGAGGACTTCAATGCTTGCGGCAAAGGCGCACAGCAGGGAACCCAGAAACGTGATGAGCAGGCCGATCATGATGATGGGTCTGCGTCCGAAGCGGTCGGACAGCGGCCCATAGGCCAGGGTGCCCAGGGCGATGGACCCCATGGAAAGGCTCAGGGTCAACTGGGCGATATCGCCGCTGACGGCGAAATCCTGGCGGATGGCCGGCACTGCGGGCAGCAGGATCTGGGTGGCGGTGGGCCCCAGCGCGGAAGTGGCCGCGAGCAGGAGAATCAGCCGCTTTGACAAGGTGTTGCGGTCAGTCACAAGCGTCCCGTGAAGAGGAAGGTCTGGCGATAATGAAAAATTCCACGGATGGAGTTTTTCAGAGGATACCTGTCGCCTGTCAATCGTTGGACAGCAGATCCGGGCGGTTTTCCATGCGTCTGGCGCCATTGGCGAGAATCACGCTGGAGCCGCGCAGGATGGAGCGCTGGGCCATGCTGATGTCGAATCCCGGCCCGAAGGCCCAGGTATGAAAAGCCTTGCTCGCCTCGCCAGCGGTTCCAGCGGGCGCATGATAGCACGACAGGTTCTCCCCGGACCGGGTTCGCAGGCAGACTGCGCCATCGTCTCCCACTTCCAGAAGCAGACCGTTGTCGTGCTCGCGAAATCGCGGCGAAGTCCGCAGCACATCGGCAAGTTCCCGGGACAGGCCGTCGCCGGCAATCCGCACGCTGACGGGCAAGGCCATGCCCAGCCGGCGGGTGATTCCCGGGTCGCCGCCCAGGGCGGATGCGAAACTCTCCAGCGCCGGCTCATGTCTGCCCAGTCTCCAGAGCGCATCGCCCATTCGCGCCCGCACCCGCGCCCGCAGCAACACTTCCTCGGCGGGCAGTTCGGCAAGGGCCAGTTCGGCCTGGGCAATGACTTCATCCGCCGCGCCATCCACCGCCGCCGCTTCGCTGAGCCAGGCATGGTAGTAACCGATGTTCAGGTCGAAAGCGCCCGCGGCGCGGGCGTCTTCCAGCGTCTGGCGCACGACGCCCGCGCCGATCATGCGCACCAGGTCGGGCTCGACCCATTCCGGAATATGCACATCGAGCGGCGCATAGGGCCGCAGCCGGTTGAGCAGGATGTCCCGGCGGGTGAACAGCGAAGCCGCGTAGCGCTCCGAGCGCCAGGCGCCGAACCATAATCCGGCGGCCCGGATCCTTGTGGCAATCGCCGCTCCGAAGCCGTCTCCCGCATTCTGTTCCAGTTGCATCTGGTATTCCATGCGGCTGGCGATGGCGTGCAGCAGCGCGGCAAAAGCGTTCTTCTGGAAATCGTCGGCGCTGTAGGAGCCATTGCGGTCCGGCTGGTTCAGCGCGGTGGCCGCGAGCAGGCGGGCGTCCCCGGCGTAGCCGGCGACGAGCATGAAGGCTGCGCTGACCAGATGATGCTCGGCGCGATTCATCACGCCGACAATGGGCTTTTGCCGCTCGCGCCAGACCAGCATCCGGTCCAGCGCCGCGCGGGCCTCGTCAAGGCGGCCCTGGCTCATGGTCAGATAGAGCTTGTAAATCCAGGGGTCGGCCACGCTGTCCGGGTTCAGGGTGCGGGTGGCGCGGTCGAGATAATCTTCCGCGGCCCGCATTTGCAACAGGGAAAGTGCCACTTCCGAGGCATTGGTCAGGTAAACCGTATCCCCCGCGCTCGATTCGGCGGCGAGATTCTCGTCTTCGCTGATGGCCCGGTTGCACACCGCCATGGAGTCCACCGGCGCCAGGCTCGCCAGCTCCACGGCGCACAGGGTATTCCAGGCCCGGGCCCGCTCGCGCTCGCTTTCGCTGTTGTCCAGCACCGCCATGGCGCTGGCCCGGGCGGCGTCATACCGCTTCAGTTTCAGCAGGGGCCAGCCGCGAAAGGACTCAATGTCCTGGCCATAGATTTCATTGATCTTGTCGAGATACTCCAGCGCGCGAAGCTGGTCGCCCATCAATTGATGCACATTCGACAACTGGCTCAGGGTGAGGTAGTGCCACTGGATATTGTCCGAATCGATGGCTTCGGTGATCGATGCGTAACCGGTGAGGCTTTCGGCGCGGTTGAGATGAAACAGCGCCCGGGCCAGATTGCCTTCGGCGGTGTAGAGCACCTCGGAGTAGGCGAATTGCGCCGCCGGCGAATCCGGCTCGGCGCGAACCCATGCCTCGCCGAGTTCCCGCGCCCGCACGTTCTCTTCCAGGGCCAGGGCGTCGCAGATCGCAAGCGCCCGGGGATGCTCGATATCGCTGAATCCGAAGCAGGTGGCGGAAGAAGTGACGGCAACATCGCCGAGGTCCGTATCCGGCTGCTGGGCTTCTGCTTGGACAATGACACAGCAAAGCAGTACCCCAATCACCAGCAGTCGTAAAATATCCCGCGCCGTGCCGGTCTCAGGCCAGGGTGCTGGCGGCGAGACGCTCCATGGGTTCGCGCATGTTGTCATGTAAAATCCGCTTCAGGTCGGCGGCGCCCGGGGCGAGTTCAAGGCGGTGGCCGAGCACCCGGGGCAGCAACAGTTCAATGTCTCCGGCACTGACGAAATCGCGTCCGCGCAAGGCGGCGGCGGCTTGCAGGGCGGGCAGCAGCAATACCAGCGAGCGGGTGGAATTACCTTGCAGCACGCGCTCGTCCGTGCGCAGATTGCGTGAGATGTCCACCAGGGTGGACTTGACGATATCGGCGATCGCCACTTCGCGGTCGATGGCGGCGCGGCTGGCGAGGATCTCATCGCGCTTCAGCGAGGCGCCGCCAATGCCCTGGTCGCGCCGGCTGCGCCAGGTGTCGAGCACTTCGAGTTCGGCCTGCCGGTCGATGTGCTCCATGCCGATCTTGAACAGGAAGCGGTCGAGTTGCGGAACCGGCAGGGGATAGGTGCCCACCATGTCGAGCGGGTTCTGGGTGGCGATCACGAAGAACAGCTCATCCAGGGGATAGGTCACATTGTCCACGGTGACCTGCTTCTCTCCCATGGCTTCGAGCATGGCGGCCTGCACCTTGGGCGAGGTGCGGTTGATTTCGTCGGCCAAAACCACATGGGCGAAGATGGGGCCGTGCCGGAAATGAAAGGCATTGCTGGCGCTGTCGAAAACCGGCACGCCGGTCACATCCGAGGGCAGCAGGTCCGGCGTGAACTGGATGCGGCGAAAGGGCGCGATGAAGTGCTCGCTGCCGCGGTCATCGTCAATGGCTTCGCCGAGTGCCTTGGCCAGGGTGGTCTTGCCGGAGCCGGGGAAATCCTCAAGCAGCACATGGCCGTCGGCGATCAGGGCAATGATGACGAGTTCGATGACGTCATCGCGGCCGATGACCCGGGCGCGGACCGCATCCCGCAATCGCCGCAGTACGCCGATGGCTTCCCCAAGGCCAAAAGGCTCGTCCGGCGCCTGGTCGTCCCGGGCCTCCTGCAAGGCGGTGTCCCAGTTCATGTTCGCTGATTTCCTTCTGAGTTGACTATCTGCTGTACAGCCAGGAAAAGGGATGCAAGGCGGCCAGCGCGCGTTTGCCGGCGCCGGTGTTGCGGCGAATCTCGGCGCCAAGCCGCCGGCGCATGCCCGACCAGTCTGAATCCTCCGGGCGACCCCCTCGCCCGCCAAGCGCCTGGGCGAGATGCCACATGGTAAGCGTTTCCAGCGCCGGGGCGCCGCCGCCGGCCCGACGGGCGAAATCCTCCCGGCTCTCGCCGAACCGGCGGCGTATGCCCACGGCGGCAAGCTGGTCCAGCGCGGCGCGGTAACTGAGCCGGTGTTGCGGGCCGAATCCGGCCAATCCCGGTATCCAGAGCCGGTACAGCTTGACGGCGTAGCCAGCCAGCACCAGCGCGGCGAGCAGGGCGGGCAGGGCATGGCCCAGCCATTGCCAGTTGATGGCGAAGCCGGCCTGTTGCTGCAGGAATTCGGCAAAGGCTTCCTCACCCCTGAGCATGTCGCCGAGGAGTTGCTGCAATTCGTTCTGCGGGTCGGTGGTCATGTCGACCAAGGTTCGCTGGGGCGCCGGGTCGACGATGACCCAGCCATAGCCTTCGAAATGGATTTCCGGCCAGGCGTGGCCGTGAATCGCCTGGATCAGCAGCGAAGAGCCTCCCGCGCGATTGGCCGCGGGAACCGAGTAGCCGATGCCGACCCGGGCCGGAATGCCGAGACTGCGCAACATGTAAGTGGAGGCGAAAGCGAAATGCATGCAATAGCCGGTCAGGTCGCCGAACAGGAACGAAGCCGCCGGGTCATCGGCATAGGCGTGTTCATTGGCCAGACTGTAGATTCCATTGCGGTCGAGATAGGT
Source organism: Pseudomonadales bacterium (assembly GCA_022821865.1). GTDB lineage: Bacteria > Pseudomonadota > Gammaproteobacteria > Pseudomonadales > Pseudohongiellaceae > UBA9145. The sequence continues at coordinate 19,110 of JAJECW010000109.1, forward strand.
CTTGACGGCCCAGGCCTGGGCGAATGGATCAGCGGCGTACCGCGGCTGCAGGCCGCCGGTGATTTCCCGGGCCAGTTCGCCGTAGCGCGGGTCGTCGGGCAGGCGCAGGTATTCTTCGCGAACCTCCTCGGGCCAGCGGGGATTGCCCGCGGCAAGGCCAAACAGTTCGTTCAGGTCGAAGTCGGGCGCCAGGGAGTGGGCGTCCCAGGTCCGTTTGAAGCGCAGGTTGTTGGGGTTGGGCGCATTTTCCATGGCCACCGGCGCCACCAGCCCGAAGGGCGAACGGTGCGGCACCAGGGTGCCGATGGTGGTGCTCACGGGCTTGCGGCCTTCGCTGGCGACGGTTTCCCGCGCCGGGGCGCCGGGAGCGGGGATGAGGTCCCGGTCCATTTCCGGATGCGAAGCGAAATCCAGCATGTAGCCGTTCCATTGGGAATAGGCCGATTCGCGGAAGTAGTAAGCGCCGCCGTCGGGTTCGTAATCGTCCCGGAAAACGACGATGGCGACCGGCGCCTGCTTGTTCTCGGTATTGTTCTCGCCGTCGTGGAAGGGGTTTTCACGGCGCTGGGCGCTGTTGCCGGTGAGGCCGAGATCGTCGGTCATCTGCGGCGTCGGCAGGCCGAAAGTCTGCACATAGCCGATCAGGGACAGGCAAAGCAGGCCGAACAGCGCGAAGTGGTAGGGCAGACGCCGCCGGTTCTCTTCCACCAGCAGCAGGGCGGACAGGCACAGCACCGCGCCGCAGCCGAGCACGAGCAGGATCGTGGCCGGGTCGAGACCCCGGCTCAGGGCGAAATCGCCGAGGAAAAAGGGCCGGTTGATCATGCCGTTGCGATGCGCGGAGAGGATGATGACGAATCCGGTGGCGACGAGCAGCACTTCGATGATCCCGCCGGCGCTGCTGCGCACCGCCAGTACGCGCACGGCGCCGGTCAGGGCGAAACTGAAACACAGCCATTTGACGCCTTCCGCCAGATGAAAGGCGGCGACGGGTCCGAACAACGAGGCGACCGGACTGCTGCCGGTAATCAGACTCCCGGCAATCATGCCCGCGAGCGCAAGCAACGCCGCCGCGATCAGGATCACCGGGGTGCGCAGGTGCTTGAGCGGATTTTCGCGCCCGGGCAATCCGGTCAGGACGCAGGCGGCAATGCAGCCGGCGACCGCCGCGAAAGAGCCGGTGGCGACCGTAAGCGACAGACTCAGCAGCCAGTAGCTGCCGGCGATAATCGCCGCCCGCGCCAGCGCCGCCGGCAAATGTTGCCGATCCGCAGACTGAAATTCCGCCAATTGCGTCATCCGGTCAAATACGCTCGTTCAGATGCTCTTGTCTAGATCTTGCGCAACTTGTCGTCGTAGCAGGTTCCGGTGGTCCGGTCGACCAGCACGATCGACTCTACCGTGGGCCCCAACTGACGGCATAATACCAGCAATTCCTCGCGTGAACCGCCGCTGCCGCCTTCCTTGCGCCGCTCGGCGGGATGCAGGAAAAGGCGGTTCCAGGGCGGGCGCCGTTCGGGTTCTTCCATGCCGTCGGTGGCCAGCACCAGTGAGAATTGGCCCTGAAAGGCGCCCTTGCCGATCCCGGCAAAACCGGAAATCGTCCCCGCGGAGGCAAAGACAATGCAATGCGTGGCGCCGCGCTGATCGGCCGCGGCCAGGAAACGCTCAAGTCCCGGCGAATGGGGCGCCCCGAGACCGCGGGATCGCGCCACCGCGCGCAATGAGGATTCGAGATCGTCGCATGGCGTCTCGGTGCCGTCGGCGGAGAACTGCCAATCGTCGCCGAAAGCGCCGGATTCCAGCGCTGCCCGCGCGACCGCCGCCGCGGCCTCGTCGCCTGGCCCCGAAAGCAGATAGGCCAGGATGCGTTTGCCATGCGCCACGCTGCGTTCGCGCTGGCGTACGTTCAACTGCCGCGTGCGCGCATAGTTCTTCCAGAGAATGTCGCGCACCGAATCTCCGGCCGCATAGGGCCGGATCTCCATGCGGTCGCCCACGGGTTCGCCACTCTGCCGCGGCATGCCGTCCTCGGCGGCAAGCGAATGCAACAGGGGCAGATTTTTCAGGGTGTTGATGCGCGGCAATACGTAACATTCCCGCTCGCGCCGCGCGCGCCAGGAATAGCGGCACAGTCCGAGCACGTCGGACACCTCGAAACGCCGCGTCACGTGGCCGCTCAGGCAACGCAGCCGCGGCGTGATCTCTTCTTCGAGAAATTCGTCCGGAGCGACGCGGATGCGGTTGTCGATCTTGTCCGGATAGTGCCAGGACCATTGCAGCCGCACGAGCGGAAGCAGGCCGACAGGCGGCAGGCTGAAACCCGTCTGGTTGGGAAACCCGGCCTCGAAGGCCTTGCCGTTTCCGGACCCCCGCCCTGATTCGTTCCCGGTTTCGCGCTGAATGCGGTGCTGCAGGATCAACCCGCAGACAATCACCGAGAACAGGCAACTCACCAGTATCGCCAGTGCGCAGATGCCGAGCGCGAACACCATCAGATCCATGGCGCCATAGCCGAAGAAGCGCAGCGCCAGCGCGACACAAAGCAAGGTAACGACGCCCCGCGCCGTCAGCGGAAACAACCCGGCCAGCGCGCGCAACTGGTTGGTAACGGTGCTGATGGGCTTCACCTCAACCTGGGAGCCTGCGCCGTAGGAATTCACGGCTGCAAATCCGCTCTCATCCACGCCCTTGGCCGGTCGATTTCGTTGAATATACAACAATATTCGCCTCAATCGACCGGCCAAGGGCGCGGCGATAGCGAATCTTCGCTTTCGCGAATTCCTACGGCGCAGGCTCCTAGGAAATCGAGACACTCTGATTTGTTGATTCCTAAATCCTCTTCTTTTCAAAAAAGTTCGAATAAAACTGCCTTGGGCATCGTCTTCGCATACCATAACCACTTCCGAAAAACTCATTTCTCCCAGCCCCTGGCCAGGATTTCAGAGAGAGTCAGACCGCTTTCTTCCGAGTCGGGAATACCGGAGAGAATTCGAGCAGGAGACTCTGGCTCGCGAGCAAACAGGTAGCCTTTCGAGGGTCCGAGTGAGTCAATGATCTCGGGATGGTGGGAAATCAGGATCGCTTGATCCAGCCGTTCCCCGCAGAGTTCCCGCAAGCTTGCCAGCCATAGCTGAATCTCCCTGATGGAAACAAAATTGTCAGGCTCGTCAAGGAACAGGCAAAGTTTTCGCTCACTCGAAGAGTGCAACAAGGCGTAGAGCGCAATCAAGGCCCGCTGTCCATCGGACAGTTCGGAAAAATCATACTGTCGGGTTCGGCGAGGCTTGCTCTCTTGTTTGAACAAAACCTTGAGCATCTTCCCGCTCTCCCCCGAATCCTTGAAGCTGAAGGAATCGAAACCCTCGAGCACTGCCGTCAGTTCACCGAATAGCTCCAGCATGGAAGCCAAAGCCGAGAGGGTCCAATCATAGGGATACTTGGGACCCTCGCTACCGTCATCGCGAAAAAGGGAAACGTTTTCCAGTTTTCGGTGGAAAAGCACTGAAGGCCCTTCAGCCAGCTTTTCCTCTTTGACGCGGCACAGATTTTCCGTCTCGGAGTGTTCCACGACCAGCGAGTATGTCAGACCTCCTTCCGGAAGAGAAACTCCCAACTCGAATCTTTGCTCTGAACGATTATGCCAGCGAGTAATGTCCTGCTTCGGAAACGCTTCTTCTATCCGGCAATTCCCGCTGATGTATGATTGCAGTCGCCGTAGTACTTCGAATACCGTGCTCTTGCCGCTTCCGTTTGGTCCCAGGAACAAGCCGATTGGCGATAGTTCGATTTCGAAATTGACGAGGCAACGAAAATTGTCAATGTAGATGCGGTTAATCATAATCCAACCTTGCCAGTTTTTTACTTGGGCACACAAATTACATCCAATCCAGATGCGGTATAAATGGGGCGGACACCCCCCGAATCTCGATACCATTCGGTTGGTCGGACCGAATATTGCGGGAAATTCCGCCCGCAGCGGATTGTAATCCGTATCTGATTCGCATTCCAAGCCGCTGCCGCTGTTGCGCAAACCCCGCTGCTCGTGCTTGACGAACCTGCCGGCCAACTGGACTCCGGCAACGAGGGCCGCGTGATAGAAACGCTGCGGCGCCTGCGCGGGACACCACCATAGTGGTTGTCACCCATGGTGACTCCCTGCTCCGCGAAGCGGACTCTGGCCGGGTGCTGGT
>JAJECW010000102.1 GCA_022821865.1 Pseudomonadales bacterium
ACCCATCTGCCGGGTTACACTCCCGGGCAGCCTGGAAACGAGAATCCCCGCCATGAGTACCGATTCCGACGAGTTGAATTTCCCGGCGCCGCTGCGCGGCGACCGCCTTTCGATCTGGACGCTGGCGCGGGTGTTCCGCTGGAAGATTCTGGTCACCTGGACGCTGACGATTCTGGAAACCGCCATGCTCGCGCTGTTCCCCCTGCTGATCGGCCGTTCCATCGACGGATTGCTCGCCGGAGAACTCAGCGCCTTTCAGCAACTCGTTGCCGCCATGGCGGTACTGCTTGTGGTGGCCACCGGGCGCAGGCTGTACGACACCCGCGCCTATGGTTCCATGCGGGTGGCCCTCGGTCGGGCCCAGGCCCAGCGGGCCGGCGGGGAGGCGGTTTCGGTCATTAACGCCAGGGTGCTCATGGGCCGCGAACTCGTGGACTTTCTGGAAAGGGAGGCGCCGCTTTCGATTACCGGCGTGATTCAGGTCATCGTTGCCCTGATCGTGCTGTTCTCATTTCATGGCGTCCTCGCGCTTTCCGCCGCCGCCGCGGCCGCCGCCATGCTGGGCATTTACGCCGTGTCCGCGGGCCGCTTCTTCCGGCTCAACGCCGACCTGAACCAGCAGTCCGAGGCCCAGGTCGCCGAACTCGAAAGCCGCAGCCTCGCACGCATCGGGGCGCATCTGCTGGGCCTGCGGCGCCATGAAGTGCGCCTGTCCGATACCGAAGCCATCGTCTACGCGCTGATCTTCGCCGCCCTGCTTGCCATGCTCGCCTTCAATCTGTGGTTTGCCGCCACCCGCACCGGCGCCACCACCGGCGAGATCTTCGCCATCGTGACCTATTCCTACGAATTCATCGAAACTTCAGTCATCCTGCCCATGACCCTGCAAAGCCTGACGCGCCTGTCCGAGATTACCGACCGCATCAACAAGTCTGAAGCTGCTGGCTGAAACATGGGACACATTCCGGTGCGAGTCGCCCTCGGGCCGAAACCCCTGCTCCATAAGGATTTGGCCGGCACAGGTTTCAGGGCGGCGGGTGAATTGCTATAGTGACCGGCTAGGAGGGTGCGCCGTCGGAATTCGCGAAAGCGAAAATTCGCTATCGCCGCACCGCTGGCCGACCGATTGAGGCGAATATTGGTGGATATGCAACGAAATCGAGCGGCCGGGGGCGTGGACGGGAGCGGATTTGCAGCCGTGAATTCCTACGGCGCAGGCTCCCAGGGGGGCGCATGAACCGGGGATAGTCTGGAGAGAAGAAATGAAGAAACTGCTGAAAGGTCTGGGCATAGCCATCGTGGGCGTGGTGCTGATGGTTTTCGTGTTCCTGTTCGCCATGCGCTTCAGCGACGGCCCCATGGCGATCGTTCCCGGCGGGGCGTTCTCCAGCGGCGAGCCCGCGCCGGTTCCCGCCGACTGGAGCTTCCTGCGCGACCGCATGGAAGTCGAATTCCAGACCATGGACCCGGATACTTCGCGCACCGTCTGGGTCGGCGTCCACGACAACCGGCTGTTTCTCGTCAGCGGCTACATGAACTCCTGGTATGGCGGCATCTGGAAGCAATGGCCGCATTATCTGGGCGATGACGCCAATATCGTGCTGCGGGTGGACGGCAGGCTCTACGACCTGCGCCTCGAGCGCGTCATGGACGGTCCCGACATCATCCCGGTGCTCAGCGAATTCGGCCGCAAATACGGCGGCGCGCCACCGAATGCGGTGGATTCCAACGAGGCGGTAACCTCCGGCTCGGTATGGATGTACGAAGCCGTGGCGAGATAAACCGGTGCAATCATGGGCGGTTGTTTATACGAAATGGTTAACAGGAACGCTGCCAAATCATCGTAGAAATATGCAAAAAGGACTTGACTTTCGTTTGCGGATTCGTATAGTCTTCGCCCGTGTCAGCGAAGCGATTCCGCCGCAGTGGGGTCCGCTTTCCACAGTCATTGACATGAACCCTGCATTGATTCCAGAAGCAGTCCGGCTGCATTGCAAGCCGGCAATTGGGTTGTGTCTCATAAAATACAAGCGATGGAGGAAAATGAAATGTCGAAATTCTATGCCACCAATCCGGTGGATGGATTGGTCCCGCTCAACGGCGATACCCTGATGGAAGCCATCGCAGACGCGGCAAACCACGACTGGAAATTCAACGAAGGCAGCATAGCCATCTTCGACGGCACCGCCCAGCCCATAGCCTGGCTCGACCCCGAAGACTGCGCCTGGACCCTGTCTCCACCCGCCACCTGGTGGCCCGCCAAACCCGGCCACGAAGTGGAAGTGAAGAATATCCGGCATTGATAGAAAATGCTCAGCAAGAAAAATCTAAACCAAAAAGAGGTGAGCAAATGAAATCACTATTGAAATTTTTCGAGACACACCTTCCGGACATTGAAAAAGAGTATAAATGGGAAATTCGTGAAAATTTGTGATAAATATGGAATTTGCAGGCAAGGTTACAACGAAAATGTTAGGATAAAGTTTTTCTTCAGTGATCGTTGGCAATCATCTACCATGAACGAAAAAATTGAAATTGCTGAAGACATAATAAGTGGTTGGGGTGGGATCAATACTAATTATCCCAGTACGATCAGGAGATATGTTGATCTGATTGTGAACAACAGAATTGAAGATCTGGTTTCAGATAGATCAAATCGTGTTTCGAGTTATTCGAAAATCTTGGCATTTATAGATCCGATGGAGTATGCAATATATGATGCAAGAGTGGCTGCTTCTTTAGTCGCAATATAATTCAATCATAACAGAAATCGAGAAAAATGTTTTCACTACCCCTCAAGTAGAAATTCGGTTATTTCCAAATTTTTTGGGGAAAATGATGAAATTAAAAGGAGAAACCTTCTTGAATGTGGTTGGGAGAATATTACTCTACGGGAAAATTATAAGAAGTATCTAAATTTGTTGCAAGGTTTGAAAGAGGAACTGGTTCAAAAACCTAAGTTCACTGAAATACAAATTTATGACCTAGAAATGCTGTTGTTCGCTAAAGCGAAGGATCTTGCAAATGAATTTAGAGAATCAAACAAGTAGCTTAATAGGTATATGCGGAAAAGATCAATTGAGTTTTCCAGTTGATTAGCAATCTTACTCTTTTGACATCTAAACCAAATTTATTCCGTCAGTTGATTCAGCTTTGCTGAAGGCTGGCGGGTGCGTTCGTCCTTGGAAATGTAACTGGAAGTAAAACTATGGCGAAATATTATGCAAATAGCCCGGAAATCGGGCTGGTTCCTCTCAAGGGGGATGGTCTGCTGGAAGCGATTAATGGCGGCAGCGACCCGGAACAGGTGAGCACCGACCTCGCTCCCCATCAATGCTCCCTGCCGAGACTCTCGCCGGTGGAGCTGGAATCCCCCCGGCGATTAGCGTGCTTTCCGGCGACGGTTCGCATGCCAGTAGCCTAGCTGGACGAGCGCGATCAGGGCGATGAAAAGCGGGAAACTCCCCCAGTTGCGGCCTACCTGGAAATAGAATACGGCCTGATAGTCCCGGGCTTCGGTGGGATGGCTGGCGGTGACGATGCCGATATAGCCGCCCTGTGCCTCGAACTCGTGGCTGGCGCGGAAAAAGCCGCTGGGCTCGATGGATGGCTGCTGGTAGTGGACCGTCAGCGGCTCCAGGTCACCCATGGCGAGAATGTCGTTCCAGTCGGCGAATCGGCCGATGCCGGTTTCATCGCGGATGATGCGGAAGTCGACCTGCATCTCCCGCAACAATTCGTGGAGATACTCCATCATGAAGACAGAACGTGCCGCTGCCGGCACACCTTCACAATATTCCGTGGCGCCCCGGCTTTCGGGCTGGAAGATGGTGAAATGCGCCGTCAGGAAGTCGATATCGATAACGCAGAGATCGTCCTCCAGCGCCACGCTGCCGTGGGCCAGCGCCGGAGCGGGCTGGCCCAGGGAAAGCAGGGCCGCAAGCAGCAGAACCGGCCCCGGCCGCCAGGAAACCATCGGCCGCATTTTCCGCGTTCCGCTTCCAGCGCGCCGTCCCGCTACCACGGAATTTCCGCGCCGTCATAAGCCACAAACTTACCCGATTCGGCCTGCCCCGCGCCATCGATGACCCGCAACATGCCGCTGACGCTGGTGTTCGCATCGATCAGCGCATTGGGTCCGCCCATATCGGTTTGCACCCAGCCCGGATGCAGCAGGACGGAAACAAAACCCTCATCCGCCAGATCCACCGACAGGCTTTTCACCGCCGCATTGAGGGCGCTCTTGGAACTGCGGTAGATATAGGAGCCGCCGCCGCGGTTATCGGCGACCGAACCCATTTTGGAGGTGATGAACGCCAGCTTGCGCTGGCTTCCCAGGCGCAGATTCGGCAGTAGCGCCTGGGTCAGGAGCATCGGCGCGATGCAGTTCACCCGCATGACCTCGGCCCAGGGCTCGCCGCCGAGTTCGCCGAATGCCGCGCCCCGGGGACCATAGACGCCGGCATTGTTGATCAGGATGTCGATGGCCCGACCGTCGACTTCCCGCGGGAAGGCCGCAATGGAGGCGTCGTCCCGCATGTCGAGATTGAGCACATCAAGATTGTCGCTGGCATCGCAAAGCGCATCGAGAGCACCTGTCACGATACGGCTGCCGCGACGCGCGGTGGCGATGACCACATCCCCCCGCGCCACGAGTTGCTCGACGAATTCGAGCCCAAGGCCCCGATTCGCGCCGGTGACCAGTACCGTTGCCATTGGCTGTCCTCTCCGCCTGAAGAAGGCGCCAATCTACGCGCCTCGATGGGGATAGTCAAAGCCTGTGCTCTCCCGTCATTCCGCGCGGAGCGAAGCGCAGTCGCAGAATCTATTGGGGAGGCCACTGCATGAGATTCTGCGGCTACGCGCAGAATGACAGGAGTTTCGATGGGTGTCCCGTGAGTTTCGCTTCGATGGGTGTCCCGTGAGTTTCGCGTGAGTTTCGCGCGTGAGCTTCGCGTGAGTTTCGTAAGTTTGCGCGGAGCGCAGAGCAGTCGCAGAATCTTTTTGGGAGGCTCTTGCATGAGATTCCGCTACTGCACGCAGAATGACGAGAGGGAGTAGTAGTTGGCCAATAGCGGCAATGAAAGCTACACTTTCGCTCCCGCCCGGCATCTCCAGGAAACAGAATGTTCTTCAGGCTGCGCGCATTGGCCAGGCTCATTCCGGGATTTTTGCTCGCCTCCACCGCCATGGGCCAGGATGCCCGGGAGGTTCTCGTGGTCGGCATTGTGCCGGCGGGTTCCGGCGTGGAATTGGGCAAGATTCCCTACCCGGTGCAAACCGCCGACGCCGAAGCCATCGCCAATGACGCCGCGGTCAGCCTCGCCGATTTTCTCCGCGGCAGCTTTCACGGCGTTTCCCTCAACGACGCCCAGAACAATCCGCTCCAGCCCGACCTGCAATACCGGGGCTTTACCCTGTCGCCCCTGCTCGGCCTCGCCCAGGGCATGACGGTGTACCAGAACGGCGTGCGCATCAACGAGCCGCTTGGCGATACCGTCAACTGGGACCTGCTGCCACAGTCCGCCATCGGCGATATCACCCTCACCGGCGGCGCCACGCCGCTGTTCGGGCTCAACAGCCTTGGCGGCTCCCTGGTGGCGAACATGAAGGACGGATTCAGCCAGGAAGGGGTCCGCGCCGATTTCAGCGCGGGATCATTCGGCCGCCGCCGCTCCAGTTTCGAATTTGGCGGCAACAATGGCGGCTTCGGTTATTACCTGAACCTGGAGGATTTCCGCGAAGACGGCTGGCGCGACAGCTCCGAATCCGACGCCTCCAATGTATACGGCAGCCTCGGCTGGCGCAGCGAACTCGGCGAAGTCAATCTCAACTATCAGCACGGCGAATCCGAACTCATCGGCAATGGCTCCTCGCCGGTGGAGCTGCTGGCCATCAGCCGAGCGGCGATTTTCACCGGCCCCGACATCACCGCCCACGACATGGACATGCTGAGCCTGGATTTCAGCCGCCGCCTCGGCGACAGCGCAAGCTTCAGCGGCACGGTGTTCCTGCGCCGCAACGATACCCGTTCCTTCAATGGCGACGCATCGGAGTTCGGCGTCTGCGAATTTTCCGAAACCGGCGAATCCCTGATCGGCGGGCTGGAAGAAGATGACCTCGAAGAGCTCGGGCTCGACGATGACGATGTCTGCGAAGGGCAATTCGCCGATGAGGATGCCCTGGAGGACTTCCTCAACGAAACCGCCGAGATGTTCGGCGAGGAAGAAGAATTCCATCTTGAGGACTTCGCCGCCGACGAACTGTCGGGCACCGGCATCCTTTCCGACCTGGCCATCAACAATCTCAGCGACCGGGAGCAGCAGACCCGGGGCGCCGATTTTCACTGGGCCGCGGACGCCAGCCTGTTTGGCCGTGACAGCCGCCTCATTCTCGGCGCGGCCTGGCACCTGGGCGAGTCGGATTTCGATTCGGTGCTGGAACTTGCCGATATCGACCCGCACACCCGTCTCACCACGGGGCTTGGCACCGGCACCTTCGTCGACGGGGAAGCCACCCTCATCCACACCGAAACCGAGTCCAGAAGCATCTACTTCAGCAGCACGACAGACCTTGCCGAATCCCTGGCGCTGACGGTCTCGGCCCGGGCCAACAGCACCGATATCACATTGCGGGACCTCTCCGGCGAGCGGCCAGAACTGAATGGCGACCACCGCTTTTCCCGAGTCAATCCGGCCATTGGCCTGAGCTGGCAGGCGGCGGAGAGTTTCAATTTCTACCTTTCCGCGGGGGAATCGAACCGGGCGCCCACGCCCATCGAGCTGAGTTGCAATGAATACGTGTACGACCTCGCCGTGGAGTACGCCATTGCCGATGGCGAGGACGCCGAAGATGTGGAATTCGAGTGCCGCCTGCCCAATGCCTTTCTCGCCGACCCGCCGCTGGAAGACGTGGTGGCGCGCAATCTGGAACTCGGCGCCCGGGGCCTGCTCAATGAAAACACGAGCTATGGCGTCAATCTGTTCCGCACCGACAATCGCAACGACATCCTGTTCCAGACCACGGGTCGGGCCACGGGCCTGTTCGCCAATGTGGACCGGACCCGCCGCGAAGGCATTGAGGGAAATCTTGCCGGCAGCGTGGAAAACCTGAACTGGTTTGCCGCCTACAGCTACGTCAGCGCCACTTTCGAGGACGATTTCGCCGTGCTCAGCCCCAATCACGACTTCGCCGACGAAGAAGGGGAAATCACCGTGTACGCCGGCGACAGTATTCCCGGCATTCCCGCCCATCAGTTCAAGTTCGGCGCCGACTACGCTTTCGATGATCGCCTGACCCTGGCGCTCGACCTGATCGCCAACAGTGGCCAGTTCCTGCGGGGCGATGAGTCAAACGAACTCGACGACATCGATGGCTATACCCTGGTCAATCTTGGCGCCAGATACCGCCTGAGCGATTCCCTGCTGATTTATGCGCAGATCCACAACCTGTTCGACGCCGAATTCGAGACTTTCGGCCTGCTCGGCGAGGAACCCGGCGAGGTGGAAGTGCCAATCGTCGAGGATTTCGAAACGCCGATTTTTCTCGGCGCGGCACCGCCAAGAGCCGGATTTCTCGGGCTGCGCTACCGTTTCTGAGCCGGGATTGTGCGCCGCGGGGGAAAAATTCTTCGCGGTTCCAAGTATTCTCTGAAAAACTCCATCCGTGGAGTTTTTCATTATCGCAAAACAAAAGCGTGGTTTTGTTTTGCTCCCGAATTCAATGGCTTACGCCATCGAATTCGGCGGCACTTCCATGTGCCGCAGGGAAGCTCTGACTTAA
>JAJECW010000046.1 GCA_022821865.1 Pseudomonadales bacterium
CTGCAAGTGCTCAACGCGATTCTCTATGTGGCGGAACACGGCTGCAAGTGGCGCGGCCTGCCGCCGCGGTTCGGCAACTGGCACACGGTGTACACCCGGATGAACCGCTGGTCGAAGAAGGGCGTGCTCGACCGCGTGTTCGAACAACTGCAAAGGGAACGGATCGTGCGCGTCAAGGTCGAGGCGTTCGGACTCGACAGCACGAGCGTAAAGGTGCATCCGGACGGCACGGGCGCGCTAAAAAAAACGGTCCGCAATCCATCGGCAAATCACGGGGAGGATGGAACACCAGGATTCATATGGTTGCCGCGGATGCTCGAACGGCGGTCGCGTTCACCCTCTCTCCCGGCAACGCCCACGACGCCCCGGAAGGCCGCGAACTCCTGAACGGCCTGGAAGCGCCCGCCGGCAACCCGGCGCTGGTCATGGACCGCGCGTACGAGGACAACGCCACCCGCCAACTGGTCCTCGATCTTGGTTTCGTGCCCGTGGTTCCGCCGAAACGCAACCGCAACGACCCGTGGGAATACGATAGGGAGTTGTACAAGAGACGCAACGAGGTCGAACGGCTGTTTCGGCGTCTGAAGGGCTTCCGCCGAATTTTTTCGCGCTTCGAGAAACTCGATGTCGTCTTCCTTGGATTCATCGTCTTCGTGCTTATAGTCGAGTCACTGCGATAGTGTTAACACGCCCTAGACTGCCTCCCTTGAATTCAGAAAATTTTGTGCGCGACAATCGCGGGGCCCACCGGGAGGATAACCCAATATATGCCTCGGCGGAAGATTCGGGACACTCCGTTGTTGCTGGCTGTGCTACCATCCCCTGCCCCAAGATCAGGGGATTGGCATAAGATGAATGAACTCAAGGGAAAAACGGTGGTCGTGGTCGGCGGCACCGCCGGTATCGGGCTGGCCACGGCAAAGGCCGCGGCGGCGGCGGGGGCGAAAGTCTGGGCGGCGGGCCGCAGCGAAGCCCACCGGAGGAAGGCCATGGCCGGGGCGGACGGCGCCTTCGCCGTGCGCGAGGCCGATATTCACGACGCCGGGGCGCTCGCGTCGCTGTACCGCGAGGCTGGCGTGATCGATCATCTGGCGCTGTGCGCCATTGGCGGCGAACGTACGCTGAAACCCTTTCTGGAGCAGACCGCGGAACAGTTCAAGGCCGCCTACGGCAAGCTCTGGGGCTACGCCAATGCGGTGCGCACCGGCGCGCCCTTTCTGGCGGAAGACGCATCCATCACCCTGGTAAGTGGTTCCCCGGCGCGCAAGATCAGGCCGGGGCAGTCGGTGCTGAGCTGCGTTGGCGGCTCGGTGGAGAACCTGGCCCGCTGCCTGGCGGTGGAAATGGCACCGGTGCGGGTCAATATCGTCTCTCCCGGTACCATCGACACCGCCATGTTCGACTGGATGGGCGAGGATCGCAATGAACGTCTCAATGCCATGACCGCGGGCCATCTCATCCCCCGCGCCGGAACTCCGGAGGAAGTCGCCCAGGGCATTCTCTTCGCCATGGGCAACCGCTTCGTCACCGGCGCCACCGTGGATGTGGACGGCGGTCGCATACTCTCCTGAACTTCACCCGAAACCGAATCCCTGCCAGCCATGAACCAGATGATCCAGGAACTCCACAGCACTCCGGCGGCAACGGTTGCCGCCGATTCCCCCGCAGCGGCGATGAGCCTGCACGAAGCCATCGCCCGCAGGCGCTCGGTGCGGGGCTTTCTCGACCGGGAAGTGCCGCCGGATGTCCTCCGGCGCATCTTCGAGATTGCCCGGCAGGCGCCGTCAAACTGCAATGTGCAGCCCTGGAAGGTGTATGTGGCCTCGGGCGAACTCAAGGACCGCCTGCGCCGGCGGATGTTCGAGAATGCCGCCAATGGGGTGGCGCCCAATCCCGATTACGAGTACCGTGGCGACTTTCGCGATGAGTACCGCAACCGTCAGGTCGAATGCGCCGTGGCGCTGTATTCGCAAATGGGAATCGGCCGCCACGATCGGGAAGGCCGCAAGCGCGCCGCCCTGCGCAATTTCGAATTTTTCGACGCCCCCCATATCGCCTTCATCGGCATGAATCCGGAGTTCGGCGCCACCGTCGCCGTGGATGTGGGCATGTACGCCCAGACCCTGATGCTCACCATGGTTTCCTTTGGCCTGCACAGTTGCGCCATGGGCTCCATGCGCAATTACCCCGACCTGATCCGGGAAGCTTTCCAAATCACCGATGGCACGAAAATCCTGTTCGGCATCAGCTTCGGCTACGAGGATGCATCGGTTCCCGCCAACGCCACCCGCACTACCCGGGCCACGGTGGAGGAAAGCATTGTTTTCCGGGCGGAGTAGGACCTGAGCCTTCCCCGGGATGCGGACGCGCCTTGCCACACACCGCGGGGGACGCGCTGAAATACGGCGAACTCAAGGGACGGCACACCAGGAGCCTGCGCCGCAGGAATTCGCGAAAGCGAACTTGCAGCCGTGAATTCCCACGGCGCAGGCTCCTGGCCCTTGTGACAATAAGTCGCACTTACCCGATTGCATTGCAGCGGCGGTCTTGGCAACCTATCGGGCTGGAAAAACCCGGGAGCCTGCGCCGCGGGAATTCGCGAAAGCGAGTTTGCAGCCGTGAATTCCTGCGGCGCAGGCTCCTGGACCGGTTGCTCAACTCACTGCAAAACCAAGGGGCCCCTCATGTTCGGAAAAACCTTTCTCCCAGCTTCCCTGCTTGCCGCCGCGTTCGCGTTGCCGGCAGCCCATGCCGCCGATCTCGACCGGATCGGCACTTACGAATTCCCGAGTTCCGCTTCGCCGGAAGCCCAGGAATATTTCATCCAGGGCGTCGGATTCCTGCACAGCTTCGGCAGGACTCAGGCGCGCGAGGCCTTCGTCAAGGCCCAGGAACTCGACCCGGATTTCGCGCTGGCCTATTGGGGCGAGGTCTTCACCTACCAGCATCCCTTTTTCGGCCCGGTGGACGAACGGCCCGGCCAGGCGCTGATGAAGCTCGGCGCCACCAGCGAAGAGCGGCTCGCCAAGGCGCCGACCGAACGCGAGAAGGGCTTTCTCAAGGCCGCGGAAGCCTATGCCCTGGCTCCCGGCGGCATGCCCGAGCGCCGGATTGCCTGGATGCACGCGATGGCGGACTTGTACGAAAAGTACCCCGACGATGACGAAGTGAAGGCCTTCTATACGGTTTCCATGCTGTCGGGCGCCACCGCCTCCGGCGACATGCGCGAGCGCATCAACATGCGCGCGGGCTCGCTGGCGCTGGAGTTGTTCAAGGACAACGACAATCATCCCGGCGCGGCGCACTACGTGATCCATTCCTTCGACGACCCGCTGCACGCCCCGCTCGCCCTCGAAGCCGCGCTCAAGTATGCGGACATCGCCCCGGCGGTCTCCCACGCGCGTCACATGCCGACCCATATCTTCATCCAGCACGGCATGTGGAGCCGCGTCGCGATGTGGAACGATTCGGCCTTCCAGGCCGCCCGCGAGCTGTGGAAGCAGGGCGATGAAGTCGGCGACCAGAACCACTCCTCCGACTGGGGCCAGTACGGCGATCTGCAACTCGGCGACTGGGAGCGCTCGAAGTTGTGGCTCGAACGCGCCGAACAGACGCTGAAAGAGAATCCCGAAGACCCGCGCTCGATCAACACCCTGAATACCATGCAGGCGCGCCACATCATCGAAACCGAACAATGGGAATTGCGCGAGTTGAACGACGAGCTGGCGGATCACCAGTTGCTCGCCCTCGGCCTGAGCGCCGCCCATCTCGGCGAACTCGTCCTGGCGGAACAGGTTGCCGACAGGCTCGGGGACAGGGCCTCGGATCAGCCCAATAACGCCAACCTGCAGGTCATGCACGCCGAAGTGGCGGCGCTGACCCTGGCGAAGCACGCCCAGCAGCAACTCAACGAAGGCCTCACCACCGACGGGCTGCCGCAACAGGAAAAAGCCATCGAACTGCTGAACCGGGCGGTGGCGCTGAAAGAAGCCCAGTTGCCGCCGCGGGGCGCCGCCGAGCCACTCAAGCCGATCCATGAACTGACCGGCGAGGTCCTGCTCGCCCTCGGCCAGCCGAAGGACGCCGCCGAGCGATTCGAGCAATCCCTGCTGCGAATGCCGAACCGGCCACTGTCGCTGATCGGCGCCGCCCGGGCCTATGCCGCGATGAATGAAATGGACAAGGCCGCCGAGAAGTATCGGGACTACCTTGCGATTCGCAGCGATGCTTCCCACCCCGGTGTGCGGGAAGCCACGCAGTTTTCGGGCGACTGAACGGAGTGCGGGCTGAAATGACCGGAATGAATTGGGAAAAGGCCGCCGGCAACGGCCTGCTTAACCGGCGGCATCTGCTGCAACTCGGACTGACCGGCCTCGGCGCCGCCGGCGCGAATGCCGCCTTCGGGCAGGACGCCGGCGCGATCCTGCAAATCCCGGAGTGGTCGCGCATGCCCGGCGCGAACGCCAGCGCCTACGGCGAGCGATCCCGCTACGCCGGCGATCTGCGGCGCATGGCGGGCACGCCCGACCCGATCTATCCGGGCGGCGGCGCCTCGCGTTCCCCATTGCAGTTCCTGCAAGGCACGATCACGCCGAATGCGCTGCATTTCGAGCGTCATCACGCCGGGATTCCCGACATCGATCCCGCCGGACACACGCTCGTCATCAACGGCCTCGTGCGGCAGCCGCTGGCTTTCAGCTACGAGAACCTGCTCAAGTACCCGATGGTCAGCCGGATCAATTTCCTCGAATGTTCCGGCAACAGCGGCGCCCTGCTGCGCGGCGGCAATGCCGACGGCACGGCCCAGAGCCTGCACGGCCTGCTTTCCTGCGCCGAGTGGACCGGCGTCCCGCTTTCGACCTTGCTCGACGAAGCCGGCGTATTGCCGGAGGCGCGCTGGGTCGCCGCGGTGGGCGCCGACGCCGCGAGCATGGGGCGTTCGGTTCCCATCGAAAAGGCCCTCGACGATGTGCTCGTGGCCCTGTATCAGAACGGTGAGCCGATCCGGCCGGGACAGGGTTATCCCATGCGCCTGTTCTGCCCCGGCTGGGAAGGCAACATCAGCGTGAAATGGCTCACCCAACTCAAGTTGATGCGCGAACCGGCCCAGTTCCGGGACGAAACGAGCAAATACACCGACACGATGCCCGATCGCAGCAGCCTGCAATTCACTTTCCCCATGGGCGTGAAGTCGCTGATCACCTCGCCTTCCGGCCGGATGAACCTGCCCCGGCCCGGCATTTTCCAGGTCACCGGCGTGGCCTGGTCGGGTCATGGCGCGATTCGGCGGGTGGAAGTCAGCGCCGACGGCGGCGCCACCTGGGCCGAAGCCGAAATGCAGGCGGAACCCGGCGACAAGGCGCTGGCGCGTTTCACGATTCCCTGGGAATGGTCCGGCGGACCGGCGGTGCTGCAAAGCCGCGCCACCGACAGCGCGGGCAACGTGCAGCCCGTTCGCGACGAGGTGCTGGCGGCGCGCGGCACAATCAGCTTCTATCACAACAATTGCATCCAGAGCTGGGGCGTGGACAACGGCGGAGCAATCAGCAATGTCTATGTCTAGCGTTGCCGCGAGGCCGGGAAAGGTTCTGGCGCTGATCCTGCTCGCCGCATGGATGGCGCCGGCGGGCTCCCAGGAAGCGCGAATCCAATTGGGAACGCCGATCGACGAAGATCAGTTGAGCGGCTTCGATCTGATCGCGGCGCCGGACGGCAGCGGCATGCCAACCGGCGCCGGCACCGCGCGCCAGGGCCGCTCGGTCTACGAATTGAATTGCCTGCGCTGCCACGCCGTCAACGGCGAAGGCGTTTCCGGCAACACCGTCATTGCCGGCGGCGACATGCGGTCCGAGGAGTCGCCGCTGCGCACGGTGGGCAGCTACTGGCCCCATGCCAGCACCCTGTTCGACTTCATACGCAGGGCGATGCCGGCCGACGCCCCCAAGACGCTCAGCGACGACGAGGTGTATCAGGTAACCGCCTATGTGCTGTTCCTCAACGGCATCGTCGGCGAGGACGAATCCATCAACAGCGAGACGCTCACGGCGATCGCCATGCCCAACGGGGATGGCTTCGTCGATCAGAGCCACCTGCACTAGAAAACGACCGTAGCGGAAGCTCGAAATTTATGGGAGCTTCCACGCGGCACATGGAAGTGCCGCCGAGTGTAATGGCGTAAGCCATTGAACTCGGGAGCAAAACAAAACCACGCTTTTGTTTTGCGATTATGAAAAATTCCAGGGATGGAATTTTTCATCGAATTGGCAGCGGAGTTTCGAGGAAATGATTTTGACAAGAGAGTTTTGCCGCTTGACCCGGATAGTCTGCATCGGATTGCTGCTGTCCGGTGCTCAAACCGCATTCGCGCAATACGATCTGATCATCCCTGAAGTCAGCGGCGTACCGTCGCTGGAAGATTTCACCGGCATGGCGCCCGCCACGCCGCTGGCGCGCTCCATGGCCAGGGTCGAGGAATTCATTCAGCGCGAGCCCGACGACGGCGACCCCGCCAGCCAGCGCACCGAAGTCTATATCGGTTACGACCGCACCGAATTGCATGTCGTGTTCCTCGCCTTCGACAGCGAACCCGAAGGCATCCGCGCGAACATGTCTTCTCGCGAGAACATCGACGGCGACGATTCGGTCGAGATCACCGTCGACACCTTCAACGATCAGCGCGCGGCTTTCACGTTTCGTTCAACGCCGCTGGGCATCCAGTGGGACGCCCGCTGGACCGAAGGCTCCTCGCGCAGGGGCGGTTTCGACACCACCCTGGAAGCCGTCTGGGACAGCGAAGGCCGGCTCACGGACGAGGGTTACCTGGTCAGGATGGCCATCCCC
>JAJECW010000132.1 GCA_022821865.1 Pseudomonadales bacterium
GCGCTGGGAGCGACTTTTCTGGAAGAAGAAAGCTTTCACTATGCGGTGCTGTTCCTCGTGGCGCCCACCAGCCTGTTCGCGCTCAGCCTCGGCTGTCGCAAGCATGGCCATGCGCGGATTCTCATCACCGGGCTGATCGGACTGCTGGTGCTGATCTCCCCGGCAATTCTCGGCGAAGAGATTACGGGAGAACTTGGCGAGAAAGTCCTCACGGTAGCAGGCGCGGGAATTATCGCCTGGGCCCATGTGCGCAATTTCCTGCAGTGCCGCCAGCGGGCTTGCCACACGGCGGATAAGCCGCAAGTTTGACTCCAGGCGGACCAAACTCCCTTCCCGTCATTCCGTGCGTAGTCGCAGAATCTCATCGGGTGGCCACTTCGGGAGGATCTGCGACTCCACTTCGCTCCGCACGAAATGACGTTGGTGCGACTTGAAGCTAGGAAAAAGCTCGCCCGCATGCTCACTTGCTGTAGTCTACACGACAGGCGCGGAAATTGATTTCGGCAATGAGGTTATGCACACTGGATGTGTGGCGCGGAAACGGTGGAGTGACAGATGCTGCACACAAGGGCGATTATTGTTGGGTGGCTGGAAGCAGGAAATGTTTTTCCTGCAAGGTGTGCGGCATCGTGCAGATTGAGAAAAATTGCTTTAGACTTAGCAGGTTAGTGTAGCAAGGTATCCAAATGACCGCAGGGCTGAGACAATCATTGAGGTTTTTGGATCATATCCATCCGCTCTATATGCTGCCGACCGATCCCCTTGCCGAAGAAGTGCTGATTCCCGGTTTCCAAGTGGCTGATACGGTTGATTGCATGGTTGGTTTCTTCTCAAGTGAGGTTCTGGCCTCACTAGCACCGGGGCTGGCGACCTATATCAACGCCTCTCGGAACAACTTCAGATTGATCATAAGTCCCTTATTGCGCGCAGAAGACCAAGCCGCTATTGAGGATGGCCTCGAAGTGGCATGCGATGTAGCCGATAGATTACTGGAAGAATTTGTAATTACCAAAGATTTGCTACAACGGCATACATTGAAATGTTTCTCTTGGTTATTACGAGAAGGACGCATCGAAATCAAGATCGCTCTCATGAAAGATGCTTTGTTTCATCCGAAGGTTTGGCGGTTTGAAAAAGGCGAAGATGCCGTTGTCGTACATGGCTCAAGTAACGTTACATTCGCTGGAATACTCAAGAACATCGAGCAGATAGCTATATCGCGTTCGTGGCAGGATACAAACCAGGCTGTTATAACAAAAAAACTGAGGAACGAGTTCAGTCGCCTGTGGGAAAATAACGACGAAAATTGCCTCGTGATAGCAATGCCAGATGCAGTAAAGCAGAAGTTGTTGCGAAACTACGATTCCACAACCCCTCCGACTGAAGATGAGTTACGAGAAATTTATAGCAGCGCATCGAAGATTTCGGAAGAACCTAGTTCATACATAACCACCACATTACAAAAGCCAGGCTTCAAGGTGCCGGGCTGGCTGCGATATGAAGATGGCCCGTTCGAACACCAAGGTAAAGCGGTCAACGCTTGGTGTGAGGCTGGACATCGTGGCGTACTGGAAATGGCAACTGGTTCAGGCAAAACGATCACATCGATGATAGCTGCCCACCGCCTCTATCAGGCGCAAAGCCCGCTGCTGATCGTCGTTGCCGCTCCCTATATTCCTTTAGTCGAGCAATGGTGCGAAGAAATCACACCGTTTGGCCTGAAACCGGTTAATCTCACCACATATGGAGGCGGAGCGGGGCGAGCAAGGGAACTACAAAAAATAAACCGCCGGTTTCGTAATGGCTTGTCAGACGTTGGTATCGTCGTGGTCAGCCATGACACGTTATGCACATCGGAGTTTCTAGGTGTGGTTGCCAGATTCGACTGCCCCAAACTGTTAGTCGCAGACGAAGCGCACAATTTGGGTCGCGAGTCCTTCGTGGCAAACCCGCCAGAGTTTTTCGAACACCGTCTTGCCCTGTCAGCCACGCCGATTCGTCAGTATGACGCGGAAGGAACCGAAGCACTGTTCGACTTTTTCGGACCCGTCGTGTTCAGTTTCACGCTCGAAGAAGCGATCGGGACGTGCCTGGTGGAGTATGACTACTATCTGCATCCGGTTCATCTCACTGAAAGCGAGATGGACGATTGGTTCGATCTCACCGGAAAAATCAAGCAAAACGCTTGGCGCGACAAGGAAGGAGGCAAGCCCGACGATTATCTCGCCAAGCTGTTGCGCGACCGCCGAGCGTTGCTGGAAACTGCGTCGGGGAAGATTTCCATGCTGGAATCACTTCTCGATGCAGAGGATATTGGCCAACTCAAACATACTTTGATCTACACATCGGACAAAGGGCCGGATCAACTCGTACACGTTAATCGACTGCTGAGTGATCGGAATATTCTGTATCACCAACTCACGGCTGAAGAAACTGCGAACCGCGACCTGACCAAACAGATCATTGACTCTTTCCAGAGCGGCGAAATTCAGGTGTTGACCGCGAAACGCGTACTTGACGAAGGGGTGAACGTGCCGCAATTATGCAAGGCTTTCATTCTTGCAAGCACGACAGTCGAGCGGCAATGGGTGCAGCGTCGCGGGCGGTTGTTGCGGACATGCAGCGCGATCAACAAGACGCATAGCGTTATCCACGACCTGCTCACTCTGCCGCCCGAGATGGAGAGTGGGCGGGACCCTGATACGCGTAGCCTTGTCCGCTCGGAACTGGAACGGGCGCGTGAGTTTGCGGGGCTTGCACGAAATGCGGGCCGGTCGGGTGGTCCGCTTGCGCTGATCGATGAGATGGTGGACCTTGCCTACATGTAATCGGAGGAGTTGTTTTGCCGCTGAATGACCGAAGAATTATCTCGATCATCCTCGAACAATGTGAAGAAGTCGAAGAGCGATGTGACGGCTATCGCAACGAGATTGTCAATGTGATCTCGGATATTCTGGAATATGAACGTGCCCATCGAGTATCGGCCACGAATATTCAGAAGCAGATCAACGAAAAGTGCGACGCTACCGCGCAGTTCCTTACGACGCACCGTGAACAACGTGACGGAACGGAGGAATCTGATCTATGAAGTTGCTTCGCGCCGAATTCCAGAACTTTCGATTGCTCCGAGATCTGGAACTTGATTTTTCCTGCGATCCCAATCGCAAGTTAACGGTTATTCGTGCCGCGAACGAGTCCGGCAAGACAACGGTTCTGCATGGCCTTCAGTGGGCACTTTATGGAGACTCCGCGCTACCTGACAAGGGTAACGGGTTCCGTCTTCATCCCATTGATTGGGATGTAAGCGATGGCAGACGTGTACCAATCACAGCTACAGTCGAATTTGAGGTCACGAGTCACCGACAGGCTGGTAAAGAGTTGCGTGAAACTCGTCGGCGGTATCGTCTCGTGCGTTCGGCGTTTGAGGACGTAGACAGCGCGGCGCGCCGATCGGCCTCGACCGTAAAGCTGTTTGCGCTGAACGACTCTGGTGCAACGCCTGTCAATGCACCGGAATCACTTATTAATGATGAGTTGCCCCCGGAACTGAGGGATGTCTTTTTCACGGATGGCGACCGGGCTCTGAGTTTCATCGAGGCCGATGTCGCCCTGTCTACCAAGCGTGGTCGAGTACAACGGGCGATACGGTCACTGCTCGGCCTCGGTGTGATCGACGACGCGATCAGGCATGTCAATAAGGCGGCGGCTGAAGTAAACAGAAAGGCGAAGCGGATCGGTGCAGACAGTGAGCTGAAAGAGGTAGCATCACGGCTCGAAATTCAGGAAAGACAGCGTGAGAAACTCGAACTCGATCTTGAAGATGCGAAGCAACAATTCGCTTCTTTCGACGAAAAAGTTAACGTAGTTGATCGCAAAATTGAGGCCACACTTCAGAAGGGTGATAGGGAAAAGTTGGCCACAGACCTTGAGCGTGCGCAGAAGGAAATAGGTCGTCTCAACAAGCAGCTTTCGGTTGCGAACAAGGAACACTCGGGACTGTTTCGTAGCCAATCCATTGCAACTGATTTGCTTGCGCCCATGTTTACGGCCGCATTTGGCAAGCTGGAGGAATTACACGATCAGGGGAAAATACCTAGTACGACAATTCCGGTGCTACATGATCGTCTTGATGCGGAAGTCTGTATTTGTGGTGAAACCTTAAAACCGGGTCAACCGGAAGGAGATACTCGTCGTGCACACATTCAAAAGCTGATCAAAGACAACCAGCGGGCCGACGAAATCCGGGAGGTCATCACTGATCTGTACTACAGCGCCAAGCCATTACAGGGTGAAGGCAGCGGGACATCGAGCATCTGGCTGGAGGAATACGCGAGCGTAGTTGAGCGCCGCGACGACATCCAGGAGTTGCGTGACGAAGCAGGCCGGAAGCTTCGCGCTCTGGAGAATCAACTCGACTCACTTCCCGACACGGATATCCAGGGTCTGCGCGCAACGCGAAATCAGTACAAAAGCCAGCGCGACAACTATCTCACAAAACAGTCAACCATCGAAACTCAGCTAGCAAGCCTTAAGCGCGATATCGAAGACTTGGAAGCCAAGCGCGACCGCCTGCTAAAAGAACAGAAAAGGGGTACGCGTATCTTGGCTGAACGGGATGTGATTCAGGACGTGATGAAGGTGCTACGAAGCGCCTACGAACGAATCACAAACGAGGAATTGGGAAAGGTCAGCGAACTGATGAATCACATATTCCTTGAGAAGATAGGCGCAGACCCGGAACAGGGCGCTATCATCCGACGCGCTGAAATCAGTCAGGAATTCGACATCATCGTTTACGGGCCGAGAGATAGGACGCTCAACCCGGATCGAGACCTAAACGGTGCATCACGTCGGGCATTAACTCTTGCTTTCATTCTCGCACTGACGAAAGTCAGTCAAGTTGAGGCTCCAAACGTTATTGACACGCCGCTCGGCATGACGAGTGGGTTCGTAAAGCGCTCGATTTTGCGTACAGCGGTGCGCGAAAGTGCACAATTGATCCTGTTCCTGACACAGGATGAGATCGCGGGATGCGAGGAAATTATCGACAAGGTTGGGGGCAAAATATTTACCCTGACCAATCCCGCACTCTACCCGAAGATTCTTGTGAACGATCCTGGTGTAGCAGACCGAAAGGTACTTCGTTGTGAATGCAATCACAGAGAAGACTGTCGACTTTGTCAGCTTCATTCGGATGCGCAGGTCGAGCTAGCATCATAGGATACGACGATGGCAGATCGATATTTCAATCCATTTCAAGCAATCGATATCAATGTGCCAGTGCAATTTCACGAGGCGTTCGAACGGTACTGTCAGCGAGGCGCCAACGCAGTGATTGACCAGAGTCCGTTTCCACGTATGGTCGATTTATGGTTCCTTTCAGTCTGCGTGGCGGCAAGACTTAAGCTCGAACCTGCGGATGTGGTGAAATCCAAAACCGTAAAAATCATCGACGGGTCAATCTTCAGTAGTGACCCTTGGCGTATTCACACGCTGATGCTGATAGCAATTGGAAATACTGGTGATGTTCAGATTGTCTCTGAGCCGCGCAAGATGATGACGCTTGCCAACGGCCTCGCTGTGGCGGGGCTACCAAAAGTTGTCGAAATGCTCAAGGACGGGGACGCGGAACCTATTTGGAACCTGTCTGACGCGATGGATACTCTGTTGAGGAAAGAGCAGGTGGCATGAAGTTTAGAGTTCCATTGTAGGGGAAAAGGAAGTAATTAACGGAGACTGAGCATGACTGATATCGACCTTCATAAAGAATACGACTCTACCGGAGAATGTATACAAGACCTCTTTGATAATGCAGGAGAGGGGTTTTTTGTCCCACTTTATCAGCGGGAATATACTTGGGAAGAGGAAAACATTAATCAGTTGTTTGACGATCTTGTACTGGGGGCACGCGAGCTTTCAGAAGACGATAAAGCGACAACCTTTCTCGGCACAACTATACTGACTACTCACGGTAAAAAGAAAGAAACTGTTATGGTCGGCGAAGAACGTGCCCAACCAACCGCCGTACAGATTGTCATAGACGGGCAGCAACGCATTTCCACTCTTGCGCTAATATCTATACAGATCATCGTTAAACTGAGAGATCTTCTAAACGGACTTCCACCTAAGCCGCCATATTTGGATCTACGCAATGCGGGAGAAGGTTTCACAGAGGACTTGCAAAAGCTGCACTCGATTGAGCTTCGTAAGGGTGCACAGCCACCGCAGAAACCGAAAATCATTCGAGGTCAAAAAGACCGGTGGACATACAAAGGTGATGATTCAGCCTACCACTCTCCCGTCGCCCATTATATAGCCACTTATATACGCAGAAAAGATGCCAAAATCGCTCTTGCCGCGCTCGATTCCGAGAGTGGAACTCGTGTGCGAGGAAATGTTGTGTTGATTAACGAGTGGCTTGATTGGGTTTGCAATGCACATATCTCTGGCACCAGTCTCTACGATCAGTTTCCGGTAGGGAAAAACATTACATCGCCGCGGCTGCAGGAATACGTCCTAGGGTTCGAAGACGAAGACGGCGGCGTAAAGGAGGTTGTCGACAAGTGTGAAGCAGACAGGGCGCAGAACAACTATTGGGCTGCAGCAACCTATCAACTCCTGCTGTTGACATACTACCTACTTCGAAGATGCGGCGTGAACTGCTTGCAACCGACGCATGAGGAATGGGGGTTTGACATGTTCCAAGCTCTCAATGCGACCGGGACCCCCCTGACCGTCATGGAAACGTTTCTGCCTCAAGTCATGCAAGCCGAAGCGGCCATGGGTAATGACTGGGACAAGACACCTTCGTGCGAGTACATGGACGAGATACGGGAACTCTTCGAAGTAACGACTACGAACGAACAAAAGAACCGGCGAACGAATGAATTACTCAGCACTTTTGCACTTTGCTACGAAGGAGAAAAGCTCGGAAACAAATTCAGTGGACAGCGAAGATGGATGACACGTGTCTATGAAAAACAGTTATCCGAAATCGACGAGAAACGAGAGTTCATGAGGAAGCTGGCACGGACGGCAAGCTTTTACTATTTTGCGTGGTATATGGAGGAATCGGCGGTTCCCTATCGCATCAATGGGCTTGAGACGCATCCGGAAGGAGAATTTGCTTCACTCTTGGTTCGCTATCTTCGAAGCGCGAATTCGAGGCTCTCCGCACCGATTCTGGCAAGATTTTATAGCCAGGCTGTTGACGGGGAAGCAACGTTTGACGAATTCATTGAAGGAGCGAAAGCCTGTGCGGCGTTTTTCACACTTTGGCGATCGGCCAATTCCACATCGGGTCTTGACGACATCTATCGTAGGTATTTTAAAGGCGGCAACACACCAGTAGTTGTGGGCGAACATAACTTGAAGCGGCATCCCCAACCTGCATCATCAGCAAGCCTGAAGAAATATTTTCTAGATGTACTGACTGACCGCGGCATCGTTGATCAGCAATCATGGATTAAGGCTTCTGAGCGATTTCTTCTCTACACGGAACTGAAAACAATTTGTCGCTTCATACTTTTCATCGCGAGCCATGACCGTATTATTGATATCAAAAATCCCGGACTCACCGAACAGGGAAAAAAGGGGTCATGCACGTTGCTTAATCTTGGGCGCTGGATGGCAAAGGATTTTAAGTCACTTGAACACGTCGCTCCGCAGAATCCTCCTGCGGGACATAAGTGGGACCCTGATATCTATGCAAAGAACCTTGTACATGAAGTGGGCAACATGATGCTTTTGCCGCTGGATATCAACAAGATTGTAGACAACAAAGACTGGGTCGTGAAGTATCTGCACTATTGCCATGTAGGCGAGCGTTCTCAAGCAGCTCTAGATAAGTTGGAAGATGAGGCAAGGCAGAAAGGGATTGTGTTGAGTAAGAGAGCAACTGATGCGCTTTCGAAGGCAGAATACAATTGCGCTGTCGAACCGGTCCTTAGCGTAGGTGAATCTGGTGCGTGGAACGCTGATCTAATTACTGATCGGACTCGGCAGATCAAGGAGCTTGCTTGGGCGACAATGTTTTCGTGGCTCCAGCCTTAGCTACTTGTGACACGCGAGGCAGACTTTCGCCTTTCCGTACAGATCGTCAATGTCCAGCGGCTCAATGTCCGGCCTAAGCGGGTTCGGCTGAACTTTTGATTTCATGCGCGCTAGTCGCTTTTCGTGCTCAGTCCTAATTTGTGCCACGCGTTCGGGCTGCTCCAGTGCTTCGAGGGATTCGCCTTGACTCCAAGTGAAAGGCGACCCATGCTCCACGGCGTCCTTTTCATACGCTTTGGCTTCATCAAACGCTTCGGGGTGTTGTTCCATTAACCGCACCCATTCAATTTTTTGCTGGAAAAAACAAAAGGTGCAACCGCTACGAGTCCGCCACTCGTAATACTTCGGCAACCCGAGCCCCGCCCCATTCAGTATGTCGAGAACTCCAGCTTTGTCGATTCCCGCTTCCTTGAAGGGAAGCTTGACGATGAGCCGATCATGCTTCGATGAATATCCTTCGCGATACTCCTCATCATTACGGATGGCAACATAGCTATACACTGTCATGCCGTCGTCAAGCATCGGGCGTAGCCATTGCTCGAATGGACGAAGCTTGAGCTGCCTCGTACACCAACGTGTCTGGGGGGATGGCAGGAAATCGTTATACTGTTTAAGCCAGAAATCGAAGTCTCGGTCAGGATTCAATCGTAAAATCGGTTGTCCGAGAAAACCTTCCAAGCGCCCGAGATATTCATAAACTTCGGGCAGCTCTTTGCCGGTATCAGTAAAAAAATATTCAAGTTCCAATTCTGGATAATGTTGCCTCATATGTACCGCAAGGGCCGCGCTATCGCGTCCGCCTGAGAGGCCAAGCACATGCTTCACGGAGTCTTTCATCGCAAGGTAACTCTTCTTTTCCCGTTCGAATTTTGCGGCTCGGAAGTTTGCATGTAACGTGTGCTTAATTCTGCTAGCGCTGCGAGGATGACTCCGCGCCGGGAGGTGTCGGATTCATTCAGCGCCGCCCCAACTCGCGTTATGAGAGCTTCCACTTCATCACGGTCAGAATCCGCCACGTCGAATTCCACGAACAATGGCGCGGGCCGTCCGTTTGTACCGATGACTACAGCCATGGCTTGACGCTTATCCGGGCGACCTTTCACGCGAGCATAAGTTTCAGCACGGAGAAATCTCTGGGCCAAGTCGGCGATTTCGATCATGGCTCGGTCGAGGTCGGGATCTACCCAGTCGCGTGGTGGCTTGTTGGCAGCCAAGCTCGCAATACCTTCAAATCCCTCATCCGTCCCGTCGAACCTGGCTAGCCGCCCAACAAATGCGTCAAGTCTGAAATCCCCGGCAAGCTGCTTGATGTTTTCGGCCCGGTCGCGCAATTCGGAAAGAGACTGCGGAGAAATGTTTGGAACCCGCAATTCAGCCAACATCAGGTCACGCATGCGGTGTTGCATCGAAGGATACGCCTTAACTAGCTCGTCGAGGCCTTCATGGACACTTTCGATTACACGACGAAGATCCTCATCAGAGTCAAGGGATACATCCTCTCCAAGAGTTCCAGGAATGTCGTCAAACAAGAACCGGTTCGGATCGTGCGCACGCTTGAACAGATCGCGAATTTTCGCCGCGTTCGCGGACAGTCGCATTGTTCGTTTGGTCCATTGTGGTAACTGTTCAAAAATCGACATAAGCCCGCGGCCGACATCTATTGGTTCAAGGTGTACTAGCTCATTGGTCTTATCGAGCTCACGAACGACCTCAGCCATATCTGATAGAAGGCATCGCGCGATAATAGTCAGGTCCATCCAGCGCAACTGGATAATAGCTGCGTCTTTTGCCAAGTATTCGGCGTCTACATCGTCAAATCGAACCCTGAAGATTCCGTCACGATAGATAGCGAAGATGTCGCGTTGCGATTGGATAAAGGCAACAGCGAGAAGAGGCATCATCCCGTGCTTGATGCCGAATGGTGGTTTGCTCCATATCTCGAAGAGCTCCGAGACGGCCACGGTTCTGTCAGCATGGTTCTTTACATGCTTGAGCGCCGCCTGCCACATGGATGTCAAATGGCAAGGATCATCGTCTCGTGTCGGCGGGCTAAACCGGTAAGATTCACCTTGCTTGACGTACAGTCGCGACTTTTCGAGGATAGAAGCGAACAACCCACCTTCGGCTGGGAAGCCCTCTATACCTAGCCGCGGCCTGCCTTCATCGACGACCGTGCGATGTAGTAGCTTGTTCTGCGCCATTATGGCGCTGCCCGATGGGTGCTGACGATTGAGCAGTTCGTTATGGAGACGCGGGCTTTGCGAAAAGCGCTGCTTTGCCAGTTCAGATGCAACACCGTTCAGATCGGCTTGATGTAGGCGCTTCTTTTGGTGGTGTTTGCGGAACCACAGGGCATTGTCGAATGCTTTGCGCATCTCCGTTTCGAGAAGTGCCTGCAATGCGGCTAAGCTGGCGGAAACCTCCCGTCGGGCAACCGGGTCTCCGGCAAGTTCGGAGTGGTCGTTGCTCACATTTTCTAGCGCGATCAGTTCCCGCGCGAGCGGTACGATCGCTCTGGAGTCTTTGGAAGTGCCGACTACGATTTCACCGTTGGCTTCGCTGCTGTGTCGTGCCGCTTCCCTGCACTGGTCTTCGACAAAGTCTTCCTGTTCTCCATTGGTCGGGATAGCGAGCAGAAACTGCCCGATCGTGCCATGCTCGGGAATAAAACTGGAAGCAAATTCTACGATGCCACTGACAGGCACGATGTTTACGTCAAACCATCGCATGGCGCCCGTTTCATGATAGTGGCGCTTGGCCAGGATTGGCTGAAGGCCGGCAAGTGATTTCAAGTGTTCGAAGTCTACTCCCTCGATTTCATCGAGCGCCGACCGAACTGCCAAATCGATATCGAAGTCACTACCCGCAAATATAGCGTAGGCATCCAGGAATCGCTTAAAGATCGTGAGCGACCAGCCATCCAAGTCTGAAAGCGCCTCCTCTATAGCTCCGCGCGCCGTGTCAGGAAAACAGGATTGCAACAATTCTGAATTCGGAAGAAGCCCCGAACGTTCCTTAAACAGGTCGATTACGGCGATTGTCTTGAGCAAGCCGACATGCAGGGCATTGCCGTCCAGGGATTCGCATCGCTCTAGCGCTTCGGCTGCCAACGCCCACCGGTGACCATCTGGTGATGCGAATATGGAAGGTTCCAAATTGGCGCGGAGGTAATCCCACAACCGGTCGGGTCCGTAGAGTTCGCCATCATGTGCATGGTTTAGAAAATCCTGAAAACCGTGCAATTCGGATGAATTGAGGAAACCGAAAATACTGCGTTGGTTTTGTCCGAATCGACGCCGAGAAATAGGGCCGAGCAACGAGGCAACGACTGGATGCAGCGGCCAGCAAGCCTCAAGCATTGAGGCCAGTCGCACGGTTTCCTTGCGAGACCGGTCGCGACGCGCTAGCGCAACCACTGAAGATGCCAATGCGCCCGGCTTATCAGTTACATGATCACTCTTTATCGCGCGAGAGATCAGATCGATTTGCTCTTCCCCGGCTGTATCGACGACAAGGTCGATGAACCGGCCTTGTATCTTCGCCCATTCATCCCGGTTTTCACGCGAAAGACGATGCGCATATTCCTCAAACGCTTGGTGCAATACGCCGACAATCAGGAGACGACCACCGCTGCGCGAAGCTGCTTCAGCAAGCTGCTGAAGTATATAGATATCTGACCCGTCCTGTGCGGCGGCTTCAAGAAACTTGCCCATTTCATCGATGAAGAGGACAAGTCCACCATGTGTCTTCTGATTGGATGCGGCAGCTTTGGTGAGGGCCCTTATGAGGTTAATCTCAGTCCAGCCACCACGTGGCTGACGCAGCACGACCCCGGTTTCCTTGGCAGCCTCACCTATTACCTTTACAGGATCGTCGCGTCTGCCGACGACGGG
Organism: Pseudomonadales bacterium; assembly: GCA_022821865.1. GTDB lineage: Bacteria > Pseudomonadota > Gammaproteobacteria > Pseudomonadales > Pseudohongiellaceae > UBA9145. The sequence goes on from JAJECW010000132.1 coordinate 11,946, forward strand.
AAGGACTTGCCACCCTCTTGTTCCCGTCGGCATGGCTTTGTTGATTGTGTTTGCCAGTCTTTGACCAAAAACTTTAGCTGCCCGCTCTTGCATTTCGGGGTCGCCGTTCAACAGTGCAGCAAGCGCGACAGCCAGACTTGATTTACCACTGCCATAGGGACCCGTCCAAGTGAACGCACATTGTCCGGTCTCCGACACATGGCGCGCCATTATTGTCAATACATCCGCTGACGATTGCGTACAAACGAAGCCATCAAGAGTGCTTGCATTCCCCAGGTCCGTATCTATGCGCACCGATCTCAGAAAACGGCGAGCGATGCGGACACGTTCTTTTAGGAGCATCAGGCAGCCTCCGTCCAGCCACACGAAGCATAATCACGACGCAACCAGTCTTTCGTCATGGCTTCGTTGAGCTCAATTGTGCGGCTTACTTGCTTGAGCCCGGCAGCTTCTGACCACCGGAGTGCGCCGTCCGTTACATCTTCAAGAACAATTAGGCGACCCACCACGTCGTTTTCATCGAATTGGAACACACGTCCGGGGCTACCAGGTGCGTGAGCGATGACTTCGAAAGACAGCGTGGCTGCGTTGGGATGAAAGCGAGACCAAAAATCGAGAAGAGCGTAAGCAAAAACACCATCGCCCAGCGTCGATTTTGGGCCGCGTACAAAACGAAAGCCATCGTTTTTTCCAATGGCTTTGATGAGTCCCAATTCGGTGAGCGGGGACTCTAGCGCATCATCGTGTCCGGTTTTTCCAGACGGCTGACGTGCGACATATGTGCGAATAAAACAACCGACGTCATTTTTTAGCGTGGTTTGTGCAACCCGAAACCCACGCTCGCTCGCTAAGCGGCCTAGCTTTCGAATCAGGTCGTCACGCTCAAAGGAAATTGCGGGGAAGTGGCTAAACGCCCAAAACCAAGTGGTTCGTTCGGGATGTGCTGCGAACTGCCAGTGTAGCAACCAAAGCGTGGTGGGATGCTCCATCCACGGGTCACGCCCGCGATCACCGAATAGCAGCTGACCGAGTTCAGTGGTTTCAACCTTGTTTGGGGGAAGTTCCCGAATAATGCGGGATGCTTTCGCCCAATAACGCATTGAGCCCACCATGTTTTTTCCGACACCGAATCTTGCTATGGCATCGTCGGACCAACAGGCATTGCGGTTGGCGCCATTCTCCTCCGTATCCGCTACCCGGTCATATGCCTTTTTTAGCCACCCGTAGCGTAGCGGGAAGGTTTCGTGCCCCGAAAACTGAGGAGTGTAGCCGTTCTGAAAAAGCGGTCCGCGCACTTTGTCTCCTTGGAGTACTGGACGAAGTGTCCAGGTAGACAATACCTTGAACAGCGTGATACGGTCAACGGTTGCTGGGGGGGTTCGCCAGCCTTTCTTTGTTATCGGAAACCGATGCGTACCACAATGTTATGTATCTAACTAATTGAATTAGCTTGAAAATTTCAAAAGTGCTATATTTCGACCATCAGGCCACAACTCCGATTGATTCAAGAGTGTTGGCCGAAATGGAGCCATATCTGGGCAATTCTTTCGGGAACCCCCACTCTGCGGATCATTGCCTAGGGTGGGAAGCTGCACAAGCTGTCGAAGACTCGATGGATCGAGTTGCACGGTTGATCGGTGCCGATGCAGACGAGATCATATTCACTTCAGGGGCAACCGAATCCAACAACATGTCGTTGCTGGGTCTCGCGCGTAGGGCTGCCGAAAGCAAACGCAACCGTATCCTCGTCAGTTCCATCGAACACAAATGCGTTCTCGCCGTGGGGAGGGTTCTAGAAGAGCAATACGGCTACACCGTAGAAAAAATTCCGGTTGATCGCGAAGGGTTCATCGAACTATCGACACTTGAAAAAATGATAGACGATAATGTCCTCGCAGTCTCAATCTTGGCGGTAAATAACGAGATCGGTACGATTCAGGATGTAGAAAAAATATCTGCATGCGTCCGCAAGCACGGAGCAGTCTTCCATTGCGATGCCGCACAAGCGCCAATTGCGGTTTCCACGACTTCGCTTGCGATGCATTCAGACATAATCACCCTATCAGGCCACAAGATGTACGGTCCCAAAGGTATCGGAGTCATCTTCGTCACCCGAGACCTTCAAGATCGGCTTGAACCGTTGATTTACGGCGGCGGCCAACAAAACAGTCTCCGCTCCGGCACCGTCCCGGTGCCGCTCTGCGTCGGAATGGGCGCAGCCGCAGATTTGCTGACAGGCGAAGAAATAGGAGCAAAGCGCACTGAACTGCGTCGTCGCCGAGACAGTTTCGTGACTCGTATCCGGGAATCGGGTTGGCCGGTCTCGGTAAACGGTCCAAGTGGCACATTGCGGCATCCGGGAAATGCGAATATCTGCTTTACCGGATTCTCCGCTCACGACATCCTAGGAGCACTTCAGCCTCGTCTCGCGGCATCTACGGGTTCCGCATGTACATCAGGTATACCCGAGCCATCGCATGTCTTGCATGCAACAGGTCTAAAGCCTGATGACGCAGAAGCGTCGGTACGATTCAGCCTCGGCTTCCAAACAACTGATGAAGAAGTTGAAGAGGCTGTGAACTTGGTTATAGAGATTTTGGAACGACTATCGCGCTGAGTGCAACTAATTTCTTGTGGGAAGTATTTCGTTAACGACAACCTGCACAATGTAACATAGAATGGCAAAAAGGCTTTCTAATTTTTGATCACTTTTTTTATTCCTTCTTTCAACTTACTTTCGTCAAATCGATTTTTCTCTGCTGCTGTTTTTAACAAATTAATTAGCTGATTCCTTCTTATTCTTCGACATTGATTATTTTTTATGGCCGCCAAAATCTTATATGCGAATTTACCGAGACTCATGTAATCGAGATCACAAACGTCGACATGCCGATCAACAAGATCTGGAATAGGTGTCCGACCTAATGAATCATACAAATTCTGACCGTCGGAGATTAATTCTTGATTTTCAACCAATACGATGTCAAAGCTATCAACGCGGTCTCCGGCAGCGGCAATTGCCAAAACAGCCTCGTTTACATCACTTTCCTTATTAGTACGGCACCTCCATAGGGAAAGCCGGTTTCCTTGCGTACGCAAATCTCCGGTAATTGCATCTGCAGAAATCTCGTCCTTTCCGGGATCGACCTGTGCATCCCATTTGGAACGAGATATTTTTCGAGCAAGAAACATACTAATCCACTAGCTCCCTAAATCTTCAACGATACTCTGAATATAGTCGTGAAGCCAAAGTACTTGTTCGTCATGTTGTAAAAGAATGTCCCGTATTGACGAGCCCCCCCATGACTCTGCTGCTTGAGCTGCGGCGTCTCGAATTTCAGTATTTTCTGAAGCTAAAGATTGTCTAATTATTGTTGCCCGCCAGTCGGGTGTCCCCAACTGTTCGAATCGTCCAAGACAAAGGATTATTGAAGACACAAATGCAGGTCTAGTAGTATTCACGATGAGTTCTTCTAGCCACGTAAAAACTAACGGACCCTTCAACTTTAATAGAAATTGACTGATTATTTCTTCGGCTGGGTGAGTAACCCCACTCTCCAGAGGTTCAACGTCAAATGCATTCATTAGCCAACTTCTAAACTTCTTTTTTTCGGCATTTACTTCATCCAAGTCAATTATATTCAGGCCAAACGGAGTATGATATCTGATGTACTCTAAGTTATCGATATTTAGAACCGGCCTATCAAGGAAAATTCTTTCAAACAATTTAATCCATTCGTTTTGTGAGTCTTCAGCATATGTAGATGCCGCTAGTGTACCATTTGTTTTACGCGCCAGATTGTAATGCAATTCTGGCCGGTGGTTCATTCCCCTTTCCCAGGTTGATAGAGAGTCTGTGGCTATATGCGCTATTGATTGTGCAGATTCAAATGACATCAAAAAGTTCCCTAGCCTTATCAGTAATGATGGATTCAAACGCAGATCTTTCTCGATCTCGCAGATTTTTCGCAATCTCTAATGTTTCATTTTTTTGAATTGAGCTTTCATATGTCTGAATGACATCAAGATCTAAAACATACTCTTTGTTATTCTCTGCCATATTTATTAGCGCTTGAGTCATTAGTAGCCGTGTATTGTCTTCATAGGCATATTCAACACGGTTCATGAAGTGAAGTGGCTCATTCGGCAATCCTTCAACCTGAAATTTGGCGCTCTTGAGATACTCTTCCACATTCTCTCCATGAGGAAGAACAAATTTGTTAATATATCTAATTCCAATACGAGATACACCTTTAGGTTCAGAAACTTGCCAGTAAGAATTTAGTGCTCTTGATATCAACGGCCTAAATTCGTCCCATCCACTGGTGCTTGGATCCGCACTGCGCTGATATGGGCGCAACATATGAACACTAAGAACATCTGGCCCTACAGCTACCAACCTCTTTCCATCCTCTGTGGCAAGTTGAACCTTTGCAAGTGCTTCACCATATTGCAACTGTGGCCGCTTTTGTTCTTCGAATTTGAGTTCAACTTGCAGAATGTTTTTTTCTTCTGGCTTTCCCGAGAACTCTTCACCAAGGACCATCTGAAGCTTTCCAGGCACAGTTAGATCCCAATCCTTCCCGGGATCGAAGCCAATTTCACAAACAGCCTCTTCAATAGGTGGGTTTTTGTAGCGTCGACGCTCTGTCATTCGGTTTCCTCTGGTGATCGCAGTTCCCACACACAAGGGCAATCTTGCAAGCGGATGACGCAAGCTGTAATCCATGTCTGTCTTTTCGCCCAAGTGGCGAAAAGCATTATAGGGGATCGCTGGAGATTTTGCTCATAGTTTTGCCAACCCGACTGGGGCATTGCTGCATCGTACGCTCTTTTTCAATAGAATCCGCAGTCTTGTGCGCTCAGGCGCGGACATGCCATCGGGGAGTACGAGTTGGGCAGAGGAATCACCGGGTTCGGCGCCCATGTTCCCCAGGGGCGGCTGCGGCGGGCCGCTATCGCCGAAGCGAATGCCTGGTTCGACGCGAGCCTGAAAGGGCTTGGCCGCGGCGAGCGGAGCATGTGCCACTGGGATGAGGACGTGATCACCATGGGCGTCGAGGCTGCGGGTGACTGTCTCGCCGGTTTCGACGGCCATGCTCCGCCGGCGCTGTATTTCGCCTCCACCACCTTCCCCTTCCTCGACCGCCAGAATTCGGTGGTGTTGCTGGAAGCGCTCAATCTGCCCCGGCGGACGCTCGCCGTGGATGTCGGCGCATCCCAGCGCGCCGGAACTTCCAGCCTGCTGGCGCTGCTGCGGGGAGGCGGCGACGGCATGGTGGTGGCCTCGGAACACCGCCGGGCCAAGGCGGGGTCGAGGGGGGAAATGCTCTGGGGCGACGCCGCCGCCGCGGTTGCCACCGGCGGCGGGCCGGTGATCGCCGAGTTTCTCGGCGGCCAGAGCCTTGCGGCGGATTTTGTCGATCACTATCGCGGCGGCGAATTCGACTACGACTGGGAAGAACGCTGGATTCGGGACGAAGGCTATCTGAAGATCATTCCCGAAGTCGTGGCGGGCTTGCTGGCGAGTTGCCATACCGGCGCTGCCGACATCGCCCACTTCATCCTGCCCACGGAGCAGGCCCGGGCGCCGGGCGCCGTGGCGAAAAAGCTCGGCATCGCCCCCGGCGCCATCGTCGACAATCAGGCCGCCGCTGTGGGCGTGGCGGGAGCCGCGCAGCCCATTCTGCTGCTCGCGGCCGCGCTCGAATCGGCGAAGCCGGGGGAGATGATCCTGCTGACCGGATTCGGCCAGGGCTGCGACGCCCTGCTGTTCCGCGCGACCGACGCCATCGGGGGCTTCCGGCCCGCCCGGGGCGTCTCCGGCACATTGGCGGCGCGCCGGGAAGAAAACAACTACGCCAGATTCCTCGCCTTCAATGATCTGGTGGAACGCGACACCGGCAAGCGCGGCGAAACCGACCGGCAAACCTACCTCTCGGGCTACAACCGCCGCCGGGACCTGGTCACCTCCTTCCTCGGCGGCAAGTGCCGGATATGCGGCACGGTGCAGATTCCCCGGGAAAAATACTGCGTAAACCCCGAATGCCACGCACTCGACAGCCAGGACCCATACCCCTTTGCCGACAAGCGGGGCGAAGTGCTCACCTGGACCGCCGACCGCCTCACCTTCGACCCGAGCCCCCCGGCCTACTTCGGCATGGTGCGGTTCGACGGCGGCGGCAAACTGATGATGGATTTCACCGAAGTGGACGAAGGCGGTATAGAATCCGGTTCCAGAATCTCGGTGCATTTCCGCGTGCGGCAGTATGATCCGCACCGCGGCTTCCGCAAATATTTCTGGAAAGCGAAAATCCTGCGGGAGCCGGTTTCCGCAAGTTGAGCATCAGGAGACAACAGCAATGGCCCAGGGCATCAAAGACAAGGTCGCAATCCTCGGCATGGGTTGCAGCAAATTCGGCGAACGCTGGGACGCCAGCCCCGCCGACCTGATGGTGGAAGCATTCGAGGAGTGTCTCGCCGATGCGGGCATTGAACGCGAAGCCATCGAAGCCGCCTGGTTCGGCGCCGGCATCGACGCATTCCACGTGGGCGCCAGCGCCATGCCCATGGCCATCGCCCTGCGCCTGAACTACATCCCGGTGACCAAGGTGGAGAACATGTGCGCCACCGGTACCGAAGCCTTTCGCGGCGCGGTGTACGCCGTGGCTTCCGGGGCCTGTGACATCGCCCTCGCCCTGGGCGTGGAAAAACTCAAGGACACCGGCTACGGCGGCCTGCCGCAACGCTCCCGGGGCGTGGAGAACGACATGTACTGGCCCAATCTGTCGGCCCCCGGCGCCTTCGCCCAGCTCGCCACCGGCTACCGTGCCCGGCACCGGGTCAACAAGCGGGATCTGAAGCGCGCCATGGCCCATGTTTCGGTGAAGAGCCACGCCAATGGCGCCAAGAATCCAAAAGCCCACCTGCGCCGGGAAATCACCGAGCAGCAGGCGATGGACGCGCCTTTCATCGCCGAACCCATCGGCCTGTACGATTGCTGTGGCGTCAGCGACGGTTCCGCCTGCGCCATCGTCACCACGCCGGAAATCGCCCGCTCCCTGGGCAAGGACCATCTCGTCGCCGTCAAGGCATTGCAGCTTGCGGTTTCCAATGGCACGGAATCCAGCCATGAAAGCTGGGACGGCTCCCACCTCAAGACCACCCGCATCGCCGCCCGGCGGGCCTATGACGAAGCCGGCGTGCGCCAGCCCGCCGAGGAAATCAGCATGACCGAAGTTCATGACTGTTTTTCCATCACCGAGCTCGTCACCATGGAAGACCTGCAACTCGCCGGGGAAGGCGAGGCCGTTACCGCCGTGCTCGATGGCGAGTTTGACGCGGAAGGCAAGCTGCCCTGCCAGATCGACGGCGGCCTGAAATGCTTCGGCCACCCCATCGGCGCCTCGGGCCTGCGCATGATCTACGAAAACTACCTGCAATTGCAGGGCCGCGCCGGAGCGCGGCAACTGGCGGATCCAAAGCTGGGCCTGAACCACAATCTCGGCGGTTTCCCCCACCAGAACATCTGCAGCATTTCCATGATCGGGCATATGTAAGCATTGCCCCGTGAAGCACGATCCCATCACGCATACGGAAAGAGATCATGTGGCGGCCGGGCGCCTCCACGGCGAGTTGCACCAGCAGCTCGGCTTGATCGCGCGGCAGCTTCGCTGCTGGTGCGAAAAGGAAGGCGGGTTTGATCCGGCCAGCCTCGACCGGTATCAACTGATCTCCTATGAACTTGCCCTGGCGGCTGCCGACCTGGCGGCGGCTGCCGCCATGCTGGAATACGCCCGCAAACAGCCGGAAGACGATGAACTGATCCACGGTCTGGCGCTGGGATTTGCCGCGGAATCGTTTTATGGCCTGCTTGGCAAGCTGCGGCTTCGCTGCCGGGAAACGGGAATCGGGGCGGGCCGCATCAAGCTGATGACCAAAAGGCCCGAGTTCCGCGCCTTGTTCGACGCCAATCTGGCGTCGGCCCGCTGGGAAAGCATCGGTCGACTCATCTGTGAGCAGGAGCGGGAGCGTTTGCCCGCCTCGCTGCCGGAAGAGGTCGAACTGGTTCGCGACAGCTTCCGCCGCTTCGCCGAGGAAGTCGTCCTGCCGGAAGCCGAGGCAATCCACCGGCAGGACCTCGACATCCCGGAAAGCCTGATCCGCGCCGCCGCGGAACTCGGCTGTTTCGGCGCCTGCATTCCCGAGCGTTTCGGCGGCATGCAACCGGACGGGCAAGGCGACAGCCTGGCGATGATCGTCGTTACCGAAGAGCTTTCCCGCGGCTCCCTGGGCGCCGCGGGCAGCCTGATCACCCGCCCGGAAATCGCCGCCCGGGCGCTGCTTGCCGGGGGTACGGCGGCGCAGCAGCAACACTGGCTGCCCTTGCTTGCCTCGGGAGAAAAGCTTTGCGCGATTTCGATTACCGAGCCCGATACCGGCTCCGATGTGGCCGCGGTGGCGCTGGCGGCGCGCAAGGTGGACCGCGGCTGGCTGCTCAATGGCGGCAAGACCTGGTGTACTTTTGCGGGACGCTCGGAGTTGCTGGTGGTGTTGGCCCGCACCGATAGCGACCCGGCCCTGGGACACCGGGGCCTGAGCCTGCTGCTGGTGGACAAGCCCGCCTTTCCCGGGCACGAATTCCGCCACGAGCAGCCCGGCGGCGGCAGTCTCAGCGGCAAGGCCATCGCCACCCTGGGCTATCGCGGCATGCATTCCTTTGACCTGTTCTTTGCAGATTACTTCGTGCCGGATGCGAATCTTGTGGGTGGCGGGGAAGGCGTCGGCAAAGGCTTCTACCATACCATGGCGGGATTCGCCGGCGGCCGCATTCAGACCGCGGCCCGGGCCACCGGGGTCATGCAGGCGGCCTTCGAGCAGGCGCTGCGCTATAGTGGCCAGCGCAGGGTATTCGGCAAGCCCCTGGCGGATTTTCAGCTCAGCCGGGTTACACTCGCGCGCATGCTGGCCAGACTGACCGCCGCGCGGCAGTTCAGTTACCAGGTGGCGCGGCAGTTGGACGCCGGCGGCGGGCAGATGGAAGCGAGCCTGGTAAAGCTGTTCAGTTGCCGGGCCGCCGAATGGCTGACCCGGGAGGCCATGCAATTGCACGGCGGCCTTGGCTATGCGGAAGAAAGCATGGTGAGCCGCCTGTTCGTCGACGCCCGGGTGCTGTCGATCTTCGAAGGCGCCGAGGAAACCCTGGCGCTGAAAGTCATCGCCCGGCAACTCGTGGCCGAGGCCCGTGCGGTAGGTTAGGATTCTATGGCGTAAGCCATTGAATTCGGGAGAAAAACAAAACCACGCTTTTGTTTTTCGATAATGAAAAACTCCACGGATGGAGTTTTTCAGATAATACTTGGGAGCCTGCGTCGCAGGCTCCCGGGGAGTCATTCAGAATGCGGAAACTATTGCAGGACAAGGTGATCGTGGTAACCGGCGCGGGCCGGGGGATCGGCAAGGGCATCGCCCTGCTCGCCGCCGCCGAAGGCGCCAGGGTCGTGGTCAATGATCTCGGCGGTGCCGAGGACGGCAGCGGACAGGACACCGGCCCCGCGGCGGAAGTGGTCGCCGAGATCAGGGCCGGCGGCGGCGAGGCCGTGGCCAATGGGGACAGCGTGGCGGACTGGGACGCCGCCCACGGCATCATCGAAGACGCCATCAATCATTTTGGCCGCATCGATTGTGTGATCAACAATGCCGGCAATTTGCGCGACGCGATTTTCCACAAGATGAGCGAAGCCGATTTCGACTCGGTCATCAATGTGCATCTCAAGGGCACATTCAATGTCAGCCGCGCCGCGGCGCCGCATTTCCGCGCCCGGACCAGCGGCTGTTTCGTCAACATGACTTCCACCTCGGGACTGATCGGAAACTTCGGCCAGGCCAACTACGCCGCCGCCAAGCTCGGCATTGTCGGCCTGTCAAAATCCATGGCCCTGGACATGGGCCGCTTCCGGGTGCGTTCCAACTGCATCGCGCCCTTTGCCTGGAGCCGGCTCATCGGCACGATTCCCACCCGCACCGAAGAAGAGCAGGCCCGGGTGGAGAAGATCAGGCAGATGACGCCGGACAAGATCGCCCCGCTGGCCATCGCCCTGTGCAGCGACGCGGCCGCCGAGGTCACGGGCCAGATATTCGGCGTGCGCAACAACGAAATTTTCCTGTTCAACCAGAACCGCCCCATCCGCTACGCGCATCAGGGCGACAACTGGACGCCGCGGCAAGTGCTTGAACGGGCCCTGCCGGCCTTCGCCGCCGACTTCACCCCCCTGGCGCGTTCCGGCGACATATTCAGTTGGGACCCCATGTAATTCGCCCGCCTGCCCAGGCAGAGCCATCCGGAAACCGAAACCATGTCATTTGACCCTCGCAGCCTGCTGGACCACAAGTTTCGCAAGATTCGCCACAGCTATACCGAAAAGGACTGCATTCTCTATGCCCTGGGCGTTGGCATGGGCATGGACCCGCTGGATGGGGACTGCCTCGCCTTTCTCTACGAAGTCGGCCTCAAGGTGCTGCCAAGCCAGGCGGTGATCATGGCCCATCCCGGTTTCTGGGCGAAGGAAGACGATACCGGCCTGGACTGGGTCAAGGTATTGCATGCGGGCCAGGAGATCATTCTGCACCGGCCCTTCCCCACTGCGGGCACGGTGGAGGCCACTACCCGGGTAACCGATGTCATCGACAAGGGAGAGCGCATCGGCGCGCTGATCATTTCCGACCGGGTGGTTCGCGATGTGGCCACCGGCGAGGACATCTGCACCCTGGTCACCACGATTCTCGCCCGGGGCGACGGCGGCTTTGGCGGCGAACGCAAGACCTCGGCGCGCACCGACATCGTTCCGGTGCGCGAGCCGGACAGCGTCTGCGACTTGCCCACCCTGCGGCAGCAGGCGCTGCTGTACCGGCTTTCGGGTGACTACAATCCCCTCCACGCCGTGCCCGAAGTCGCCCGCAACGCGGGTTTCCGCGAGCCGATCCTGCACGGGCTTTGCACGCTTGGCGTCGCCACCCACGCTCTGCTGAAGACCTGCTGCGACTACGACCCGGGGCGCTTCCGGCGCATGCGGCTGCGCTTTTCGGCGCCGGTCTATCCCGGCGATACCATCCGCACCGAAATCTGGCGCGAGGGCGAAACCTTCGCCTTTCGCTGCAGGTCGCTGGAGCAGGACAAGATCGTCATCAACAACGGTTATCTGTTGACGGGCTGAGTATTCACGAAAATCCGGGAGAGATTCCTTGCAGAAGATACTTCAGGGCATGCGGGTGGTGGAAGGCAGCGCCTTCATCGCCGCGCCATCCGGCGGCATGACCCTGGCCCAGCTCGGCGCCGACGTGATCCGGTTCGACTTGATCGGCGGCGGCCTTGACTACCGCCGCTGGCCCGTGGATTCCCGCGGGAACAGCCTCTACTGGCACGGCCTGAACAAGGGCAAGCGCTCCATCGCCATCGACTTCCGCAAGCCGGAAGGGCAGCAACTGCTCAGCGAACTGATTGCGAGGCCCGGCCCGGAAGCGGGCATCTTCCTCAGCAACTTCCCGCCCCGGGGCTGGCTCGCCGACGAGCGCTTGCGGGCGAAGCGGGACGATCTCATCTATCTCAGCCTCAGCGGCGACCGCCACGGTGGCTCGGCGCTGGACTATACCGTCAACTGCCGCCTCGGCCTGCCCTGGCTCAGCGCCGTGGCGGATCGTCCGGTGAACAATCCATTGCCGGGCTGGGATCTGCTCGCGGGGCAGCAAATCGCCCTGGGCCTGCTTGCCGCCGAGCGGCACCGGCGTATGACCGGCGCCGGGCAATTCGTGTCCATCGCCCTGGCCGATGTCGCTCTGGCGGCCATGGGGCATCTGGGTTACCTCGCCGAGGTGGAAATCAACGGCGCCGGACGGGAAAGCATGGGCAACCATGTGTTCGGCAGTTTTGGCCACGATTTCGCCTGCCGCTGCGGGCGGCGGGTAATGATCGTGGGAGTCAGCCCGCGGCAGTGGAAGTCCATTGTCGAAGTCACGCAAACCCGGGCCGAAGTCGGCGCCCTTGCGGGCAAGCTCGGGCTCGATTTCCGCCGCGAAGGCGACCGTTTCCAGGCCAGGGACGAGCTTGCGCAATTGTTCGCGCCCTGGTTCGCGGCGCGGGATTTTGCCGCGGCCGCCGCCGAACTCGACCGTGCCGGAGCCTGCTGGGGACCGTATCAAACCGTCACCGAACTGGTGCGCGACGATGCCGAGTGTTCCGAGGCCAACCCGCTTTTCCAGCGCATGGAACAGCCGGGCATCGGCAATTTGCTGACTCCGTCCCAGGCGCTGAATTTCCGTGCGCTGGAATCTCTTCCGCCAGCCCCGGCGCCTTTGCTCGGGCAGCATACTGACGAGATACTCGCCGAAGAACTGGGCCTTGGCAGCGGGGAAATCGCCAGACTTCACGACCGGGGCCTGGTGGCCGGTCCCGGCAAACCGGCAACAGACGCATCCAATGGAGCGGCAAAGTGAAAGAATTCACCATCCGCGGCAATCGCTGCACGGGTATTGCCGACCTCTTGTTCAACGCCGCGCAGAAAGCGCCCCATGCGCCCGCGGTGAGTTTCGGCGGAAATACCCGGAACTGGTCCGAAGTGGCGTCCCGCTGCCGCGCCGCCGCCACGCTGTTCGCCAGTCTCGGCGTGGGCCGGGGCGACCGGGTGGCATTGCTGGGGCTCAATTCCGCGGTCTGCTTTGAAAGCTATTATTCGCCGGCCCTGGTCGGCGCCATGTTCGTGCCGCTCAATTACCGGCTGGCGACCCGGGAACTGCGGGAATGTCTCGAAGACTGCACGCCCTCGGTCTTGCTGGCGGAAGCCGAATTCGCCGGAACCGCCCGGGAAATGCAGCGGCAATGCGGCTTCATCCGCCAAGTCATCGTCTACGGCCGTGACAATCCGCAAGCCGGCGACTACGAGCGGTCCCTGGCGGACATCATGGCTGCGGGCGGCTACGCCGAACTTTCCCCAAGCACCGGCGATGACCCCATTTTGCTGTTCTACACCGGAGGCACCACGGGCAAATCCAAGGGCGTAATGCTGAGCCACTGCAATATGCTGTCCAATACCGCCTGCGCCGTGGACGCCTATCTCATGGAGGAGGGCTGGAATTTCATCATTCTCGGGCCGCTGTTCCATCTTGCCGCCGGGGCGCGCATCTTCAGCACCGCCGCGCTCTGCGCCCATGTGCTGATTCTGGCGCGCTTCAGCGCCGCCGACGTGCTCGAATCCGTTGCGCGCTACCGCGTCCAGTCGGCCACCCTGGTACCCACCATGATCCAGATGCTGCTGGACCATCCCCGCTTCTCCGAATACGACCTGTCTTCGCTGGAAATGGTGGCCTGTGGCGCTGCGCCGCTCTCCCTCGCGCTGCAGCGTCGGCTGCTGGAAGCGCTCCCCAATGCGCGGCAATACCAGACCTATGGCATGACCGAGGCATCCCCCATCGCCACGATTCTCGACCCGGAATACCACGTGACCGAAGGCCCGAAGGCGGCAAAGCTCGGCTCCGTGGGCCGGGCCGCAAGCCATGTGGAAGTCGCCGTGGTGGACAGCGAAGACCATTTCCTGCCGGCGGGACAAATCGGCGAAGTCGTCGTCCGGGGGCTGAATATCATGGTGGGCTACTGGCGGCAGCCGGAACTCACCGCCGAGGCCATGCGCGGCGGCTGGTACCACACCGGCGACGCGGGCTATCTCGACGATGAAGGTTTCCTCTTCCTCGAAGGCCGGGTCAAGGACATGATCGTGAGCGGCGGCGAAAACGTCTATCCCATCGAAGTCGAGAACGTGCTCAGCGACCACCCGGCAGTGAAGGAATGCGCCGTCATCGGCATTCCGCACGAGGTCTGGGGCGAGGCGGTCCACGCCGTGGTCGTCCTCGAAGCGGAGACAGCCGTTGGCGAGGTCGAGTTGATCGCATACTGCAAGGAAAATCTGGCAGGCTACAAATGCCCCGTGAGCGTCAGCTTCCGTACCGAACCCATGCCCCTGTCCCCGGTGAACAAGGTGCTCAAGACCGAACTCCGCAAACCCTTCTGGGAAGGGCGCAAAAGCCAGTTGGTCTGAAATACTGCGAGTCCCTTGATTGCGTCGCGGCCCGAAGGCATTACCCTGCTCACCGGTGCACCGGTGAGCAGGGTACTAGGACGGTATCCCTGCCCGGTCAAACTGGTGTAGGCCATCCTGCGAAGCGAAGTCGCAGAATGACGGAAGATTTCAGGCCTATTGTGACATCGCCTGCCGCAGGGACTGCTGTTCCAGACACCTGAGGGCGTCTGCCACGGGCAGCCAGCCGGGCTGGCCTGTGGCGGCGTGGAAACTTGCCTCCGCGGGAGTAACGATCAGGGCGTCGTTGGCGCCGCCGGAGAAGGTCTGCGCCACCCGCAGCCAGCGCTCCACGTGGGCCGGGCCGCGCCAAGTCTCCCCGGCCCTTGCCGCCGCTTCGGATCGCAGTCGCGGGGATACGCAGCTTCCGGTGGCGAAATC
>JAJECW010000078.1 GCA_022821865.1 Pseudomonadales bacterium
CCTGAAGGAACTGGACCTGGCCGAAGGGCGTTCGACCGGCGTGCCGAAGATTCTCCGGGCGATGCGCAACAACGGCTCGTCGCCGCCAAGTTTCGAGACTGATGAAGATCGTAGCTGGTTTCTCGTGCGGCTGGCCGTTCATCCATCGTTTTCGAACGACGGACGGGATGCTGCGGAACAGGATACCCAACAAGATAAGCAATTGGAAAAAAAGGAAAAAATCCCTGATACCGTACAAGCTACCGTACAAGCTACCGTACAAGTAGAGCAGTTGCTTCTGGCGCTTGAAAGGGATATGCATCGCCAGGAGCTACAGGATCAGGTAGGCATCGCCAACCGGACACACTTTCTTGCGGCATACCTTAAACCCGCCTTGGAAACCGGCCTGATCGAAATGACGGACCCCGAGGCTCCAACCAGTCCCAAACAACGATACCGTCGCACTTCAACCGGAAATGCGCTTGCCCGCAAACTGATGGGATCCGGAAAATGAACACAGCGCCTGTCGTCTCGAAAGTCTGGAACTTCTGCACCGTGCTACTCGACGACGGCGTGGCCTACGGCGACTATCTTGAGCAACTGACCTACCTCATCTTCCTCAAGATGGCGGACGAATACGCCAATCCGCCATACAGCCGCGACATCGACATACCCGGCGGCTACGACTGGAAAAGCCTGACCAGCCGCCGCGGTGCGGAGCTTGAGACGCACTATGTCGCGCTGCTGCGCAATCTTGGCGGGCAAAAGGGAATGCTCGGCCAGATTTTCACCAAGTCGCAGAACAAGATTACCGACCCGGCCAAACTGTACCGGCTGATCGACATGGTGAACGGAACCAATTGGGTCATGCTCGGCGCCGATGTGAAGGGGGACATTTACGAAGATTTGCTGGAGCGAAACGCCGCCGACACCAAATCGGGCGCGGGCCAGTACTTCACGCCCCGGGCCCTGATTCGCGCCATGGTGGAATGCGCGCGCCCGGAACCCGGCAAGACCATCGCCGACCCGGCTTGCGGCACCGGCGGATTCTTTCTCGCCGCCCACGATTTCCTCGCCAACCCGGAAAACCGCGCGCTCGACAGGGACGAAAAGCGCTTCCTGAAGCACGAAACCTTTTACGGCAACGAGATTGTGGCGAATACGCGCCGCCTTTGCCTGATGAACCTCTTTCTCCACGGAATCGGAGACATGACCGGCGAATCGGTGGTATCGCCAACCGATTCGCTGATTTCTCCGCCTTCCCTCACTTTCGATTATGTCCTCGCCAATCCACCGTTCGGCAAGAAGAGCTCAATGAGTTTCACCAACGAGGAAGGCGAGCAGGAAACCGGGAACCTGACCTACAACCGCCAGGATTTCTGGGCGACGACCTCGAACAAGCAACTGAACTTCGTGCAGCACATCCGCGCGATGCTGAAAACGACCGGCCGCGCCGCCGTTGTCGTGCCCGACAATGTGCTGTTCGAGGGCGGCGCAGGCGAGACGATAAGGCGCAAGCTACTGCACAACACCGACCTGCACACCATATTACGGCTGCCTACAGGCATATTCTACGCCCAGGGCGTCAAGGCGAACGTGATCTTCTTCGACAACCGCCCCGCCAGCCCCGACCCGCAAACATCGAAAGTCTGGTACTACGACTATCGCACCAACATCCACCACACGCTCAAGCAGAAACCGATGACCTACGATCACCTGCGCGATTTCGTAGCGTGCTACAACCCCATGAACCGCCATGTCCGCGAGGAAACCTGGAGCGAAGAAAATTCCGACGGCCGCTGGCGCGCTTACCCACGCCAGGAACTACTCCAGCGCGACAAGGCAAGCCTCGACGTATTCTGGCTCAAGGACGCCTCGATGACCGACCTGGAAAACCTGCCCGAGCCCGATGTCCTCGCGGAAGAAATTATGGAACACCTCCGCTCGGCGCTGAACAGCTTCGAATCGGTAAAGGGCGGCTTGTAACCCGCCTTCGCGAAGGCATTCGTAGCGCCCGCCCAAGCTACTACCTACTGCTTGTAGATTCGCCCGTCCTTCATGACGAAATGGACCTGCTCCATCAGCGAGATGTCGCTGGTGGGGTCACCGGGCACGGCGATGATGTCCTGGATGATCGAACCGATCTCGCACACCCTCGGCCGCACGGTTGCACTTGCATCCTCAAAGGCATATTCTTCATTCCATATTCTAGAATATGGGATGGATTGTGGATATTGCACCCCAAGACATTCTGGTGATGTTGAAGCTCGTGGCCATTGGCCAGCGGGACTGGTCATACAATAATCTCGCCACGGAACTCGGCATTAGCTCCTCCCAGGCGCACTCGGCCGTCAGACGCGCGCTGTCCGCGCAACTGGCGCTCCGGCGCAACGGCCGAATCGCTCCCCAGACAAACAACCTGGAGGAGTTTCTCGTTCATGGCCTGAAGTATCTTTGCATCCCCCGGAGAGGAGAACTCACACGCGGAATACCGACCGCACACGGCGCGCCGCCGCTCGTCGATATGCTGATCGAGCCTCAAGACGTCGTTCCGGTCTGGCCCCACCCGGAAGGCAAGGTTCGCGGGGAGTCCTTCTCGCCGATTTTTCGTTCGGCGCCGGAGGCGTCGATGCGGGACAGCAAGCTATACCAACTCCTGGCGCTAGTGGACGCGATTCGCGGCGGCCGGGCCCGCGAGCGGACATTGGCTTCGCGGGAACTGGGCAAGCGGCTGAAAGCGTATGGTTAGAGCCTGGAATCCAAACGTCGCGATACTGGAGGCAGCCGTGTCTGGCCTCGGAACTCTTTGCGACCAGATGGTATTTCTTGGCGGCTGCGCGACCGGACTTCTGATAACAGACCCGGCGGCTCCGCCAGTTCGGGCGACCACGGATGTCGATGTCATCGTCGAGGTGGCCTCCCTGACCGAGTACCGTCGGATTTCAGCGTCGCTTCGGGAATTGCAGTTCTCGGAGGACCGCTCCCAACAGGCTCCGATCTGCCGGTGGAAGGGGCATGGGGTACTCCTGGATGTCATGCCTACCAACCCCGATATCCTGGGCTTCAGCAACGAGTGGTACGAACGCGCGTTCGCTGGCGCCGAGATGTACGAACTTCCGTCAGGCCGCCAAATCCGGCTTATCTCAGCCCCTTACTTTTTGTTAACAAAGCTCACCGCTTTCGAATGGCGGGGTCATGGAGACTACGCATCGAGCCACGACCTGGAGGATTTTCTCGCCGTGGTCGACGGCCGGCCGGAAGTTGTACAAGAAATCGAACAACTGGAAACCGATGCTCGCGCTCATCTTGCGGGGCGAATCGCCACCTTGCTGGTAAACAGAAATTTTCTCGACTCATTGCCGGGCCATCTGCCCGGAGATCCCGGTAGCCAAGCAAGACTACCCATTTTGGCAACCCGGTTGGAGAAGATAGCGAATGCCGTTTGACCGATATGCGGTTGCTCCGATCAGCTTTTCCAGTAAGCCCTGATCACTTTCAACAGCGCCTTATCCAACGCGGGATCGAGTTATGCTCGAATCTGGTATACGGGTGAGTTGAGTTGTGCGGCGGTTCTCTGCTGAAATTGGGTTTGCAGATCCCGAACTCACGCGGACCTTGCCATTGGCTAAAAGTGGCTCATGAGTTGGGAAGGCGCGGCGCTGCCTAGTGAACGCGATTCCGGTGCTTTCGTGCTCGCAAGCTATGCATACGGCAAGGGTTACGAATCGATGCGCTACTGCTGGCGCGCGGCCTGCGCCGATGCCGGGCTCGGCAGACTTCGCCTGCACGACCTCCGGCACACGGTAGCCAGTCAGGCCGTCATGTCCGGCGAGAACCCGCCCTTGGTCGGAAAAATTCTCGGCCACCGGCGGCATCAGACCACAGCGGGCTATGCTCACCTTTCCGACGCGCACCTCGTAGAAGCGGCGGAAAGAATCGGATGTATCATTGGCCAAACCATGAAAAAATGATGCTCACGAATGCTGAGTGCCAAATTTCATCAGAGTTGGCCAGCTGAAGTGACCGAACCAAGGAAGCTCAAATGCATAAACTGGCGGTAGTTCGTCGGGAGGACAAAGAAGGTAACACCCATGACGCGGCCGTGAACGTCTCGCACGTTCGGTACGTCTTTGCTCAGGGCTCGGGTTCTTACATTGCGCTGGAAGATCAGCACGATCCTACTTCAAACGGTGTAACTCCAATCGGGATGAAATGTCCAGAATCTGTCGAGGTCGTCTTAAGACGCTTGAATCGACCTTACTGGATTGATTTAGCATTTCGGACGGGGAGCCTTCTCGTGTCCGCGCTGGGGGTAATCCTTGCAATAGTGCTTTCGTCCTCCTGAGATGCGTCTCTGGCTCACTCTACTGGCGAACCCTTTTGGGAACGCCGGAGTGAGTATGGTGCCGCATAGTGCAGTCATGGAGATCTGAGCCGTCGTTCGCTCAACCGCCTTCGCCGCCTCCTGCCATTCGTGGTCGTTGCGAGTGGCGCTTGCACCTTCTCATAAATCATGAACAGATGCTCGACCCGCCCGCACCCCGGATCGCCTTGTCGCATGGTGCGGCCGCCCCAAGGCGATTCGCGTCGACAACGGACCCGAATATCTGTCACAAGTCTTCCTGGACTGGTGCCGGGATAACAACGTCACGCAGAATTACATGGAGCCCGGAAAACCGAATCAGAACGCAACATCGAACGCTTCAACCGCGCCTGCCGGCACTCATTAGTATGATTGCAATACTTCACACTTTATGCTAATCAGGAGATATGGACGAACACACGACTCATCTCCCCCGAGGACGCGCGCAGCTTGCCCGGGTGCTGTCCACCGCCGGCGACGTCATTCACGTCGATGACGTGGTAGATACCCTCCAGCTTGACCGTACCGGCGCCGCCCAACGCCTGTCCCGCTGGGTTGAACAGGGATGGTTGAGACGAGTCGGCCGCGGTGCCTATGTCGCCGCTTCCATCGACACCATGGGGTCAGACCGCGTCCTTGATGACCCATGGGTACTCGTGCCCGCACTCTACGCACCAGCCTACATCGGCGGCCGCACGGCAGCGGAGCACTGGGACCTGACCGAACAGATCTTCAAGGATATCTTTGTGCAAACCGCACAGCCCGTGCGTCAGAAGCGCCAGGAGCGGCACGGCACGCTCTTTACGCTGAAGCACATCCACGAGCGAAAGATTTTCGGCACGAGGCATGTCTGGCGCCATCGGACGCGAGTGCCCGTCTCCGACCTTCATCGAACGATCATCGACATGCTCGACGACCCGTCGATCGGCGGCGGCATCCAGCATGTATCCGAGTGCCTGGCCGCCTACCTGCGACGCAATGATCGAGACGATGAAAAGTTAGTCGATCACGCGGTGCGCCTCGGCAACGGCGCTGTCTTCAAGCGCCTCGGGTTTCTGGCCAAGCGCTTTCCTGGTGGCGCTGAACTGGGCCGTCTTTGCGAGCCGCATCTGAGCGGCGGCCATGCGAAGCTCGATCCTGCCCAGGATGGGCCGCTCGTCGTGACAAAATGGCGATTGCGCGTACCAGAGCGCTGGGCTCGCGAGGAAACGCCATGATCGACAAGCGCGAAATCCTCGCGATAGCTCACCAGACATCGCTCACGCCACACGTCGTGGAGAAGGATTATGTTCTCGGCTGGATGCTCGCCGGGATCTTTGGGCACGAAGACCTCGCGGAGAGTTGGATATTCAAAGGCGGCACGTGCCTGAAGAAATGCTTCTTCGAGACCTATCGATTTTCCGAGGATCTCGACTTCACGCTCCGCGAACCGCAGCATCTCGACGCCAACTTCTTGAAGGGCGCATTTTCCGAAATTGCTGAATGGATCCATGACCAAACCGGCATCGAGATTCCGGCCGACAAACAGGAGTTCGACGTCTGCGAGAACCCCCGAGGCCAGATCTCATGCCAAGGCAAGATCAGTTACAAAGGCCCCGTCTCATCGACCCACGCCCTCCCACGCATCAAGCTTGACTTGACCAACGACGAGCGGGTCGTTCTCCCGCCGGTCAACGCGCAGATTTTCCATCCATACAGCGATGCTCCGGAAGATGGCATCGAAGTCTTGGCCTACGATTACACCGAGGCATTCGCGGAGAAATTCAGAGCACTCGCGGAACGGACGCGCCCACGCGATCTCTATGATGTCGTAAATCTCTACCGAAATATCGAAGCCCGTCCGGAACCACAGCGCTTCATGGAAGTCCTGCGCGCCAAGTGTGAGTTCAAGGGTATCGGCATTCCACGCATGTCCGACCTTGAGCCGCACCGTGCGGAACTTGAGGCTGGTTGGACTCAGATGCTGGAGCACCAACTCCCCGCGCTCATCCCGGTCAAGACGTTTTGGGACGCGCTCCCGGAAATCTTCAATTGGCTCCAAGGCACGATCGCCCCATCACTTGTGGCGATGCCTGTCGGTGCCGGTGACACGCTCATCCGCGAGCGCGTCGTCGTTCTGCCCACAGGCAGCCGAGGACATAGTCTCATCGAAATGATTCGCTTCGCTGCCGCCAACCGCTTACTTGTGGACATCGACTACCGCGACAAGCAGGGAAATCGTTCGACGCGAGCGATCGAAGCCTACTCGCTTCGCCGCTCGCGAGCCGGAGACGTCTTGCTTATGGCCGTACGCGCGGACAGCGGCCAGCCGCGCAGCTATTTGGTCGACAGAATTCTCGGAGTCAAACCCACCCAAACGCCATTCACGCCGCGATACTCAATCGAGCTAACGCCATCGGGGCCTCAGCGCATTCCGACGACATCCAGGTCCAGCGTTGGCAACTCATTCGGCAAGGGCCGCTCACGGGCCGTGCGGCGTTCTCCCGCACGCAGAGCGAACCGAAGCACGGGTTTCCGGGCTGCAAGCGATCCAACGTAAGTATTCAAGTGCACGGTCTGCGGAAAGACCTTCTACAGGAAGACTTGCGATGCGACGTTGAACAAGCACAAACACAAGCGAACTGGCTACCAATGTTATGGCATGATCGGCAGGTACGTAAGGACAAAATATTAGGGGCTGTTCACACTATGCGCTGTCGCTGTGCCGGTCTGATCCTTCCCTCGACTTTTCCGACGCGAATCCCCCCATGATCGCTATTCTTCCGCCGCCCCATTGCCCATTTGCTTCTCGAAGGCTTGGCGTACGAGCCCCATTACATAGGGCAGGCCGTCCAAATCGCAGAGTTCGACTTCCGCATCGCCATTACCCCAGCGCCCCAAGTTTGTCACGTCCCTGGCCAGGCCCTTTGGATCATGCAGTTCAAAGAAACGCAAGTTTAGCGCAAGAAGTAGGCGCATTTTCTGAGGGATCACGTCCACGAAATTCGTTTCAGCCTTGAACGCAATGTAGAGTTTCAAAATTTCCTCGCTGATGCCAGGGTCGAGCGGCCGGGGGCGTGGACGGGAGCGGATTTGCAGCCGTGAATTCCTACGGCGCAGGCTCCTATGGGGCCGCAATTCTCGTTATGGCGCTGAACGCGCCCGCCATGGTCATCCTGCGCGCAGTCGCGGGAGCTCATTGCGTGGCCACCGAAAGAGATTCTGCGACCACGCTTCGCTTCGCGCAGAATGACGGAGTGAGGGGGGGGCTTCGCGGCGCCAATGGAAAGGTTTTTATGAGCCCGCGGCTGGTTTGGAAGCAAGAACCACCTGGAAAAGCGGTGGGAGGGTGGAAGGATGGAAGTGCTGTTGGCTGCCTTGATTGTTTTGGCCGGGTCTTTTGTGCAGACTGCGATTGGTTTCGGCCTGGCGGTGATTGCGGCGCC
The DNA here is from genome assembly GCA_022821865.1 of Pseudomonadales bacterium. GTDB lineage: Bacteria > Pseudomonadota > Gammaproteobacteria > Pseudomonadales > Pseudohongiellaceae > UBA9145. The sequence goes on from JAJECW010000078.1 coordinate 7,768, forward strand.
TTTGCTGTTCTTTATCAATCCCGACTATGTGCCGGCGCCGATTACCGTGGCGGCGCTGACGCTTTCCCTGGCCAACGCCTGGCGCTTTCGGCAATCGATTTCCTTCAGTGGATTGCGGTTCGCCATCTATGGGCGGATTCCCGGCACTGTGGCCGGGGGGCTGCTCGTGTTCTGGATTGACCAGCGCACGCTGGGCCTGTGGCTTGGACTTTCGGTGCTTGCCGCGGTCTGGCTCAGCCTCGGCCGGGTAGAGTTTCGTCCCACCCGCCCTGCCATGTTCGGCGCCGGTTTCCTGTCGGGATTCATGGGCACGAGCACCTCCATCGGCGGCCCGCCCATGGCGCTGGTGCTGCAGAATCAGACGGCGGATTTCATTCGCGCCAACATGGCGGCCTTCTTCATCGTCAGTTGCCTGCTGACCCTGATGATGCTGGCCACCGTGAATCGCTTCGGCCCGGAGCAGATGCTGCTGTCCCTGCCTTTCCTGCCGGCAACCCTGCTCGGCTATTGGCTCGCCATGCGCTCGGTACATCTGATTACCTCGCAAATGCTCCGCCTCGGCTCCCTGGCCCTGTGCGGCATTGCGGGCCTTGCCGCTGTGGTTTCCTATTGGATGTGAGTAAGGATGTGAGTAAGGCTTTACTCCGCCCGCGCGGGTGGTACACTGCCTTTCCCGAAACTTTTTCCCAGAGGAAATCCAGGTGAAAAAACTGATAGCCGCTGTGCTGATTTGCGCTTTTGCGCCGTTCGTATATGCCGACAATGACCAGGCTACCGAAGTCATCGCCGGAGTGTTGATCAATCTGAACCATTTCCCGTCTGACGATGACAAGATGGCATTGCAGGCGCTGATCGACGATGACGGCGTCGGGCCCGCCTTCAAGGCGGTGGCGAACGCCGTCATGGGAATCGAGCATGCCGCCAGCGAAGACGGCAAGGCCGCCATGGCGCAGGTTCTTGAAGCCGACGATGCCGATCCCCGGGCCAAGTCCCTGGCCCAGGTGGTGATGGACCTGAACCACGGCGCCAGCGACGAAGCCAAGGCGGCGGTGCAGGCGCTGCTATAGGAGCCTGCGCCGCAGGAATTCGCGAAAGCGAAAATTCGCTATCGCCGCGCCCCCGGCCGGTCGATTGAGGCGAATATTGGCGGATATTCAACGAAATCGAGCGGCCGGGGGGCGTGGACGGGAGCGGATTTGCGGCCGTGAATTCCTACGGCGCAGGCTCCCTGTAGTTCGCTGATTGCAATGCGGCGGCGCCCCTGTGGCGCCGCCAGGGTCCAGGGTCGCAACAGGATCTGGCTCGGCGCGGGAGCGCCGGTTCAGGTGTTGGCCGCTTTCAGGCCCTTCTTGCCCGCATAGAATTTGCGGATTTCCGCCAGGTCCCGCTCCACATTTCCGCTGGGCTGGTAGAAATCCGCAAAGCCCGCTTCCTTTTTCCCCGCATCCACATAGCCGAGAAGGATCGGCACGCCGGCATTGCTGGCGATGTGATAGAAGCCCGTTTTCCAGCGCTCCACCTTGCTGCGGGTGCCTTCCGGGGGCACGAGGACGATCAGTTCGTCGTGTTGTTCGTACTGTCGCACGGTCTCCCGCACCACGTTATGGGGCCGGCTTCGGTCAATGGGAATGCCTCCCAGCCATTTCATCAGGCCGGCGAAAGGGAAAGGGAACAGGGTGTGCTTGCCCATCCAGAACACCCGCAGCTTCAGCGCCAGCACCGCCATGATCATCAGCGGGAAATCCCAGTTGCTGGTATGGGGCGCGCCGATCAATACGCAGCGCTGATGCTCGAGTTCCCCGCCGCGGATTTTCCAACCCATCAGGGCCAGCATGAGTCGTGAAAAGCTTCGCAGCAGCGGGGTGATGATGGGAGTGGAAAAAACGGTGCTTCGCATGGATTCCCGCGCGCTTCCGGGCCTCAGTCTTCGTCGCCGAACAGCCGCTTGAGTTCGGCAAGTGCCGCATCGGCCTCGTTCGGAGCCGCCTTGCTCCCGCCTTCGTCCTCCCCCGGGGCATCCTCGCCGAATAACTCGGCAAGCTGCTGTTCGGCGATTTTTGATTCGGGCCGCGTCTTGCCGCGGTAGGCGTTCTTGCCGGGCCGGAAGTAATCGCAGAAATTGGCGCGGTCCTTGTCAAGCACGAAATCCGCCCGGTCCTCGCGGCAGGCGTCGGTCACCGCCGGGTCATAATGCCGGCAGGCGTAGCAGACGTGCAGGTCAACCTTGCATTTTTCACATTCCTCGTAGCGGGAAAAGGGCAGCGGCACATGATTCATGCGGTGGGCGCACTTCCAGCAATTCATGGCGACGCCGCGCCCGCTCATGCCGGCCAGTCCGCAAAATAATCCGCCGGGTCTTCCTCTCGAAGCGTCTTGGCCTTGCCGCTGATCGTGCCCAGATACACAAAGCCGATGATCTTCTCCTCCCCGCCCAGGCCGAACCCCCGCTTCACCCGGGGATGGTAGGCCATGGAGCCGGTGCGCCACATGGCCCCGAGACCCAGGGCATGGGCGGCATTGAGCATGTTCTGGGCAGCCGCTCCCGCGGAAAGGTCCTGTTCGATGCCGGGCACCCCGGGATGCTCCCGGTGGCTGGCGATCACCACAATGATCAGCGGCGCCCGCAAGGTCTTCCCCCGCAGCCGATCCTGTTCCGCGACCGTCATTTCCGGCGCCGACTCCAGGGAGGCGGCAACAAACAGCTCGCCCAGTTTCCGCCTTGATTCTCCCCGGACGATCAGAAAACGCCAGGGCCTGAGCAGGGCATGATCCGCCGCCCGCAGCGCCGCCCGGCAAATCGTATCCAACTGCCCCGCGTCCGGCCCCGGCGCCTCCAGCCGGGGCGCCGAATTGCGGCCCAATAGAGCTTCGATCGCATTCATGGAACCCACACTGCCGGGGCTGGAATCTGGCGCCGCCCCGCCGCCACTCGCCATTCCGCGCTTGGTCGCGGAATCCTGTCCATCTTGCTCAGCGCCACATGCCGGGAGATTCCGCGACTGCGCTTCGCGCAGAATGACATCATGGAATTTCGCAACACGGTCGAAGAATATAGTATTCCCAAGGTATCGAAAACCGCCGAAGGCCGACACCTTTGATGATATACTGCGGCGCATATCGCGAATGGGACAGATGATGAACCCCCAGGCCCGGATCATCGCCGCGAGTAGCGACGATCCCGTTTATCCCCGGCATAAATCCCGCTACTTCGGCACGGTAAACCGAAAGAAACTGCGGCTCGTTTTTTCGTTCTATTCTCCCGATGGCAATGAGATTGCCATGCCCATCGCCAGCATGTCGGCCTATCTCAGGCGCGAGTTTCCCGATGTGGAAGTCCTGCTCGAACCCGTGCTGATCCTGCGCGACGCCGAACGCTATACGCCGGTGAATTTCGCCCGACGGATCGCCGAACTCGATGCCGATCTCATCGCCTTTTCCATCATGAGTCCGCACTGGTTTCCCATGGAACCCTACTTTGCCGAACTGAAGCGGCTGACGCCATCGCTGCCCATACTCATCGGCGGCTACCAGGCCATGCTGTCCCGGGAGCAGACCATCGCCAATCCCCATATCGATTACATCTGTGTGGGCGACGGCGAGTACGCCATCGGCAATATCGTGCGGCATCTGCGCGGGGAAGCGGGCCCCGCCGACGGTATGTGGGAAAAGCTTGCCGATGGCGAAATCTGGCGCACCGAAGCGCACCAGAACGGCGATCTTGCGGCCCTGCCTTTCCCGGATTACGACATCTTCTCCCGGGATGGCAGCTTTGAAGGCGTCAACTCCTCGATCTTCGGCCCCAAGGGCAAGCTCGTGCTGCCGGTCATGACCGGCCGGGGCTGCCCCTACCGCTGCACCTATTGCTGCAATACGCCCATTCTCGAAGGCTGGCGCAGCAAGAAGACCTTTCTGCGCAAGTACGAGCCCGAAGCCATGGTGGTTGAGCTCGAACGGCTGCGGGACCAGTACAATGTTGGCTATTTCGAGTTCTGGGACGAATTGTTCCTGTCCAATCTGAAGTTCGTCCGGGCATTCTTCGCCATTTACAAGGAGCGAATCCATCTGCCCTTTTCCATCAATTCCCGGGTCGAGGTGATGAACGGGGAGTTCTGCCGCACCGCGGCGGAAGCGGGCTGCCACACGATCTGGTTCGGCATTGAAAGCGGCGACGAGGAGTACCGGGCGCGAATGCTTGGCCGCAAGATGACCAACGAACAGGTTATCAATGCCGCCGACAACTGCAAGAAGGCGGGCATCTTCCGGCTGACTTTCAATATCGTCGGCGCTCCATTGGAAACCGCGGCCAACATGCGCAAGACACTGGAACTCAACCGACGCATCGCGCCTGAATTTTTCTTTTTCTTCCCTTACATTCCCCTGCGCGGCACGCCGCTGTACAAGATTGCCGAAGAGGAGGGGTTGCTGATCAAAAACAAGAAGAACTTGCATTATTTATCAGCGGTTAACGACAGAAAATTCACCTTGAACATGAAAGAAAGGCCCGAGCTGCTCAGCCAGAGCGAGTACAATCAAATCTGCCAGGAAATGCTGGCCTTCCAGCAGCGGAACAATCGCCTGAGCTACATCGAAGGCAATGCCATGGAGGAACCCGCCACGGTGCGGGACAAGAGTTTCGAGCTTGTGGAAGACACCCCGCCGCCAGTGGAGGTGGTGGCGGCCCAGGAGAAGAAATCGCTGTTCTCCGAAGTGCGGGGCTTTTTCAGCCGCTAGGGAAGCTCTGATTAAGTCAGAGCTTCCCTAGCGGCACAGGGATGTGTCGCCGAATTCGATGGCGTAAGCCATTGAATTCGTGAGCAAAACAAAACCACGCTTTTGTTTTGCGATAATGAAAAATTCCAGGGAGGGAATTTTTCAGAGAATACCCAGGAGCCTGCGCGAAACCCTCAGGCGGGCTTTTCCCGCAGACGCAGTTCGGCGCTGAGCGCCCGGTTGAAAGTCGCCAGGGAAATCAATCCCATGGCCAGATTGCCTCCCACCGCGCCGGCGAAGAATCCCCAAAGCCCGAAATACACGCTGCCGAGCCAGGCCAGGGGCACATGGAAAACAAAGAACCGGGCAATGCTCAGCCATAATGCCCGCATGGGCTGGTGCAGGGCGTTGAGCGAGGAATTGGTGAGAATGATGACCCCCTGCATGCCGAAACCCAGCGGCATGATCCACAGGAACAGCCGGATGGTGGAAATCACTTCCGGATCATCGGAGAAAACCTCCGCGATCAGCGGCGCGGCCAGTGCCAGCAGGGCGAACACCAGCAACTGCCAGACGAGCACGAAGCGGATCGACAGTCGATAGGCTTCAGCCACCCGGTCCAGACGGCCGGCGCCGTAGTTCTGGCTGATCAGGGGCGGCAGGGATGTCGACATGGCGAGAATGAGCAGGGTGGCGATGGGTTCGATGCGGCCGCCGACGCCGAGCGCGGCAACGGCGTTATTGCCGAATCCCGCCGCAATGGCGGTCATGAAACCCGCCGCCAGCGGCGTCATCATGTTGGCGCCGGCGGCGGGAATGCCGATGCGCAGCATTTCGCCTCCCGAAGCTTTCATCACGGCAGGGACGGGCATCTGCCTGGCCACCAGTTCCTGCTCGAACACGAGCAGGCGGAACAGGTAGGCCACCGCCAGCCCCCAGGCGATTACCGTGGCCCAGGCGGCGCCCTGGATGCCCAGCGCCGGGAAAGGGCCGAGGCCGAAAATCAGCAGCGGGTCCAGGGCGGCATTGGCAAAGCCCGCCGCCGCCATCAGCATGCTTGGGGTGCGGGTATTGCCATTGGCGCGCAGAATGCTGTTGCCTGTCATCATGCAGATCATCAGCAGGCTGCCGGGCAGCCAGATCGCCATGAACTGGCGAATCGGCACCAGCAGTTCTTCGCTGGCGCCAAGCAGGCCGAAAATCTCGTCCAGGAAAATCCAGCACAGCGCCACCAGCGCGCAGCCCATGGCCAGGGAGATATAGTTGATTACCGTGGCGGCTTCCTTGGCGCGCTCCATGTCTCCCCGGCCAATGTACTTGCCCACCACCGCCGAGGCGCCGATGCCGAGCCCGATAGCCATGCTCAGCACGGTAAAGGCCACCGGAAAGGTGAAGCTGATGGCGGTAAGCGATTCGGTGCCGAGAAAGCTGATGAACAGGGTGTCCACCAGGTTGAAACTGAACATCATCAGCATGCCGATAATCATCGGCGCGGTCATCCGGATCAATGATTCCCGGACGGATCCTTCCACCAGCTTGTGTTGGGCGCCGGATGGCATGTGAGATTCCCTGGAAATTGCCGGCGACTATAGCGCAGTTTGCCGCGGCAAGTCTGTCAGAGTGCCTTGCGGATACGCGAAAGTTCCCGCAGCATGCGCGGGTTGCCGTACAGCGTTTCCCCGCCGCCGGAAATATCCGCCTGACCCGACTCTCCCGCGAGCAGGCCGCCGGCTTCCCGCAGCACGAGTCCCGCCGCCTGCACGCCGATGCCGGCGCTTTCCCCGCACCAGCCGCCCTGCAACCGATTCGCCGCGGTCTGGACGATATCGAATTCCGGACAACCGCTTTGCCGGACGAAAACCTGTCGTGCTTGCAGCGCCTGCTGCATGGCGCGGGACCGCTCGCTCTGTCCGGGTGACGAGTGCAGGGCGATCATGCGGCCGTCGGGATGGGTGTCGTCGCCCACCCGGATGCGGCGCGAATTGAGCTGCGCGCCCTGGCCGCGGCTGGCGCTGAACTCTTCCTGGCTCTGGGGCAGCACAATGGCGGCATGGCTCAAGACGCCCTTGACGCGGCAGCCGACGGCAAGGCCGAAACAGGGCAGGCCGGTGAGGAAGTTGCGATTGCCCGCCAGTGGCTCAAGCTGCCAGACCACCTGGCCGTCGCAGCCGCCACAGTCACCGGAAAGGCGCGACTCGATGCGGTGTGCGGGGTACAGCTTGTGTATCTGGTACACCAGGGTTCGTTCCGAATCCCGGTCCATGCTGGTGGCGAAGCCGCTGTCGCCGGCATCGAGCACGCGAACCCGGTCAAGGCGGTCGACGCCATGGGCAAGATTGCGGGCGGCGGCGCGAGCCGCAATCAGTGCGACATTGAGTAGTGAGTCCATGACAGATTCAGAAAAAAATCGGGGGCGCATATTAGCATTTGCCGTAAGCATCGCCGCCTGTCGATTCGGGGTATCAAGCTCCCGGGAGTCTGCGCCCCAAGTATTCCCTGAAAAACTCCATCCGTGCAGTTTTTCATTATCGCAAAACAAAAGCGTGGTTTTGTTTTGCTCCCGAATTCAATGGCTTATGCCATCGAATTTGGCGGCACTTCCATGTGCCGCAGGGAAGCTCTGACTTAATCAGAGCTTCCCTAATGAAACAGACGCTGTTTCAGTTCAGCGATGCGATCGCGGGTTTGGGCGGCCTGTTCGAAGGCGAGGCCTTTGGCCTGCTGGTACATTTCCTTTTCCAGCCGGGCGATTTCCGTCTTGAGTTGTTGCGGACTGTCGGTGTCGGGCAACTGGTATCTGGCGGTCCGTTCCGCCACCCGTCGCTGCCGGTGGGCGGTGGCGCCGGCATAGGCGCCTTCCATGACGTCCACCACGGATTTGCTGATGCCGGCGGGGATGATGCCGTGAACGCGGTTGAAATCGAGCTGGCGATTGCGGCGCCGGTTGGATTCGTCCATGGCGCGTTGCATGGAGCCGGTAACGGCGTCGGCATAGAGTATGGCCTTGCCGTTGATATTGCGGGCGGCGCGGCCGATGGTCTGGATCAGGGAGCGATCGGAGCGCAGAAAGCCTTCCTTGTCGGCGTCAAGCACCGCCACGAGTGAGACTTCGGGTATATCGAGCCCTTCCCGCAGCAGGTTGATGCCCACGAGTACATCGAAACTGCCGAGGCGCAGGTCGCGGAGGATTTCGGAGCGCTCCACGGTGTCGATATCGGAATGCAGGTAGCGCACGCGCACATCGTGCTCGGCGAGGTAGTCGGTGAGGTCCTCGGCCATGCGCTTGGTGAGCACGGTGACGAGCACCCGTTCCTCCCGGGCGGTCACGAGGCGGATTTCCGACAGCAGATCATCCACCTGGGTGGAAGCGGGCCGCACTTCAAGTTCCGGATCCACCAGGCCCGTGGGTCTGACCACTTGCCGCACGAGCTGGCCCTGCCTGCGTTCTTCGTAAGGTCCGGGGGTGGCGGAAACGAAGATGATCTGGGGCGTCAGGGATTCCCATTCCTCGAAACGCAGGGGGCGGTTGTCCAGCGCCGAAGGTAACCGGAAGCCATATTCCACCAGGGTTTCCTTGCGTGAGCGATCACCCCGGAACATGGCGCCGAGCTGGGGAATCGAGACATGGGATTCATCCGCCACCACGAGCGCGTCGGCGGGGAGATAGTCGTACAGCGTGGGCGGCGGCTGTCCCGCTTCGCGGCCCGACAGGAAGCGCGAATAGTTTTCGATGCCGGCGCAGTACCCCACTTCCTGGATCATTTCCATGTCGTAGCGGGTGCGCTGTTCGAGCCGCTGGGCTTCCACGAGGCGGTTTTCCCCGCGCAGGAAGCTGAGCCGCTCGGCGAGTTCCTCGCGAATCCGGTCGATGGCGTCCATCAGGGTTTCCCTGGGGGTCACATAGTGCGACTTGGGAAACACCGTCAGCCGCGGCACTTCCCGGATGACGCGCCCGGTGAGAGGGTCGAAATACGACAGCCGCTCGATTTCATCGTCGTACAACTCGATCCGGATGGCATCGCGCTCGGACTCCGCGGGGTAAATGTCGATCACGTCGCCCCGCACGCGGTAGGTTGCCCGGCGCAGTTCCATGTCGTTGCGGGTGTATTGCAATTCCGCGAGCCGCCGCAGCAGATTGCGCTGGTTGATCGTGCCGCCCTGGTTCAGGTGCATCACCATCTGCAACCAGGCATTGGGATCGCCCAGGCCGTAGATCGCCGAAACCGTCGCCACCACGATGACATCGGGCCGCTCGAGCAGGGCCTTGGTGGCCGAGAGCCGCATCTGCTCGATGTGGTCGTTGATGGAGGAATCCTTCTCGATGTACAGGTCAGAGGAAGGAACATAGGCTTCGGGCTGGTAGTAGTCGTAGTAGGAAACGAAATACTCCACGGCGTTGCCGGGAAAGAACTCGCGAAACTCGCCATACAGCTGCGCGGCCAGGGTCTTGTTCGGCGCCATCACCAGGGTGGGCCGCTGCACCTGCTCGATCACATTGGCGATGGTGAAGGTCTTGCCCGAGCCGGTCACCCCGAGCAGGGTCTGGGCGTGCAGGCCATCCCGCAGCCCGTCCACCAGACTGCCGATCGCCGCCGGCTGATCTCCCGCCGGAGCAAACCCCGCCTCAAGCCTGAATTGCCGCTCCATTGGTTTCCTTGTCCGATTTTCATGCGTGGCACATGGTAACAACAAACCCCAATCGAGAGCGGGACTGTTCCACTAGGTATTCTCTGAAAAATTCCCTCCTTGGAATTTTTCATTATCGCAAAACAAAAGCGTGGTTTTGTTTTGCTCCCGAATTCAATGGCTTGCGCCATCGAATTCGGCGACACATCCCTGTGCCACAGGGAAGCTCTGACTTAATCAGAGCTTCCCTAGCCTTGGGGGAATTCGTATAATCGCCGCTCGCCGCAGTCCGGTAGCGGAATGGCGGCTTGCGGGCATGCAGGCGCGTAGCTCAGTTGGTTAGAGCGCTACCTTGACATGGTAGAGGTCACCAGTTCGAATCTGGTCGTGCCTACCAGATTGAGTATTCCGGGAACTTGTATTAACGGGCCGGCATTGTTGCCGGCCTTTATCGATTGACGGGAAGTGAGAGATGCTGACGGTCACCTTGCCGGATGGCAGCAACAGGGAGTATCCACAGCCGGTCTCGGTGGCCGAGATTGCCGCTTCCATCGGCCCCGGCCTGGCGAAGGCCGCGCTCGCCGGTCGCGTGGACGACAGGCTGGTGGATACCTCCCACGTGGTCGATGGGGACGCCCGGGTGGCGATTGTCACCGATCGCGACAGCGACGGCCTCGAAGTGCTGCGCCATTCCTGCGCGCATCTTATGGCCCAGGCCGTGCAGCGGCTGTTCCCCGATGCCCAGGTGACCATCGGCCCCGTGATCGACGACGGCTTTTACTATGATTTCTCCTACAGCCGCCCATTCACTCCGGAAGACCTTGCCGCCATCGAGCAAACCATGGCCGAAATCGTCAAGGAAGACCTTGGCGTTGAGCGCAAGCTGCTGGAGCGCGATGAAGCCGTGGCATTGTTCCGCGGCATGGGCGAACACTACAAGGTGGAGATCATCGAGTCGATTCCCCCGGGTGAGCCGCTGTCCTTCTACCGGCAGGGCGAGTTCATCGATCTCTGCCGCGGGCCGCACGTTCCCAGCACCGGCAAATTCCAGGCTTTCAAGCTGACCTCGGTCGCCGGCGCCTACTGGCGCGGCGATTCGAACCGGGAGATGCTGCAGCGCATCTATGGCACCGCCTGGCCCAACGCCAAGGAATTGCGGCTCCATCTGCAACGCATCGAAGAAGCGGAAAAGCGCGATCATCGCAAGCTCGGCAGGCAGCTCGACCTGTTCCACTTTCAGGAGGAAGCGCCGGGCATGGTGTTCTGGCATCCGAAAGGCTGGACGATTTACCAGGTCATCAAATCCTACATGAAAAAAGTGCAGGACGAAAACGGCTATCTCGAAATCAACACGCCGCAACTCATTGATTTTTCATTGTGGGAGAAGTCCGGCCACGCCGCCAAATTCTCGGAAGAGATGTTCAAGGTGGAATCGGACAATCGCCGGTACGCGCTCAAGCCGATGAACTGTCCCGGCAAGGTCCAGGTATTCAATCAGGGAGTGAAAAGCTATCGCGACCTGCCGATGCGGCTGGCCGAATTCGGTTCCTGCCACCGCTACGAGCCTTCGGGCAGCATGCATGGACTGATGCGCGTGCGCAATTTCGTCCAGGACGACGGTCATATCTTCTGCACCGAAGAGCAGATCCAGTCGGAAGTGGCGGAATTCATGGAATTGCTGTTCAGGGTCTACCGGGATTTCGGCTTCGACGATGTGTTGCTGCGGTTGTCCACGCGGCCGGAGAAACGCGTCGGCTCCGATGAATTATGGGACCGGGCGGAAGACGCCCTGCGCCGGGCGCTCGACGCCACGGGCCGCGAATGGGAACTCGTGCCGGGCGAGGGGGCGTTCTACGGTCCCAAGATCGAGTATTCGCTGCGCGATTGCATGGGCCGATTGCAGCAATGCGGCACCATGCAAGTGGACTTTTTCATGGCGGAACGCCTGGGCGCCCAATACGTGGATGAAGACAACAGCCGCAAGCATCCCGTCATGCTGCATCGCGCGGCGCTTGGCTCCTTCGAACGCTTCATCGGCGTGCTGATCGAACACTATGCCGGCGCCCTGCCGGCCTGGCTGGCGCCGGTGCAGGCCGTGGTCATGAATATTACCAGCAAACAGGCGGAATATTGCCAAAAAGTCGAAGAATCCTTGAAAAACAAGGGTTTCAGGGTTGCATCGGACTTGAGAAACGAAAAGATCGGCTTTAAAATCCGCGAGCACACGATACAGAAGACCCCCTGGCTGCTGGTCGTCGGCGACCGGGAAGCGGATTCAGGCTCGGTATCGGTGCGGAAACGGGGAGGTGAAGATCTGGGTACGATGACGGTTGCGGCATTTTGCGGCCATCTGGGCGAGGAAGTCGCGCAGTTCGGTCGCTCCGGCTCCGATGGCGTTCTCCGGGAGACAGCTATATGAGGTTGAAGCGCTAAGCCTATGAGGAGCGATGCCAAAAAGGCGATCATTAACGATCAAATCGATGCGCCGCAGGTGCGGCTGATCGGGGCAGACGGAAACCAGATCGGAATCGTTTCCATCGAGGATGCGCGCAACGCCGCCGCCGACGTCAAACTCGACCTGGTGTTGCTGGTCCCGGACGCCAAGCCGCCGGTATGCAAGATTCTGGATTACGGCAAGCATGTTTTCGACCTGAAGAAGCAGCGCGCCGCCAATCGCAAGAAGCAGCGGCGGGTGCATATCAAGGAAGTCAAGTTCAGGCCGGGCACCGAGGAAGGCGATTACCGGGTCAAGCTGCGCAATCTGATCCGCTTCCTCACCGACGGCGACAAGGCCAAGGTTTCCCTGCGCTTTCGCGGCCGGGAAATGGCGCATCAGCACATCGGCCAGGAGCTTGTGGAGCGTATTCGCCAGGATCTTGAGGAATACGGTACCGTGGAGCAGGAACCCAAGATGGAAGGCCGGCAGATCATCATGGTGCTCGCGCCCGTCAAGGGGCGCAGCCGGTCACAATAGAATAGTCGGGGCCCCGGGCGGCGTCAGGCTCACGGGCAAGTCAAACAGCAGTCACCAGGGCGGAAACACAAAGGCGGATACAGTGAATAGCGGGAAAGCGAAAACGCGGCGCAGCGCCGCCAAGAGATTCAAGACCACGGCCGGGGGCTACAAGCGCAAGTCCGCCAACCGGAGCCATATCCTCACCAAGATGACCACCAAGCGCAAACGCCACCTGCGCGGCGTATCCGGGGTGGACGCCGCCGATGTCAAGGCGGTCAGGCGCATGCTTGCCGACAAGTAGTCAGCCACATCCAGGAGAAAGAAAGTGCCGCGAGTCAAACGAAGCGTCGTCGCCAGGCGCCGCCACAAGAAAGTGCTGGAGAAGGCCAAGGGTTACTATGGCGCCCGCAGCCGGGTATTCCGCGTAGCCAATCAGGCGGTCATCAAGGCCGGCCAGTACGCCTACCGCGACCGCAAGGCGCGCAAGCGGGTTTTCCGCAGCCTGTGGATTATCCGGATCAACGCCCAGGCCCGGGAATGCGGCATCAGCTACAGCCGGCTCGTGGCCGGGCTCAAGAAAGCCAATATCGAAATCGACCGGCGCGTGCTCGCGGACCTCGCGGTGCATGACAAGCCGGCGTTTTCCGCAATCGTTGACCAGGCGAAAGCCAATCTTGCCGCCTGATCCGGCCTGATTCGCGAATCGGGATGCGCCGCCATGCCGGATCTTGACGAACTCGCCGGGGAAGCACTCGCCGCCGTTGCGGACTGCGGCGATGAAAAAAACCTGGAGGCGCTGCGGGTTCGCTATCTTGGCCGCAAGGGACTGCTTACCGCCCACCTCAAGAACCTCGGCGCCTTGCCCCCGGGCCAGCGGCCCGCGGCCGGGCAGCGGATCAATCTCGCCAAGCGGCAACTCCGGCAGGCCATCGAAACCCGCAGCAAGGCCCTGGCCGAACTCGCCCTTGACGCCCGCCTGCGGGAAGAACGAATCGATGTGACCCTGCCCGGGCGCCGCCGGGCAGTCGGCGGGCTGCATCCGGTCACTATCACCCTGGACCGCATTACCCGAATCTTCCATGCCGCCGGCTACGACGTGGCGGAAGGTCCGGAAATCGAGGACGAATACCACAATTTCGAAGCCCTCAATATCCCGCCCAATCATCCCGCCCGGGCCATGCACGATACTTTCTACATCGAACCCGGCACGGTCTTGCGCACCCATACCTCGCCGGTGCAGGTCCACTTCATGGAGCAGGGTGAGCCGCCTTTTCGCATGATTTGCCCGGGTCGCGTGTATCGTTGCGATTCGGACCTGACCCATACGCCAATGTTCCACCAGGTGGAAGGCTTGTTCGTGGACCGGGAAGCGAGTATGGCGGACATGAAGGGAACCATCGTCGGCTTTCTGCGGGAATTTTTCGAGGAGCGGTTGGAAGTCCGCTTCCGCCCCTCCTATTTCCCCTTCACGGAACCTTCGGCGGAAGTCGATATGAGCTGTGTCGCCTGCGGTGGCAAGGGTTGTCGCATCTGCAGCCACAGCGGTTGGCTCGAAGTCATGGGCTGTGGCATGGTGCATCCCCGGGTGCTGGAAATGTCCGGAGTGGACCCGGTCGAATACAATGGCTTCGCTTTCGGGCTCGGCGTCGAAAGGCTTGCCATGCTGCGCTATCAGGTGGGCGACCTGCGGCTGTATTTTGAAAACGACGTGCGTTTTCTGCGGCAGTTCCACTAGTGTGCTGTCCCGTAAGTTCGCCGCATTTCAGCGCGGCCCCCGCGGCGCGTGGCCGCGTTGCGCTCCCTGGCAATGGGGCGGGCGGGCCATTACCCGCGGACCGCGCCTTGCCACACACCACGGGGGCCGCGCTGAAATGCGGCGAACTTATGGGACAGCACACTAGCATGTCACAACCGGATTTTCATCAACTCACCGACGGCAATGAACGCATTGCCCTGGTTGCCGGCGAAGAATCGCACAGCTATGGCGAAGTGAATTCGCGCATCAACCGCTTTGCCACCGGTCTGCTTGGCGGCCGGGGCGACCTCGCCGAAGAGCGCATCGCCTTCTTTTTGCCGGCGAGCCTGGATTACGTCACCTGCATGCACGGCGTCTGGCGCGCGGGAGGCATTGCGGTTCCCCTCAACGTGGCTTCCGCCGTGGCCGAGCTCGACCATTACCTCGGCAGCGCCAGAGTGACCCGAATGTTCGCCGAGGCCGACGCCCCGGAGGAGCTGCGCGAGCTTTGCGCTTCCCTTGGCGTGGAATTGCTTACCGTGGGCGAACTGCTCGCCGACGCTCCCGGCGAATTGCCGGAAATCGACCCGGGGCGCCGCGCCATGATGCTGTTCACCAGCGGCACCACGAGCAAACCCAAGGGCACCGTCAGCACCCATCGTACCATTCATGCCCAGATCACCACCCTGATCGAAGCCTGGGCCTGGACCGAAGACGACGTGATCCCCCTGTTCCTGCCGCTGCACCACATTCACGGCATCATCAACATTCTCAGTTGCGGGCTGTGGGCCGGCGCCAGGGTGCATTTGTTCGCCGGGCTCGACCTGCCCCGGGTTACCTCCCAGGTCGCGGCCGGTGTCTATAACGTGTTCATGGCCGTGCCCACGGTCTACGTCAAACTGATCCAGTATCTCGAGCAGCGCCCCGCGCGGGAAGTCGAGGCCGTGTGTGCGGGTTTCCGCGTCATGCGGCTGAATATTTCCGGCTCGGCGGCCTGCCCGGTAAAGTTGTTTGAACAATGGCGGGAACTCACCGGCCAGGTCTTGCTCGAGCGCTATGGCATGACCGAAATCGGCATGGGGATCTCCAACCCTTACCACGGCGAACGCCGCGCCGGCTATGTGGGGCAGCCCCTCCCCGGTGTGGAAGCGCAGTTGTTCGGCGAGGATCATCAGCCCATACATGGCGAAGGCGTTCCCGGCGAAATCCGCATCAAGGGCGACAACGTGTTCCTGGAATACTGGGGCAACGAGGAAGCCACTCGGAAAAGCTTCGTCGACGGCTGGTTCCGCACCGGCGACATGGCGGTGATCGAAGACGGCTATTACCGCATCATGGGCCGCACCTCGGTGGACATCATCAAGTCGGGCGGCTACAAGCTGTCCGCGCTCGAAATCGAAGGCGTGCTGCTGACCCACGAGAACATCGCCGAAGTCGCGGTCATCGGCGCCGAGGACGAAGTCTGGGGCGAGGCGGTCACGGCCTTTATCGTGACGAAGAACGGCGACGAGCTCGATTACGCGGAGCTGAAAAGCTGGTGCGCCGAGCGCATGTCGTCCTACAAGATTCCGAAACACGTCAAACGGCTGGATGCCTTGCCCCGCAACGCCATGGGCAAGGTCACCAAGCCCTCGCTGAAGTCGATACCGCTATGATGAAACGCAGAAACTTTCTCGGCGCGGCGCTGGCAGGCGCCGCCATTTTGCCCACTCTGGCAAGGGGCCAGCAGGATCTGGCGCCGGCGGCGCCACGGGACTGGTCGGGCCAGACGCCCCTGCGCTATCCCGACCCGGACCTGGTGGCGCTCGACGACCGTTTTCGTCCGTACATTCTTTTCAACACACCGATCCGGCGTCACTACACCGGCGCCTTGTGGGCGGAAGGCCCGGCCTGGAGTGGCGTCGGCCGCTACCTGGTCTGGAGCGACATACCCAACAACCGGCAATTGCGCTGGCTCGAAGACGACGGCCATGTGACGGAATTCCGCAACCCGTCCGGGCACAGCAACGGCAATACCTTCGACGCCCAGGGCCGGCAGATCTCCTGCGAGCACGGCGGCCGCCGCGTCGTGCGGTACGAACACGACGGCTCGGTCACGGTCATCGCCGGCAGTTACGAAGGCCGGCCGCTGAACTCGCCCAACGACGCCGCCGTGCATCCCGACGGCAGCATCTGGTTCACCGACCCGCCCTATGGCATCCGCGGCAATTACGAAGGCCACCGGGCCGAGCGGGAGCATCCGCTTTCGGTCTATCGCGTGGACCCCGCCTCGGGCCGCATCAACCGCGTAACCGACGACATCGACGCCCCAAACGGCCTGTGCTTCTCGCCGGACTACAGCCTGCTCTACGTCGCCAACACCGGCGCCGGCCGGGACATTCGCGTCTGGGAGGTGGACGGCGAAAACCTGCGCAACGGCCGCGTGTTCGCCGAACTCGTCGACCCGACCACGGGCAATCGCACCTCGGCCGACGGCATGCGCTGCGACGTCGACGGCAACGTCTGGGCCGGCGCCCGCCCCGGCGTGCAGATCATCGCCCCCGACGGCGCTGCCATCGGCATCATCCGCCTGCCCGAAGTCTGCGCCAACGTCTGCTTCGGCGGCACCCGCCGCAACCGCCTCTTCATGACCGCCAGCCAGTCGCTGTATTCGGTTTACGTCGGCGTGCGGGGGGCGGGGTATGGCTGAAGGATTTACAGGTTGCCGGGCGGGAATCGAATAAACTTTAGCCGAGACAGTTTCATCAGCCGGCGATGACAGGTGGAGAGGCAAGATGAACAGACAACTGACTGCAATTATTGAGCGCGAAGGAGAAGGATACGTTGCGTTATGCCCGGAACTGGATATCGCCAGCCAGGGCGATACCGTTACACTGGCGCGCGACAATCTTGCCGAAGCATTGGCCCTGTTTTTTGAATGCGCTCCCGCGGAGGAAGTCGAACGACGCCTGCATAGTGAAGTCTACGTAACCCGAGTCGAGGTTGCAGTTGGCTAAGAGCTTGCGCATTTTGTCCGGCAAGCAAGTCTGCCGGATTCTTGCATCAAACGGATTTGCGAAAGTGAGACGACGAGGCAGTCATGTCGTGATGCAAAAATCCGGTGCTGACGGCACGATCACCGTTCCTGTTCCGGATCATCGGGAACTTCGAATCGGAACACTCCAGTCGATCGTTCGTCAATCCGGCTTGCCTCGATTTGAATTCGAATGACCGAGCGGGATCTGGCGACATCGCCAAGCGCGGCGGCGATCAGGCGCGAGTCGCCCTCTTCGTATGCCGCCTCCAGATACGCCACGATGTCTTGCTCGGTGCGAAGATTATCCGCAGCATCCCAATGCAATGTCTTGATGTTCATGCTGATAGATTGACACAAGAAGCGGGGATACGCCTAATTTCAGGAGAAAAAGGCTCTTGGGGCAGGATGTGCCCCACTCATCAATTCAGCCGTAGTGAGTCCATAGTCGCAGGACTTTGACTACCTGCCCGGTTTCAAGAATCTGATACACGATTCGGTGTTGGATGTTGATTCGCCTCGAATAGGCGCCGGAAAGAGCGCCCACGAGTTTCTCGAAGGGTGGCGGGTTTTGCCAAGGGTCCCGCCCGATTACTCGCAGCAACTCCTGCGCTTTTTCCTTCAGTCCCGACGAGGCGAGTTTTTTCGCGTCTTTTTGCGCCTGTTTCGTATAAACGATTTTCCAGCTCACCAATCAAGTTCCCCGGCGCATTCCGATACCGGAGATTTCATACCTTTCTTGATCGAATCCCCCATTCCGGGTATCGACATCAGATGCAGCGTTTCGGAAATCGCGTTCCAATCCTCTTCCGAGAGCAGGATGGCATTGTGCCTTTTTCCAGTAATTACAATAGGTTGGTGTGTTTTAGCAGTCTCGTCGATCAAGCTGTAGAGCTTCGATCTCGCTTCAGTGGCATTCAGAATCGTCATGAGCATTCCCTCCTGGAAAAAAAGCGTACAGTAATACGTACGCATTTGCAACAACTCAGCTCAGCCTGGGCGGGTTCAGCACCTTGAAGAGAAAACTGCCGGTGCCGGGTGTCCTGGCCGGATAGCACAGTGCATCGTGTATAGCCGTAATACCCCAGTAGGTGCGAATCCCGCCTGTTAGATTTCATCCCAGCCGGTAGCGATCGGTTCAAGAGCTATCATGACGGATCAGATATATATCTTGTTATATTTTTCGGGAAGATTATCGCAAAACCAAAGCGTGGTTTTGTTTTGCTCCCGAATTCAATGGCTTGCTCCAGTCACGGAGCATAGCTCCGTACCGTTGCGGCCGCGCTCGAAGCCGCGCTTCGAAAACGCTTGCCTTCACCCATCGAATTCGGCGGCACTTCCCTGTGCAACCCTCTTTTGTTACGGTGCCGCAGGCCACGGGTTGACCGTCTCGACACCTGTGTTGCGAAATTCCTCCTCGTTTCGCGTCACCACGGCAAGTCCGCGAGTAAGCGCCGCCGCCGCTAGAATAGCATCCGGAAGATGATCGTCCAGCGCTTCGCCTCGACGGCGCTTGTCTTCCATGATGTTCGCGCAGGCCCGGGCGTCGGCCGAGGTCCAGTAGACGATCCTGTCCTCGAACAGATCATCTACCAAGTCCTGGAAACGATCGGCGAGGACGCGCCGCCTGCGGCCGGGGTCGAGGCGACCGATGCCGTTGAGTATTTCCCAAACGGTGATGGATGCGAGACCCAAGCCGTCTTTGGCGATGGAATCCAGAAAAGCCGCGACGCGCGGTTCGGGCCGCGGCCGCATCATTTCCGAAATCACGTTGGTGTCTATCAAACATGCGAGCGGGGCGGTCATCCCTCATCCTTACTGGAAAACGACAACGGCTTGTAGCCACTACGGGCCAAGGGCAGATGCTCGATGCCATGCTGCTCGCCGAAGTATCGCGCGAAGGCCTCCGATGGTTTCGGACGATTCTCGGTCTTTGCGCGTTCCTCATGGATGAGGCGGCGAACCAGTTCCTCCATTGACACGCCGGTCTGCCGCGCTTCCCGCCTGAGCCAGGACTTGTCCGCGGGATCAATGTCTCGGACTGTGATGCTTGTGCTCATTTGGGCGCCTCCTGATCAACAGCAAAGTCAGGCAACAAGTTGCCTTGCAATCAAATTATGCTATCAAAAGTTGCGCTTTTACGGTAGCTGGCTACGGCCACAGTTAAATTCTGTGTAGTTTCCCCTTTGACGACAGTTCTGGAATACCGTTCCCTACATACCTCCAAGTCCCACATCCAGGGCAGGCACTGACTGGAATATTCGCGGAACAGGCGCAGGCCGAGGGGGAAGCATATGCCCATGGGCAGGGCCGGCAGGCTGACCAGGACGATCAGATCACTATCAGGCAGCGGACGAGGAAGCCTTGGGGAATTTCCGATCTACAGGAATGGGTGTCCCACGCCAGCCGCGCGCAACGAAGCCCTCTCCAACGTCATTCTGCGCGGGGCGAAGCGTAGTCGCAGAATCTCTCTGGGGAATCCGATAGGCCGCGCATGCCGTCCCTGGCGCGGGTTTCATGGTTTCGATTAACCCCGGTCTCGACTTCCTGGCGAGCCGTTCGGGCCTTAAAAAGCGTTGCTTTTTATGGGCTGCGCCCACCGGCCCTCACCCAAGGGGGTTCGATCAGCAACTCGGGGTCGGCGTCGGGCTTGGGGACGAATTTTTGCGAGCGGCCGTACTGGTTGTCGCCGCCGATCAGGTTGCCTTCCGAATCCACCGTGAAGGTGTGCACTTCGAGATAGCCGTCGGGCAGGTCCGGCGGCACCAGCCAGGTGTACTTGTAGTTGCCTTCGAAATCGAAGTTGATGAAGCGCAGCGGCCCCAGGTCCGTGATCCAGATGTCGTCCTCGTTGACGATGATGTCGAGCGGCAGCGTCAGCCCCGGGAAATCGCGCAGAAACTCGACTTCCGCCGGATCGTCGGTCGTCCGGTAGACGTTCACGCGGCCGCCCGACCGGTCGAGCGCGAAGATCAGGCCGTCCGGCCCGACCGCCACCGCATGCAGGGTATTGAACTGGCCCGGCCCCGTGCCGAAGCCGCCGAACTCGCCGAGATAATTCATGTCGTTGTCGTAGATGATCACCCG
>JAJECW010000055.1 GCA_022821865.1 Pseudomonadales bacterium
ATTAAGTCAGAGCTTCCCTGCGGCACATGGAAGTGCCGCCGAATTCGATGGCGTAAGACATTGAATTCGGGAGCAAAACAAAACCACGCTTTTGTTTTGCGATAATGAAAAACTCCACGGATGGAGTTTTTCAGAGAATACTTGGGAGCCTGCGCCGTGGGAATTCGCGAAAGCGAAAATTCGCTATCGTCGCGCCCCTGGCCGGTCGATTGAGGCGAATATTGGTGGATATGCAACGAAATCGAGCTGTCGGGGGCGTGGACGGGAGCGGATTTGCAGCCGTGAATTCCCACGGCGCAGGCTCCTAACCCTCCCTCTCCAGCCAAGCCTCTGGAAAGTCGCGCCCGGATATGCCTGCCCTGACCAACAAGCGCATTCTGCTGGGCATCACCGGCGGAATCGCCGCGTACAAGTGCGCGGAATTGTCCCGGCTGTTCATCAAGGCCGGGGCGGAAGTGCGCGTGGTCATGACCCGGGCCGCACGGGAGTTCGTCACGCCGCTGACCATGCAGGCCCTCACCGGCAACCGGGTGCGCCTCGACCTGCTCGACACTGAAGCCGAAGCCGCCATGGGGCATATTGAACTCGCCCGCTGGGCCGATCTGGCGCTTGTGGCGCCGGCAAGCGCGGACTTTCTTGCCCGTTGCGCCCAGGGGCGGGCCGACGATCTGCTGTCCACCTTGCTGCTGGCCACATCGGCGCCGGTGGCCCTTGCCCCGGCCATGAACCAGGGCATGTGGTCCGACCCGGGCACACAGCGGAATCTGACCGATGTCCGCAATCGGGGAGTTCTGGTGTTCGGCCCCGCCGAAGGCGATCAGGCCTGTGGCGATGTGGGGCCCGGACGCATGCTCGAGCCAGTCGAACTGCTTGCCTCCTGTGCGGAATTGTTTGCCGGAGAACCCCTCGCGGGGCGGCGTATGCTCATCACCGGCGGCCCCACCCGGGAAGCCATCGACCCGGTGCGCTTCCTGAGCAATCACAGTTCCGGGAAAATGGCCTATGCCCTGGCGGCGGAAGCCGTAGCCGCCGGCGCCCGGGTAACACTGGTGAGCGGGCCTGTGTCCCTGCCAACGCCGGATCGGGTTAGCCGGATTGATGTCACCAGCGCCCGGGAGATGTTCGAAGCGGTCATGAAGCAGATCGCCGACGCCGACGCATTCATCGGCGTGGCGGCAGTGGCGGACTACCGCCCGGCACAGGTTGCCCAGGGCAAGATCAAGAAGGACGGCGACAGCATGACTATCGAACTGGTGCGCAACCCCGACATCATCAGCGAAGTCGCCAGGCTTGCAGAGCGCCCCCTGGTGGTGGGGTTCGCCGCGGAAACCGGCGATGTGGCCGCCAATGGGCGGGATAAACGCAAGCGCAAGAATCTGGACCTGCTGTTCGCCAATCACGCCACGGAAACCTTCAACAGCGATGAGGTTGCGGCCACGGCGATATCCGCCGACGGCGAAATCGAGATCCCCCGCGCCCGCAAGGAAGCCGTGGCGCGAAAAATGCTCGAACTGATCGCCTCCCGCCTGCCGGTTAAAACCAGCCAGGAGCCTGCGCCGTAGGAATTCGCGAAAGCGAAAATTCGCTATCGCCGCGCCCCCGGCCGATCGATTGAGGCGAATATTGGTGAATATGCAACGAAATCGAGCGGCCAGGGGTGCGGATGAGAGCGGATTTGCAGCCGTGAATTCCTGCGGTGCAGACTCCTGGGAGCCTGCGCCGTAGGAATTCGCGAAAGCGAAAATTCGCTATCGCCGCGCCCTTGGCCGATCGATTGAGGCGAATATTGGTGAATATGCAACGAAATCGAACGGCCAGGGGTGCGGATGAGAGCGGATTTGCAGCCGTGAATTCCTGCGGCGCAGGCTCCCGGGCATGACCAGTGTGCTGTCAAGCCCCGCTCCGATCCCGCCGGAAATTTTCCGGGCCTACGACATCCGCGGCATTGCCGGCGAACAGCTCAGTCCCGCGCTCGTGGGGCACATCGGCCGGGCCATCGGCAGCGAGGCGCTTGCCCGGGGAATCGACTCGCTGCTCACCGCCCGGGATGGCCGACTGTCAAGCCCGGAATTGTTCATGGCGCTTGCCGAAGGTATCCGCGCAACCGGCTGCCATGTAATCGACCTTGGCGTTGCGCCCACGCCGGTGCTGTATTTCGCCACCCACACCACGGATTTCGATTCCGGCGTGATGCTCACCGCAAGCCACAATCCCGCCGACTACAACGGCATGAAGCTCGTGTTCCGCCGCACCAGCCTCAGCGCCGGCCAGATTCAGCAGATACGCGCGCGCACCGAGCAGGAGGATTTCGCCCGCGGCAGCGGAAGCCTGACGGAACTGCCGATTCTTGCAGACTATCTGGCCCGCATTGCCGGCGAACTGCGCTTCGGGCGGCGCCTGAAAATCGTTATCGACTGCGCCAATGCCGTTCCTGCTGTGGTGGCGCCGGAACTGTTCAAAAGACTTTCCTGCGAGGTGATCGCCCTGCACACCGCTCTCGACGGGAGTTTCCCCAATCACCATCCGGACCCTACCGTGGCCGGGAACCTGGCGGAATTGCGTGAGGCTGTGGTGGCGCAGAGGGCCGACCTCGGCGTTTCCTTCGACGGCGACGGCGACCGCCTCGGCCTGGTGGATGAAACCGGCGCCATCATCGAAACCGAATCGATCCTGAAATTGCTCGCCGAAGACATCGTTCCCCGCTATCCCGGCGCGAAAATCGTCTTCGACATCAAATGCAGCGCCCGCCTGCCCCGGCGCATTCGCGAACTCGGCGGAGAACCCTGCATGCGCCGCTCGGGCCACTCCTTCATGAAGCTGGCCATGCGGGAAACCGGAGCGCCCCTCGGCGGGGAGTTGTCCGCCCATGTTTTCATCAAGGATCGCTGGTTCGGTTTCGATGACGGGGTGTACGCCGCCGCCCGGGTCGCGGAACTGCTTTCACTCGGCGAGGCGCCGGCGAGCAAAGTTTTTGACCCTGGCGCGGAAGGCCATCGCACCGAAGAGTTGCGGATACCCGCGCCGGACCCAGTAAAATTCTCCCTGATGGAGCGAATCATCGAACTTGCCGACTTCAAACAGGCGGAAATTATCAAAATCGACGGGCTGCGCGTAGAATACGCCGACGGCTGGGGCCTGATCCGGGCTTCCAACACGACGCCGGCCCTGCTGTGCCGCTTCGAGGCGGACTCGAAGCAGCGGCTGGCGGCGATTCAGGCGCAGTTCCGGGAATTGATCCTGGCCGCCGACCGCTCGCTCAAGCCGCCTTTTTGACTGGTTCATCCACCAGGGAAGCTCTGATTAAGTCAGAGCTTCCCTGCGGCACATGGAAGTGCCGCCGAATTCGATGGCGTAAGCCATTGAATTCGGGAGCAAAACAAAACCACGCTTTTGTTTTGCGATAATGAAAAACTCCACGGATGGAGT
>JAJECW010000123.1 GCA_022821865.1 Pseudomonadales bacterium
TCTTCGGTGGGCTTTTCGGACCCTTCGCCACTGCCGGTGAATCCCGACCATTCCTTGAAAGCGATGAAGTCCACATCGACGATCTGCTGCGGCGCCAGGAAG
This sequence comes from Pseudomonadales bacterium, assembly GCA_022821865.1. Lineage (GTDB taxonomy): Bacteria > Pseudomonadota > Gammaproteobacteria > Pseudomonadales > Pseudohongiellaceae > UBA9145. The sequence continues at coordinate 103 of JAJECW010000123.1, forward strand.
AAGATCCGGTTCTGGAAGTCGGTCTCGTTCCAGGTGACATGCAGGTCGAAATCGTCGAACACCAGGTCGAATCCCAACTGGGACGATTCCGAGGTCTCGTTGGCCAGATTGGGATTGCCGCCGGCGCAGGTCGTGCCGAAGGCGTCGAATGTGGTGAAGCGGTCGGTAATCGACCGCAGTCCGCAAGTTACCGGGTTGTACAACTGCTCCAGCGTGGGCGCGATGAAGGCGTCGCCCTGGGTGGCGCGCAAGATCAGCCAGTCCACCGGCTGGTAAGTAACGCCGAATTTCGGATCGGTCGAAACCTGGCCGGTGCTGAACTCTTCGCGCCGCACCGCGAGTTCGATTTCCAGGTTGTCGAGCACCGGCACGGCGAGCTCGGCGAACCAGGCGTCGATTTCGCGGCTGCCGGATGTTTCCCGTTCCGGGTTGAAAGCGCCGATCCAGGGCGTGCCGGCCTGCAGGATGAAGTGCGGCGTATTGGTGTATTCGTCGTTGCGGCGCTGGAATCCCGCCGCGGCGCCAATGGCGCCGCCAGGCAATTCGAAACCGCCAAGCGGAACTTCGCCGTTGAGAACAACGTCGATGGTGTCGAGCGTATCCTTCACCTTCTCGGTGCCCACCGCGTACACGGCGTCGAATACATGGGGCGCCGTGGCATTGGCGGGATCGACCACGAAGAAGGGGTTGTAGCAGGAACCGCGGTCGTTGACGACATCGCAATTCAGCCCCTGCTGAATCGCCGCGAAGTTGTACACGGCGGTATTGGTGTACTCGTAGTGCCGGTAATTGTAGGTGTAGGCGGCGATTCCCCGCCAGCCTTCGACAAAGGGCACGTTGAAGTCCGCCTGAACGCTCCAGCGGCCGATATGGTCGAGATTGTCGCGCAGGTTGTCGCTGTCCTCGCTCAGGTAATTCTGTCGCACCCCGGCGCCGGGCAGCCCCATGGTCTTGTTGATCGGACGCATGGTGCGGGGAATCACGTCTTCGTAAAGCGGAATCCACGGGTCGAGTCCGCCGTTGCCGGTCAGGATGGCGTCGGGCATGCCGTCGCCGTTGAGATCCTTGTTCGGGTCGCGGTCGGGAATGCCGTCGGCATTGAAATCCACCGCATACAGCGGCTGGCCCATGGAGTTGATCGCGCGGAATGGATTTCCGGGGAGTTCGCCGCGGATCGGGTCGAGCAAGGCGATTTTCTCCTGGCCGCCGGAACTCGCGGTGGAATTGAACGAACGCTCCGCAAGCCGCGACCAGGATCCTTGCAGCGAGAGCGTCAGATCGTCGCTGTAATCCCAGGTGGCATTGCCGAAGTACGAGGCGTTCTCGAACGGGTCGCGGTAGCTGCGGGTGTCGCCGTAATCGAAGCGGCAACGGACGCCGTTGTTGGTGAGAAAACCATAGGGACTGGCGACCTTGCCTGCCTCGTAGCCCTCGCGCACCTGGCCGCAGTTGGGGTCCGGCCTTTCCGAATAGCGCCCGCCGGTGTACTCGCCGTCGGGGCCGCGCGGCGGCACCGTCCATCTGCCGGGGGCATTGGAGGACTGGCTCAAGCCGGATTGCGCCAGCAGGGGCCTTTCGTCCCAGCCCAGTCGGCTCGCGGCGCGCATCTGGGCCGCGAGCACCACATCGAGTTCGCCGATCTCGCCGCCCCAGAGCGCCTGGACCGAGTGTTCGTCGAAGTCGCCGCGGCTGTCGCCTTCGGCGTAGGTTTCGAGCCGGAAACCGTCGTAAGAGGCATAGGGCACGAAATTGACCACGCCCGCCACAGCTTCGTTGCCGTACAGTGCGGCGGCGCCGTCGGCGACGATATCGATGCGTTGCAGCGCGATCGTGGGAATCAGCGCGTTGACGTTTTCGTTCACCAGCCGCTTGCCGTCGAGCAAGGTCAGGGTGGAGCGCGCGCCGAGCCCGCGCAGGTCGATATTCGAGGAACGCGAATCCGTTCCCTGAATCGTGTTGGTGATGGCGGAACTCGAGCCGTTCACGAAAGTGAGGTTCTGCACGACTTCGGCCATGTTCAGCGTACCTTCGGCTTCCAGGTCTTCAGCGGTGAGCTGGGTGACCTGGGAAGCCTGGGTAAAGCCTTCGCTGCGGCGGATGTACGAGCCGGTGACGAGCACCTCCTCGATCTGGTCTTCCTGTGCGTGGGATGCATTCGACAAGGGCAGCAGGACCAGGGCGACAGCAGCCGCCAGAGGTCCCCTTGCAATGGGGTGATTGCAGCGCATGGAATCTCTCCTCTTGATTTGCATTGCCCCCATGCTACTCCTGTCGCAGCCGGGTTCAAGAAATTTCGAGGAATGACAGCGTTTACGCGAAGATTCAACTTCCGTCATCCTGCGCGGAGTCGCAGCAACTCAAGCAGTGACTCCTTCAGGAAGATTCTGCGGGTTACACGCGGGATGGCATGCAGGGGCGCAGCGAAGTGAAGACTGTCCGATTCAGTCGTACCAGGCGGGCGCCAGGTTCAGCGACTCGGCGAGTTCGAGGCTGTGCTCGATCCAGAACGTGGCGCCGGTCTCGGCCACCAGCGCTTCCACCTTGTCCATGGAAGCCAGGGTCTGCTCGGCGTCGGTATTGAAAACCGGCGTGGCGCGCAGCCGCCGGCTCGCCTCGAAGTGATAGAGGTCGCCGGAAAGCACCAGCGGACCGAAGTTCTCGAGTTCGAGCTTCAGCACCTGATGGCCGGGGGTGTGGCCGGGCGCCGAGATGATCATCACGCTGCCGTCGCCGAACACGTCATGGTCTCCATCGAGCATGATCTTGTCCGATTCCGCGAGTTGGTCATACAGTTCCGGCTGGAACACCGGGTTGGTCTCGGGTGTCTCGAAAGCGGCCTCGTACTCGCTCTGCTGGATGAGCAGGGTGGCATTGGCGAAGGCGTTGGCGGCGCCCACATGGTCGTAGTGAAAGTGCGAATAGGCGGTGTAGTCGATGTCCCCGGGGGCGATATCCATGGCGGCCAACTGGTCGATGATCGAAGTCTCGTACCAGGCGTTGTCGTCTTCCTGCCGGGGACCCACCTCGCTCAGCGGCAGCCCGGCGTCCCAGATCATCAGTTCGCCGTCGTGGTCGATGAGATAACACGGCACGAACAGTTCCCGTACCTCGGTGTCCTCATTGCTGATGCCGAATGCGCCGACATCGGGAAACGCCAAATGACCGCAATCGAACACATGGAGCCGCAACTCCGCCCTGGCGCCGAAACCGAACGAGACGGCAATAACAAACACAAGCAATTTCTTCATGACAAGGCCTCAAGAGGATTTTTCGCGGGAACCGCCCCCCGGACTTCGATTCTAACCCGGTTCCACACGCCCTGGGAGCCTGCGCCGCAGGAATTCGCGAAAGCGAAAATTCGCTATCGCCGCGATGTCCGCATATTCACGCGCTGCTGCCCTGTCGAATGATGGATTGCCTGTCAGCAGGAAATTCGCAAGTCATTGAATTTACTGAATTAGCCTGGCACGACTCGGCGAACGGTTTCAGGCGTTGGCCGCGTCGCGGCCGGCTACGCGGCCGAAGAGGGCGCAGCGGCCGAGGCCGTGCTGGGGGAAGCCGCCCATGGATTCTCCGGCGGCGTAGAGCCCCGCAATGGGTTCTCCCCGCAGGTTCATGACGCGGCAGCGGGTATCGACCCGCAGTCCGCAGAGTGAATCGTGCAGGATGGGCGTGGACCAGGCCGCGTGGAATGGCGGGGTCTGGATCTTGTAGCGGGGATTGCGCTTGCCGAAGTCTTCGTCCACGCCGGCATCCACAAAGCCGTTGTAGCGGGCCACGGTTTCCTCGAGTGCGGCGCCGGGCATGGCGATGGTCTGGTGGGGATTGTCGATTTTTCCGGCGAGTTCGGCGAGACTGTCGGCGCTGAAGAAGTAGCCCGCCGGGTCCACATTGGGTGGTGTCGGGTCCCATTCCTGCCGCGCCACGGCGTCGGCGTCGAAGATGGCCCAGATGGGGCCGCCGCCGTTTTTCTTGTTCGGGTCGCCGCTGTAGGAAAGCGCCGCGGCGAAGAAATCATGGCCGCCGTCCGTTTCGTCGTGGAAGCGGCGCCCGTTCTGCTTCACCAGAATCACGTTCTGCCAGTTGACGTCGCTCAGGCCCGAGGCGCGGACCTTGTCGAATATGGGGCTGTCGGGCTGCCACCAGAGGCTGGAATAACCCCATCGGCAGCCGATGTGGGCGGTCTTGGAAATCCAGGCGCCCGCCTCCATGGTCTGGCTGGCGGTGCCCCATATTGAAGCGCCGATGGCCATGGCCGCGAGTTCCCCGTCGGCGGTCTGGGCCGACCAGGGTTCGCCGGCGACCTGGTATTCCCCGGTCAGGCGCGGGTCGAACATGCGCCGGAAATTGACGTTGCTGGTGTGGCCGCCGGTGGCGAGGATCACGCCCCCGGTTCCCTGGAGGTGTAGCGTCTCTCCATCGTGGAGGGCGGTGAAGCCGATTACCCTTCCCGAGTCCGGGTCCTGGATCAGGTCCCGCATCTTGTGCAGCAGCAGGATTTGCGCGCCCTTGGCCCGGGCGCTTTTTTCCAGCGCCCGCAGCAGGCCGGAACCGTGCCGGGTGGGGTAGGAGGTGATCAGTTCCCCGTAGACGGGCCATTGCAAGGTGCGACCGTTGCGGGAGTCGGCGCCGAGGATTTCATCCTGAAACACCACGCCGTTTGCAATCATCCATTCAAAGGTTTCGGCGCTGAGATCGGCGTAGACCCGTGCGAGTTCTCGATCCGCATAGCGGTTCAGCAGTGGCTCATGCCGCAGCCAGTCCCGGTAGATGGCGTCGGCGGAGTCTTCAATGCCGTGGGCGCGCTGCCGGCTGGTGCCGCCGCCGAGATTGACCCGGCCGCCGCTGACCATGCCATGGCCGCCGCAGTCGTAGTTCTCTTCCACGAGAATGACCGAAGCACCGTGGTCCAGGGCTTCGATCGCCGCCGACAGCCCTGCGGTGCCGGCGCCGGCGATGATGACGTCGGCGCTATGGTCCCAGTGGATTGCGGCAGCGGGTTGGCAGTCACCGGTCTGCGCCAGCGCCGGCAGCGCCTGGGCGCCAATTCCCGCCGCCACCCCGCTCTTGACGAAATCGCGCCGGTTGATTCCCCGCCCGGATTCTGGCTTGGCCATGACTGACTCCGAGGCCTCACACGGAATCAACGAAGGTACACCAATCCGCGAAATTCAGAAACCACTGATTCCGCACGAATCTTGTTCCGTCATTCCGCGCGTAGCGAGGGAGTGGTGGGCCCACCAGGGTGGAGCGAGCGTCCCTGCGAAGCGTCAGCTTCGCGCGAGCGCAACGCCGCCAATCTGTGATTGGCGGCTGGACTAGTCCGGTGAGGTCCACCGGGACCGAGCGTAGCGAGGGAGTGGTGGGCCCACCAGGACTCGAACCTGGGACCAACGGATTATGAGTCCGGTGCTCTAACCAACTGAGCTATAGGCCCGCTATTCGTCGAGGAAGCTGCGCAGATGGTCCGAACGCGATGGATGCCGCAGCTTGCGCAGCGCCTTGGCTTCTATCTGGCGGATGCGCTCCCGGGTAACATCGAATTGCTTGCCGACTTCCTCCAGGGTGTGGTCGGTATTCATCTCGATGCCGAATCGCATCCGCAGCACTTTTTCCTCCCGGGTGGTGAGGCTGCCGAGCACATCCCGGGTGGCTTCCTTGAGGCCTTCGCCCACCGACGAATCGATGGGATTGTCGATATTGGCGTCCTCGATGAAGTCGCCGAGATGGGAATCCTCATCGTCGCCAATGGGGGTTTCCATGGAAATGGGTTCCTTGGCGATTTTCAGCACCTTGCGCACCTTGTCTTCGTGCATCTCCATGCGCTCGCCGAGTTCTTCCGGAGTCGGCTCGCGGCCTTTTTCGTGGACCATCTGGCGCGAAACCCGATTCAGCTTGTTGATCGTCTCGATCATGTGCACCGGGATGCGGATGGTCCTGGCCTGATCGGCGATGGAGCGGGTGATGGCCTGACGAATCCACCAGGTTGCATAGGTGGAAAACTTGTAGCCGCGGCGGTACTCGAACTTGTCCACCGCCTTCATCAGGCCGATATTGCCTTCCTGGATCAGGTCGAGGAATTGCAGGCCGCGATTGGTGTACTTCTTGGCGATGGAAATCACCAGCCGCAGATTGGCTTCGACCATTTCCTTCTTGGCCCGGCGCGACTTGGCTTCGCCAATGGCCATGCGGCGGTTGATATCCTTGATTTCGGCGATGGTCAGGCCGCATTCCTCTTCGAGCAGACGCAGTTTCTTCTGGGTGCGGAGCACTTCGGGCTTGACCTTGCGCAACAGTCTGGCGTTGGCGCTGGAGCCGGCCTTCTCAAGGTGCAGCTTGAACCAGTCATCGTTGACTTCGTTGCCGGGGAATGTGGTCAGGAACACCGTGCGGTCCATCATGCCCTTGCGCACGCAAAGCGTCCGGATGTATTTTTCATTGCGCTTGACGCGTCCCATCACTCCACGAATCTCGGCGAGCAGGGGGTCGAATTGCCGCGGCGTCAGCTTGAGGCATTTCAGCAGGTCGCCGAGGGCGTCGAGTTTCTCAAGCGAGCGCTTGTCTTCTCGACCGAACTTGCCCATGGCTTCATTGGTGCGCCTGTACTGCCTGCGCAGGGCGCCGAACCGCTTGCGCGCCTCTTCGGGGCAGGGACCGGAAACCGTCTCTTCCTCATCGCCGTCATCGCTGTCGCTGCCCGCGGCAGGCTTGGCGGGTTTCGGCTTGGGCGGAGTGTTGCTGTCGTCCGGGTCGATGTAACCGGCGATCAGCTCCTTCAGGCGGCGGTCGTCGTCCTTGATGGCTTCATATTCATTGAGCACGGTGACAACCACGCCGGGAAAACAAGCCATTGCCTTCATGAGTTCGCGCATGCCTTCCTCGATGCGCTTGGCGATCTTGATTTCGCCTTCCCGGGTGAGCAGCTCCACAGTACCCATTTCGCGCATGTACATGCGTACCGGGTCGGTGGTGCGCCCGGCTTCGGCTTCCACGGCAACGGCGGCGAGTGCGGCCGCGGCCTCGGCCGCGGTCACATCGTCGGTGCTGTTGTCACTGTCATCGTTGAGAATCAGCGAATCGGCATCGGGGGCGGTCTCATAGACCTTGATGCCCATGTCGTTGATCATCTGAATGATGTCTTCCACCTGGTCCGGGTCTGAAATCTGCTCGGGCAGATGGTCATTGACTTCGGCGTAGGTCAGGTAGCTTTGCTCCCGACCCTTGGCGATCAATGCCTTCAGATTGGTCTTGGGTGCGAGTGGCGTGATTGAATCAGTCATGGAATCCCGTCTTGCGGCGCGCAGGACCGCCGCCGCACAAAATCAAGGTAGCCGACCATTATACTTCGCAATGGGCCTATGTCCATCAACAAAATGTGACTCCCGGCAACGGCTGATGGGGCGCCATTCACCCGTCGCTCTCATGCTTAGCGGCAGTTCTGGCGCGCAGTTTATGGCGCAGCTCGTCCGAACTGAGCTTCTTGGCGCTTCTGGCGACCAGCCGCTCAAGAATCTGGAGAAACTCCAGTTCCAGCTTCCGGTGTTCCAGCGGTTCAATCGACTCCGCGGTCATCACCGTGGTGAGCTGGCCGCGAATCGAAGTTTTGCCGTAACAGACTTCAAGCAGCGAGTAGTACGCTATATCGGGTTCCGAGCGCACTTTTTCAATGATCTCCGTCACCAGCTTGCCGGCGTCGTCCCCCGCGTCGCGGAGCGGCGCCAGATCCACCTTCGCCGCCAGGGCAATCCCGGATGCGCGCAACAACAGCTTGACCGCCACCAGCCCGGAGTTGTGCGGCCTGGGGGTTTTTGATTGCCAGCCTTCCCCGGGTTGCGCCGGCGGGTAATCCCGGGGCGGCGGCTCCATCTCGTAGGGCGGCGGTTCGGTTACCCAGGCCTGTTCGCCGCGGGCGGGCTTTTCGCCGGGCTGGCTCAGCAGGGTCTTGCTGTCGACACCGGTGAGTTCCGCCAGGCGGTCGAGCATGAGTTGCCGGTACACGCCTTCCGGCAGCTTGCGAACCAGGGGCAGCGCCTTGCTGCTGAGCGACGCGCGCCCTTCGATGGCCTTGAGGTTCAGGTTTTCGCTCAGGTGGTCAAAGAAAAAGGTCTCCAGGGGCTGGGCGTCATCCACGAGCTGGAGAAATTCCGCCGCGCCGAGTTTGCGCACCATGCTGTCCGGATCTTCGCCTTCGGGCAGGAACAGGAATCTGGCGCTCTTGCCGTCGGCCATGAGCGGCAGGGCGGTTTCCAGGGCGCGCCAGGCGGCCCGGGCGCCGGCTTCGTCGCCGTCGAAACAGAACACGATTTCCGGCGCTTGGCGGAACATGCGCTGCAATTGGAAAGGGCTGGTTGCCGTGCCCAGGGTCGCCACGGCGTTGCGGATGCCGGCTTCGGCCAGGATGATGACATCCATGTAGCCTTCCACAAGCATGAGCTTGCCCGCCTTTTCCCGGCGCGCCTCGAACAGGCCGTAGAGTTCGCGCCCTTTCTGGAAAACCGGCGTTTCAGGGCTGTTGAGGTATTTTGGCGTGGCGTCGTCGAGCACCCTGCCGCCGAAACCCACGGTGCGGCCGCGGCTGTCGCGGATGGGGAAAACCACCCGGTCGCGAAACCGGTCATATAGGGAAGACTTGCCGGAATCGCCCTTTTTTTCCTTGTCGGCGTCCCGGGCGATGGCTAGGCCCGCTTTCAGCAGCGCATGGCGCGAGGCGTCATCGGTTCCCAGTTCCCCGAGCAGGTTTTCCCATCCCGGCGGGGCATAGCCAAGCCGGAATTCCCGGGCGGTGGCTCCGCTGACACCCCGGGATTTGCACCAGTCAACAGCCCGCCGCCGGCCGGGATGCCGCCGCAATTGTCGCTGATAATACTTGCCCGCCTGTTCCAGGCATTCGTACAAGCCCTTTCGTTCGGCGCTTCTTCTGGCCTCGCCGCGGCTTTCCTGGCGCGGTACTTCAAGGCCGGCGTCCCTGGCAATGAGTTCCACCGCTTCGGGGAAGCCGATACTGTGAAACTTCTGGACAAAGCCAACGGCGTTCCCGCCGGCGCCGCAGCCAAAGCAGTAAAAGAACTGCTTTTCCGGCTGCACACTGAAGGAGGGCGTTTTCTCCTGATGGAAAGGGCAGCAGGCGACATGGTTCTTGCCGGCTTTCCTGAGCGTAACCCGCCGGCCGATCACATCGACGATATCGACGCGATTGAGCAACTCGTCAATAAAGCTCTGGGGAATCAGCCCCGCCATGTCCGCTGGACTCCAGCACTGAAAGTATCGAGGCCAACCTGAGTCTATGGAGGCCCGTCGCCAGGGCAGGCATTTGCGGCGGCATGCGGGGCGGGAAGCCGAGCCTGGGCCTGCGGGGACGTATTCACGGCGTTCGCCGTGAATGCCTAAGGCGCAGGCTCCCGGCCCGGCGACGGGCCAGCGGGATCCGCTACTCGCACTTGACCGCCGGCAATCGACTGCCGGACCTGCTTGCTGACTTCGCCCATGTCGGCGCGTCCGGCGAGCCGGGGTTTGAGCAATCCCATGACCTTGCCCATGTCGCGCATGGATTCCGCCCCCGCCTCGGCAATGGCTTCCCCGATGATGGACGCCAACTCGCCGGCGGACAAGGCCTGGGGCAGGAATTCCTTCAATACTTCGATCTGGCCCTGCTCCTTTGCCACCAGGTCATCGCGCCCGCCAGCCTCGAACTGGCTGATGGAATCCTTGCGCTGCTTGACCATGCGGGCAAGCAGCCCGGTGATTCTGGCGTCATCGCATTCGATTCGCTCATCGACTTCCACCCGGCGGATTTCCGCAAGCGCCAGGCGGATGGCTTCCAGCCGCGGCTTGTCGCGGGCGCGCATGGCGTCCTTCATGGCTTCACGAAGCCGGGCTTGCAATGGGCTCATGGTCAACGGTGACCGGTTTGGGGTTTGCCGTCAGTATTGACGCTGCAGCTTGCGGCTTTCCCGCAGCAGTTTCTTCTGATGACGCTTGACCGCGGCGGCGGCCTTGCGCTTGCGCACCGAAGTGGGCTTTTCATAGAACTCCCGGCGGCGCACTTCCGCCAGGATGCCGGCCTTTTCGCAGGAACGCTTGAAACGGCGCAGCGCAACGTCGAAGGGTTCGTTCTCTTTCAGTTTGACTTGAGGCATTCGGCACCTTGCACAGCAGGCCCCGGCAGCGGGGCTGGAAAATTCAGGGCGCATATCTTACCGGCCGCCCCGCCGGAATGCAAAGAAAAGTTTGCGTCTGGCATCCTGCGCCAGGGCAGATTCCGAAGGCATGCCTCCTCATTTGCATTTTGTCGGCGATGCAACATAATCGGCGACTGTTGCGCGGCAGCAGCGGGAACGGAAATCAACCAGCCGCACGGGAGTTTGCCCCTTGAGCGAACTTGGCAAGATCAGGCATATCGTTTGCATCGCTTCCGGCAAGGGCGGTGTGGGCAAATCCACCACCGCGGTCAATCTCGCGCTGGCTCTTGCCCGCAACGGGAAGTCCGGCAAGGGCAAGGTCGGCGTGCTTGACGCGGATATCTACGGCCCCAGCATTCCCACCCTGCTCGGCGTTGCGGACGGCGTGCGTCCGGAACTGGTGGACGGCAAGCGCATGCGGCCAATCCAGGCTCACGGGATCGAATGCAATTCCATGGGTTTTCTGGTGGACCGGGGCACCGCCGTGGTGTGGCGCGCGCCGATGATCATTTCCGCCTTCCGGCAGATTCTTGCGGACACGGCCTGGTCGCCCCTCGACTGGTTGATTGTCGATTTGCCCCCCGGCACCGGAGATATCCAGTTGAGCCTGTCCCAGTCGGCCCGGGTCAGCGGCGCCGTGGTGGTGACCACGCCGCAGGATCTGTCTTTACTGGATGCGCGCCGGGCCATTGCCATGTTCCGCAAGGTGGATGTGCCCGTGCTCGGCGTGGTTGAAAACATGAACATGCATGTATGCGGCAAATGCGGCCACGCCGAGGCGATCTTTGGCAGCGGCGGCGGCGACCGTCTCGCCAGCGAATTCGGCGTGGCCGTGCTGGCGCGGCCGGCGCTGGACCCGGCCATCCGCGAAGCCAGCGACAATGGCGAGCCGCTGTTGTTGCGCAATCCGGACCATGCCTCCAACACGGCCTGGCTGGAACTTGCGGAAGCCGTCACCCGGCGCTGCGCCGAACCGCCCCGCGCCGCCCCGAAAATCAGCATTTCCCAGGACTGATCGGCACAGCGGAAACCGGAGCAGACAATGGATCGCGTAAACGAATTCCTCATCTTTATCGACGGCTTTCTCGGCAGCGCCATCTGGTTCCCCACGCTGCTGCTGGCCACGGGAATCTTCTTCACGATGTATCTCAAGTTTCCCCAGATCCGCTACTTCCGCCACGCCATCGCCGTGACCCAGGGCAAGTTCGACAAGGACGGCGCCCGGGGCGAAACCAGCCACTTTCAGGCGCTGGCCACGGCATTGTCGGGCACCGTGGGCACCGGCAATATCGGCGGGGTGGCGCTTGCCCTGCATCTCGGCGGGCCCGCGGCGTTGTTCTGGATGTGGATGACCGCCTTCTTCGGCATGACGAGCAAGTTCGTCGAAGTCACCCTGTCCCACAAGTACCGCAGCGTGACCGAAGACGGCACCGTGGCGGGCGGCCCCATGTACTACATGGAAAAAGGCCTGAAGCTCAAATGGCTGGCGGTGTTGTTCGCCATCGCAACGGTGCTCAGTTCCTTCGGCACCGGCAATCTGCCCCAGATCAACAATATCGCCGCGGGTCTGGAAAGCACCTTTTCCCTGGATCCCCTGGTCACGGCCATCGTCATGTCCGCCCTGCTCGCGCTGGTGATCATCGGCGGCATTACCCGCATTGCCAAATTCGCCGCGGCGGTGGTGCCGTCCATGGCGGTGTTGTATCTGATCGGCGCGATCGCCGTCATCATTCCCAATATCGGAAACATCGTTCCTTCATTCCTGTCGATATTTTCCGACGCCTTCACCGGCTCCGCAGCCACCGGCGGCTTTCTCGGCGCCACTTTCGCCTACGCCTTTGACCGCGGCGTCAATCGCGGGCTGTATTCCAACGAGGCGGGGCAGGGCAGCGCCCCCATCGCCCACGCCTCGGCGCGCACCGAGGAATCCGCGGACGAGGGTATGGTGTCGATTCTCGAACCCTTCATCGACACCATCATCATCTGCACCATCACCGGGCTGGTGATTCTCAGTTCGGGAGTCTGGGCGGAAAAGCTGGACAACGAATTCCAGCGGGCCGACCTGCGCTTTGTCAGCGGCGTCTATGTCGAGGACAACCCGGACCATCGGCAGCAGATCTTCGCCTATCTCAACAATGACGACTCCACAGTCGGCAATTTCAACGGCGCGCTGCGGATCGTGGACGGGCGGGTGCGGAATGCGGCCGAGGTCACCGTGCTTCATGCCCGCTCCTTTGCGGAAAATGTCGCATTCAGCCTGGACGGCGCGCCGGTCAATGGCGAGCTTGCGGTGACCGACGGCAGGCTGGACGATCAGTCGGTGGTGGTATCCGGCGAATCCCTGCTCCATTCGGTGCCCCTGACCACCGAGGCTTTCACCCGGGGCCTGTTCGGCAGCTACGGCCAATACATCGTCTCGATTGGCCTGATGCTGTTCGCCTTCTCCACGGCAATCGCCTGGTCCTACTATGGCGACCGGGCCATGACCTACCTGCTCGGCGCCAGATCGGTGCTGCCCTATCGCATCGTCTACGTGTGCGGATTCTTCTACGCCGCGCTGGCGGACACCACGATCATCTGGAATGTCTCGCTGATCACGATCGTGCTGATGACCGCGCCGAATCTCATCGGCATCCTGCTAATGCGCCGGGAAATGAAGCAGACGGTGAAGGAGTACTGGGAGAGGCACGGAAAACCCTGAACTTCAATCAACTTCAGGTTGGCGGATATCCGCCACCAGCGCCTGCACATCGGCGGGCGGCTCCGGCGTGACCCGGGAAATTGTCCAGGCCACCAGCAGGTTGAGCAATGCGCCCAGTGCGCCGATGCCTTCCGGGGAAATGCCGAACAGCCAGTTGTCGGCATTGTCCACCGCCGGATTGACAAAGCGGAAGTAGATGATATAGAGCGCGGTAAAGACAAAGCCGGTAACCATTCCCGCCACGGCGCCCTGGCGGTTCATGCGGCGATTGAAGATTCCCATGACAATGGCGGGGAAAAACGAAGCCGCGGCAAGCCCGAAAGCGAAGGCCACCACCTGGGCCACATAGGCCGGCGGATTGATGCCGAAATAGCCGGCCACCAGCACCGCCATGAAAATCGAAATGCGGGCGAACAGCAATTCCTCCCTTTCCGAAATTTGGGGCATGTAGCCGCGTTTGAGCAGGTCGTGGGAAACCGCCGAGGAAATCACGAGCAGCAGGCCCGCCGCGGTGGACAGGGCCGCCGCCAATCCTCCTGCCGCCACCAGCGCCACCACCCAGTTGGGCAGTTCGGCAATCTCCGGATTCGCCAGCACCATGATGTCGCGATTGACGTCGAGTTCATTGGTGGCCGCATCCCCGGTGTACTGGATGCGCCCGTCGCCATTGCGGTCGGTAAAACGGATCAGTCCCGTGGTTTCCCACTTGCTGAACCATTCGGGCATGGCGCTGTATTCCACATTGTCCACGGTATTGATCAGGTTGGTGCGGGCGAAGGCGGCAACCGCCGGCGCGGTGGTGTAGAGAATGGCGATAAAAATCAGCGCGTAGCCGGCGGACTTGCGCGCCTCGCGTACTCCCGGCACGGTGAAGAAGCGGATGATGACGTGCGGCAGGCCGGCGGTGCCGATCATCAGGGCGGCAGTGATGAAGAACATGTCCTGGGTCGTTCTCTGGCCTTCGGTGTATGTGGGGAAGCCGAGCTGTTCGCTGAGGCCGTCGAGCCGGTCGAGCAGGTAGCCGCCGCCAAAGGCTTCGGTCAGTTGCGAGCCAAAGCCCACCTGGGGGATGACATTGCCGGTCATCAATATCGAAATGAAAATCGCCGGCACCATGAAAGCGAAGATGAGCACGCAATACTGGGCGACCTGGGTATAGGTGATACCCTTCATGCCGCCGAGTACGGCATAGAAAAACACGATGGTCATGCCGATCATCACCCCATGGCTGAGATCGACTTCGAGAAACCGGGAGAACACGATGCCGGCGCCCTGCATCTGCCCGCAGGCGTAGACGAAGGAAATCACGATGGCGCAGAATACCGCCACCATGCGCGCGGTCCGGGAGTAGTAGCGGTCGCCGATGAAATCCGGCACGGTGTATTTGCCGAACTTGCGCAAGTAGGGCGCGAGCAACAATGCCAGCAACACATAGCCGCCGGTCCAGCCCATGAGATAAAAGGCGCCGTCGCGGCCGATGAAGGAAATCAGTCCCGCCATGGAGATGAACGAGGCGGCGGACATCCAGTCGGCGGCGGTGGCCATACCGTTGGCCAGTGGCGGCACATGCTTGCCGGCGACATAAAAGTCCCGGGTCGAACGCACCCGCGACCAGACGGCGATGCCGATGTAGAGGCTGAAAGTCAGGGCGACGAACAGGAAGGTCCAGGCCTGCACGCTCATGCGCTGTCTTCCCTGTCCGCGCCCGAGCGGCGATAGCGCGCGTCGAGCTTGTCCATGCGGTTGATATAAACAAGGATCAGCACGATGAAGACCAGGATCGAGCCTTGCTGGGCCATCCAGAAGCCGAGCTTGAAGCCGCCGAAGCGGATATTGTCGAGCAGGTCGACGAGGAGGATGCCGCAGCCGAAGGAAACCAGGAACCAGACCGCGAGCAGGCTCAGCACCAGCCGGATATTGGCCTTCCAATAGGCGTCGTCGTTCCTTCCCGGCATGCCGCCCTCGATTCGTCTAGGAGCCTGCGCCGTAGGAATTCACGGCTGCAAATCCGCTCCCGTCCACGCCCCCGGCCGCTCGATTTCGTTGCATATTCACCAATATTCGCCTCAATCGATCAGCCGTGGGCGCGACGATAGCGAATTTTCGCTTTCGCGAATTCCTACGGCGCAGGCTCCTGGTCCGGTACTCGCGATGGCGGCGATAGTAGTACACAAACCGGGTCGAGTAAAACCATGCGCGCCGGCGCAGCGGGCA
Source organism: Pseudomonadales bacterium (assembly GCA_022821865.1). Taxonomy (GTDB): domain Bacteria; phylum Pseudomonadota; class Gammaproteobacteria; order Pseudomonadales; family Pseudohongiellaceae; genus UBA9145. The sequence continues at coordinate 15,196 of JAJECW010000123.1, forward strand.
AGTTCCGGCTTAATCGGGGCTTCCGTGGAGTTGGCCGGTTTCTTCGAGTACCTTGCGCGCGACGCGGAAACACTCCAGGGCCTGCGGCACGCCGCAATAGATTCCGATCACGTGAACGATCGCCCGAATCTCTTCCTTGCCGACACCGTTGTTGATCGCTCCGCGGCAGTGGATTTCCCATTCGCGCATTTTGCCCAGCGCGCCGATCATGCTCAGGTTCATCATTGACCGGGTCTTGGCGTCGATCGCGTCATCGGCCCAACCGAAACCCCAGCACCAGGCGGTCATCGCCTCCTGGAACGGGCGCGTGAAGTCGTCCGCCGCTTCGAGATTCTTCTCGACGTACTCGGCGCCGAGAGTCGCCTTGCGTTGCTTCAGCCCTTGCTCGAAAAGATCATTGTTCATGCTTGCTCAATTCCCCGGTTTGATGGCGACGTTCCTAGGGCCTGTTCACACTATGCGCTGTCGCTCTGCCGGATCTCTTTTTCGTCCGGCAAGACGCCGCGAGCGCCGTGTGGTTGATCCACATGAGCGAGCGGCAACGCCGCCCGGAGGAAAAAGAGACCCGGCCCTTCGGGTTGTGTCTGTCACGTCGCCACCCGGCGTTGCGACTCGCTCATTTGGAATCACCAAACTACGCTCCCCGCGCCTTGATTGGCGACGTGACAGACACAACAGAGCAACAGCGCATAGTGTGAACAGGCCCCAAGTATTCTCTGAAAAATTCCCTCCCTGGAATTTTTCATTATCGCAAAACCAAAGCGTGGTTTTGTTTTGCTCCCGAATTCAATGGCTTACGCCATCGAATTCGGCGAAACACCCCCGTGCCGCAGGGAAGCTCTGACTTAATCAGAGCTTCCCTTACTCAAGTCCTCTTCTTCATTCCCGCATTGGCCGCCGACCGGATTACCGCTGCCGCCGGGAGTCTGTGACAGCCACACGCCGTGCATGCGTTTGTGCTTGATTTCCGCGTAGATTTGCGGGAACAGATACATCATCAGGCAACCCACGATCACCGTGACGAAAATCTCGCCCCGGGTTTCCCCCCTGATCCAGGCGAACCAGGCGCCGACTGGAATCAGCAGAATCATGAAGCCGTAAACATCTGGCCGGGAAAATCCCCGATACCGGTTGGTATGGATGTCCCACACCTTGAATGGAAAAAGGGTAGTGCTGAACATGAGATATAACATCCACCGTTCAAGGACATAGCGAACCCATTCGAGTATTTCGCCCATATGGCGCCTCTCCGCTGCAAAACAGGTTGTCTGCGAACAAATTCCGGGGCCGGCATGACGCCAGCCCCGGGTGGCGGCATCACAATCCGCCGAACTCAAGCATCCACTTGCTCAGGAAGATGGTCTCGGGCGCGAGCCATCGATGCGATCCTCAAAGTATTCATTTGCCCGGTGAGTCGCATAGCCGACGCCGATCGCCACCCCCACGAGCGCGACCGCGCCGATTGGTCCCGTGAACGGAATTGCGGCAATCGCAATGGTGGCGGCCACGTTGCCGGCACAGTTCATGACTCCCAGCGTTGGATAACTTGACGTGACTACTCCAGTGGCACATGCGGCCGCTGCCGCCGCCACCAGGAATCCGCCGCTCACCTGCTCCATCTCTTGCATCGTAAGTTCTCTCATCTCGTGCTCCTCATAAGGATTAAAAAGCGCTTGCAACATAACCATAGGCGCGCTTCGAGGAGATTGCGTAATTTTTGGCCAAAAAAGTTTCCTTGCTGGATTTTTTCCGAAATCGAGGTCCGGGAGCCTGCGCCGCGGGAAGAATACATCATTCATGTTTTTTTGTGGAAAAAATTGAACATTATTTCTGTTTTCGTCCCGCCATTCGATCACAGACCGAAAATTTCCACCCCGTGCCGGGACTGTTTCTCGTTCCTGGGAGCCTGCGCCGTCCCGTATAATCGGATAATTTACCCGAATGAAGAATTGAGGCACGGAAAGTATGAGGATCGCTTGCTTGCGAATGTGTTTCCTGCTGTTGCCTGGACTCTTTGCCGCCACTGGCAAGGCCCAGGTCTCTCCAGACCCTTGGCTGGAATACGACGAAGCCGCAGATCTGGCGATTCTTGCCGGCTCGGAAAACGAAGACATGCGCTACCGCCTGCTGCGCTCGCCCCATCAGCGGGGCGTGGCCTTATGGGAGGGGTTTGCACAGGCGCTTGATGATTTCGGCGCGGAACAGTACGAGGCGCTCAAGCCCCTGGTGCTTGGCGCCTCCATCGCCGAGCTGCAGGAGCGGGTGGATGCGGGCATTCTCGGTTATGAGTCGCTGACCCTGTTCCACCTGTACCGCATCCGCCATTTCGAAAATGACCCGGCGCGATTCCTGAATGCGTTGATTGCCCTGAATCCGGCGGCACTGGAGCAGGCCCGGCAGCGCGATGCCGATCATGGCGAAAATCACGACCCCATCCATGGCATGCCGATTCTGCTCAAGGACAATGTGGGCATGGCGGGTCTGCCCACGACCGCCGGCGCGGTGGCCCTGGGGGAAAACCATGCCAAAGACGCCTTCATCACCCGGCGGCTGCTTGAGCGCGGCGCGGTGATTCTCGGCAAGGCCAATCTCAGCGAATGGGCGTATTTTTTCTGCCGCGACTGCCCTTCCGGCTGGAGCGCCCAGGGCGGCCAAACTCTCAATCCCTATGGCAGGCTGGTTTTCGGCGCCGGCGGTTCGAGTTCCGGCAGCGGCGCCGCGATTGCCGCGGACTATGCCGTGGCCGCGGTGGGTTCGGAAACATCCGGCTCGATTCTGTCTCCAGCCAGCGCAAACTCGCTGGTGGGATTAAAGCCCACCACAGGGAGCCTGAGCCGCTCCGGCGTGGTGCCGATTTCCGCCACCCTGGACACTGCCGGTCCCATGGCGGATTCGGTGGCGGACGCCGTGGCGCTGTTCAACGCCATGACGGGATACGACGAAAACGACCTGGCCATGCCGCGGCTGGCGGAAAGCCTGCTGCTGGAATATCGGCTGGTCGGCCTGGAAGGCAAGCGGCTCGGCCTGTTCGATTCCCTGGCGGAGGAAGAGCCCATCTACCGGGAAGCCGCAGCCCTGCTCGCGAACCACGGCGCGGTGGTGGAACCGGTTTCCTTCACCTGGCTGCGGCCGGAGAACTTCAGTGAATTTCTCGGCGCCGAAATGGTGCGCGACCTGGCCGCTTATCTGGCCAATTCCGCCAGCGAAGGCGTGGGCATCGCCTCCGTGGCCGACCTGCGGGCATTCAATCTCGAAGAGGAAACGACCAGGGCGCCCTATGGCCAGTCCCTGGTGGACATGATGGCGGAACTGGATTACAGCGCCGGGGAACGCGAAGCCCTGCGCGCCGAATTGCAGGATTATGCCCGCCAGCAGATGGAAAACCTGTTCTCCCAGCACGACCTCGACATCCTGCTTTCACTCAACAATTTCCACGCGGGCGTCGCCGCGCTGGCCAATTTCCCGGCGCTGACGATTCCGGCGGGCTATCGCGAAAACGGCTGCCCGGCGGGCCTGACGCTGATCGCGCCCTCTTTCCGGGAGCAGGAACTGATCGAGGTGGGCGCGGAATTCGAGCGGCTCGGCGGGGCGCGGAAACCGCCCGGAAATTATCCATAATCGGGCTGCATACCGGTGAGAGTTTTCGGGGTGGTTTGGGGGGTGGGGGGCGTGGTGGCCTTGCTGGTTTTTGCGGTTTGGCGGCTGGCGTCCTATGCGCTGGAATTGATGGATTTGTCGCTGGGGGTGTTGCATTGGACGGCGCTGGTCTTTAGCGTGGGGTACATGATCTATGCCGAGGGCTACAAGGGGTTTCATCTGGGCTTTGCGCCGCGGGTGGTGGTGCGGGCGCGGTATTTGTGGCGCAATCCGGCGCCGGGGCTGGTATGGCTGGCGCCACTGTTCTGCATGGGATTCGTCCATGCCACCCGGCGCCGCAGGCTGGCCACCATCGGGCTGACGGTAATGATTCTCTGTTTCATCGCCATCGCCCGGCAGTTGCCCCAGCCCTGGCGGGGGATTCTGGACGCCGGCGTCGTGGCGGGCCTGAGTTTCGGCATCGCCTCGCTGTGCTATTTCACCATGGCCGCGCTGGGCTCGCGGACCATCGATATTCCGGCGGACACGCCGGAGACCGTCTCGCCCTGATATGGATGCCCCGCTCGCCAGCGAAACCTGCGCCATCGTGGTGACTTTCCATCCGGACATCACTCCTTTGCTGACCATGCTTGGCCAGTTGAACCGGGAAACCCGGTTTGTGGTGGTGGACAACGGCTCTCCCGAAATCGGCCGGCTGGAAGAGTCGATCACGGTGTACGAAAAATGCCTGGGCATCATCAAGCGCGAACAGAATGAGGGTCTGGCCCGGGCGCTTAATATCGGCATCAGCCGGGCCCGGCAGGAAGGATTCCGCTACATCTTCCTGTTCGACCAGGACAGCAGCCTGTGCGAGTCCTACATCGAACGCATGGTGGCGGCCTATCGGGAAGTGCGGGAGCATAGCGGCAGGGGCATCGCGGCGCTAGGGCCGCGCATCATCAATCCCCAGACCAGCCGCCAGACGCCCTTCAAGCTTTTCAATCGCCTCTGGCATCGCACCGACCAGGCCTACGCCGGCAGCGGCTCCCATTTTGCCGCCGATTTCCTGATCACTTCGGGCACCATGCTCATCGCCGGACACTTGCCCGAAATCGGCCTGATGCGGGAGGACTACTTCATCGACAATGTGGACCTGGAATGGTGCTTCCGCGCCCGTTCCATGGGTTTTGACCTGGTGGGGACGAACAATGCGATCCTCTATCACCTGATCGGCGAACGCAGCCTCAATCCCCTGGTGCGGGCGGGGTACATGGCCCAGCACAAGCCGTCGCGGACCTACTATTCGAGCCGCAACCGGATGCACCTGTATACCCGAAGCTATTCCCCCATCGGCTGGAAAGCCCGGGATATCGTTCGCTTCACCCTCAAGGCCGGCTGGCTGCTGCTCAGTTCCCCCCGGCGCGACGAATACTGGAAACACATCAGCGCCGGCATCCGCGACCATCGCCGACTGCGGTGAGCCATGGCCGCCCCGCTTGCCATCCTGCTTTCGACCTGCAACGGCGAACGCTTTCTCTCCGAGCAACTCGATTCGCTGCTGCGCCAGACCCGGCAGGACTTCCTCATCGTGGCGCGGGACGATGGCTCAAGCGATGGCAGCCGCGCCCTGCTGGAAAACCATGCCCGGAAAAATCCCCGGCAATTCCGCCTGTTGGCCGATGACGGCGTCAACCTCGGCGCCTGCGCCAGTTTCGCCCGCCTGCTGGAATACGCACTGGATCTCGACCCCGCCTACCTGATGTTCTGCGACCAGGACGACATCTGGCATGAGGACAAGATCGAGCGGCAGATGGCCCTCATGGAGCGGACCGAAGCCGGGGATACCACAATTCCGATACTGGTGCATAGCGACCTGGAAGTCGTTTCCGCCGCCAACCGGTCCATTGCGCCCTCATTCACCGCGTATCAGGGGCTCGACACAGCGCGCAATGGCTTCATCGAACTGGCCATGAGCAATCTGGTGACCGGTTGCACCGCCCTGTTCAATGCGGCGCTGGCGAAGCGGGCCCTGCCCATACCCCCCGAGGCCATCATGCACGACTGGTGGCTCGCCCTGACCGCCAGCGCCTTCGGCAGGCTCGCCTTCAGCGGGGAAGCCACGGTCCGCTACCGCCAGCACGGCGCCAATGCCATCGGCGCCAGCCGCCATGTTCCCGCAAGACTCACGCGGCTGGGCCACTGGCGCAGGCTGCTTGTGGCGGAGGCCAATCCGCACCTGCTGGAAGTGGGCCGGCAAGCCCGGGCATTCCTGGCGCGGAACCGCGCCGCGCTTTCCCCCGCGCAGCGCCGGGGCCTTCGGCTGTGTTCCCTGCTCCGCCTGCGCCCGGGATTGCCGCAACGAGTCGTTTTCCACCTGTTGCGCAACAGGCGGGATTCGATGATTGCGCTCCCCGGCCGTTCGAAAATCCCATGAACTGGAAGCGTCCGCTGTTTCTCACCCATCGCTGGATCGGCATCGGCATGTGCCTGCTGTTCGCCCTCTGGTTCGCTTCGGGCATCGTCATGATGTACGTCGACTATCCCGAACTGACCTACGCCGAATCCGTGGCGGCGCATCCGGATCTGGAACGGGGCCGGGTCGAACTGACGCCGTTCGAGGCCGCCCGGAGAGCGGGAGAGATCACCGCCTGGCAGTCTCTCAGCCTCGCCATGCTCGCGGACCGGCCCGTTTATCGGTTCGGCGCGGTCGACGGCTACTCGGCCACTGTTTTCGCCGATACCGGGGAGCCCATGGACCGGCTGGGGGAGCAAGGCGCCATGGCGGTCGCGGCGGCTTCGGGATTGCGCTCGGGCCCGGCCGAACCGGAACACCTCGGCTTGATCGAAATCGACCAGTGGACCATCACGGCCTCGCTCAATCCATCGCGGCCGCTGCACAAGGTGGCGCTCAACGACGATGCGGGCACGGTGCTTTACATATCCGACCGCGACGGCCGCGTGGTGCGCGACACCACCGGCCGGGAGCGGTTCTGGAACTGGCCCGGCTCCACCGTCCACTGGATCTATCCGCTGGCGATCCGGCAGTTTTCCGGGTTCTGGCTGCAGCTCATCATCTGGCTGTCCGTGATCGGGCTGGTATCGCTAGCCACCGGCGCCGTTATCGGCGTGTTGCAATTGCGCCCGTTCGCGCGCAACGGAGACCGCAAGATCAGCCCATACGCCGGGATCATGAAATGGCATCACATCGGCGGACTTTGCTGCGTGGTATTCATCGCCACTTTCCTGTTCAGCGGACTGATGTCGGTCAGCCCCTGGGGCGTATTCGCTCCCGCCACCTCGCCGCTGCCGCAAATCGCCCGCTACCAGGGCCAGCTCTCGCTGCGCCTGAGCGACTTTTCCCTGCCGGCCGCCGCCGCGCCCATCAGGGAAGTGAACTGGCTCTACCTGGGGGGACAGCCGTACAGCGTCAGCACGCTCGCCTCGGGAGAGCGGCTCGCGGATTTCGGCCCGGACCGGCAGCCGGACGTCGCCGCCAGGATCAGCGGCGCCGCGCCACAACTGCTCCCCGGTTCCAGCCTGACCAGTCTCGAATTGCTCGAATCCCACGACGAGTACTACTACTCCCGGCACTTCATGCGCCAGCCGCTGCCGGCCTACCGCGCCCGTTTCGACGACGCCGAAGCGACCTGGTATCACATCAACGCGCTTACGGGAGAGGTGGTCAACCGGCTGACCCGCCGCGGCAGGCTGGAGAGATGGTTGTTCAACGGCATGCACAGCCTCGACTTCCAGTTCCTCCGGGACAGCCGGCCGCTGTGGGATCTGACGGTCATCCTGCTCAGTCTTGCGGGGCTCGGCTTTTCCATCACCTCGATCGTCATCGGCTGGCGCCGGCTGACGCGCTGACGGGGGCGGCAGCCGCGTTTTCAATCGTGGACATTCCGGGTTTTAACTTTTACTCTCGATGGTCGGTTCCGCCGGGGCATCCCCTGCCATCCCGGCGAATGAGGAGGGACACAGAATGAAGCATCGCAAGTCGCACACGGTATCCGGGCTGATCCTGCTATCGGCCCTGTCAATGGCGGGCGCTGCCCAGGCTCAACAGCTCACCGGCACCGAGAACGGCGAATGGCGCTATCTCGGCGGCGATATCGGACATACGCGATATACGCCGAACGACCAGATCAACGCCGAAAATTTCGGCGATCTGGAACAGGCCTGGATCTGGCGCAGCGACAACTTCGGCCCGAATCTGGATTACTTCTCGCGCTCCACGCCGATCTATGTCGACGGCATCCTCTATACCGTGGCGACACCCCGGCGCCAGGTCGTGGCCATCGATCCGGCCACCGGCGAAACCCTGTGGACTTTCCGCGAACCCGAATCGATCCGTCACCAGCGTTCGCCGCGCCAGGCTTACGGCAAGGGCGTGACCTACGGCGAGATCGACGGCCGCAGCGTGATCTATATCACCACGCCGGGCTTCTTTCTCTGGGCGCTCGACGCCAAGACCGGACGCCCGCTCGAAAACTGGGGCTCCGCCTTCCCCGTCGGCGGATTTCCGGAATCCGGAGTGGTCGACCTGATTCCCTACCTGGTGGACGGCTGGGGCCCGTGGGAAGACTACGTGACCGCGGGCGGGGAGTACGATCCCGACTACGGCATACCGCGCGAACTCGGCATGGTCACGGCCTCCGCACCGCCCATCGTCGTCAATGGCGTGGTGGTGACGCTGGTCGGCCACCAGCCGAGTTACGGCCAGACGCGCATCGAGAACGTGCCCGGCGACATCATGGGCTTCGACGCCGCCACCGGCGAGAACCTGTGGAAATTCCACGTCATCCCGCGGCCCGGCGAGATCGGCAATGAGACCTGGCACAACGATGCCTGGCGCTTTTCCGGCGACATTTCCACCTGGGCGCCGGCTTCGGCCGACCCCGACCTCGGCCTGGTCTACATGGTGACCAACGCCTCCACGGTACAGTCCTATACCGGTCACCGGCCCGGAGACAATCTCTTCGGCGGCAGCCTGCTCGTGCTCGACGCCGCAACCGGCGAGCGCGCCTGGCATTTCCAGATCCATCGCAGCGACCAATGGAACTACGATCTGCCGGCGGCGCCGATCCTCATGAATCTCAATGTCGAGGGACGGGCGATTCCGGCGGTAATCCAGAACACCAAGCAGGGCCTGATCTTCGCTTTCAATCGCGAAAACGGCGAACCGATCTGGCCCATCGAGGACCGGGAAGTCATCCAGACCGAAGTGCCCGGCAATTACACTTCGCCCACCCAGCCCTATCCCACCCGGCCCGAACCCGTGGACCGGATCGTCATCGACGGCATCACCGACGAGTTCATCATGGATTACACGCCGGCATTGCGCGAACAGGCCCAGGTGATCCTCAACGGCTATCGGCTCGGCGGGCTTTACGTGCCGGCGCTGCCGCAAGGCTACGACGGCCCCTGGATCAACAACATCGGCTGCCAGGGCGGCGGCAACATCATTCCGCATCCGCCGACGGCCGATCCGATCTCCGGCATGATGTTCAATTCCCATCGCCGCAGTTGCAACGCGCCGGGCTTCATGCGGCCGACCAACGGCGTCGACCGCGACAATCCGAACTACCCCGAGCCGGGCGACGGCGGCGCCACGCCGAACAGCACGCCGACCACCGGCCGCACCGTGGTGGACTGGCTGCCGGGCGGCGGCGGAGGTTTGCCGACCATCGAAGGTTTGCCCGTATTCAAGCCGATGCACAATCAGCTTACCGCCTACCAGATGAACTCCGGCGACAAGCTCTGGTCCGTTCCCGTGGGCGAAACCCGCGCGGCGATCCGCAACCATCCGTTGCTGGAAGGCGTGGACATTCCGAACAGCGGCGGCGAGGGCTGGTCGATCCAGATGGCGACGCCGGAAATCCTGGTCCAGGCCCGGGCGCTGAGCGAAGGCATGGCCCAGATGGAGCCCGACGGACCGCTGACGCTGAACGCGCGCGACAAGACCAGCGGCGAAGTGCTGGCCAGCGT
>JAJECW010000005.1 GCA_022821865.1 Pseudomonadales bacterium
ATTAAGTCAGAGCTTCCCTGCGGCACATGGAAGTGCCGCCGAATTCGATGGCGGAAGCCATTGAATTCGGGAGCAAAACAAAACCACGCTTTTGTTTTGCGATAATGAAAAACTCCACGGATGGAGTTTTTCAGAGAATACCTAGGGTTTTGCGACGAAACATTCGAGCCATGGGCAGGATTGACAAGTCAGACAGCGTTGGACTGGTGAGCCCGCAACGCCTCGTATTCGATGAGCCGCTGGCGCTGCGCAGCGGCAAGTCGCTGCCGGCCTATGAGTTGATGGTGGAAACCTATGGCGAACTCAGTCCGGACCGCTCCAATGCCATACTGATCTGCCATGCCCTCAGCGGCGATCACCACGCCGCCGGTTATCACAGCGAAGACGACCGCAAGCCCGGCTGGTGGGACAGTTGCATCGGCCCGGGCAAGGCCATCGACACCAACCGGTTTTACGTGGTCTGCCTGAACAACCTCGGCGGCTGCGGCGGCAGCACCGGGCCGGTTTCCATCCATCCGGAAACCGGCAAGCATTATGGCCCCGATTTTCCCATCATCACCGTGCGCGACTGGGTCAACAGCCAACTGCGGCTGATGGACCGACTCGGCATCGGCAAGTGGGTCGCGGTGATCGGCGGCAGCCTCGGGGGCATGCAGGTGCTGCGCTGGGCGATCAGTTATCCCGAGCGCCTGCATCACGCCATCGCCATCGCCGCCGCGCCCAAACTCTCGGCCCAGAACATCGCCTTCAATGAAGTCGCCCGGCAGTCCATCACCAAGGACCCGGATTTCCACGACGGGCGGTATCTCGAACACGGCGTGTATCCCAAACAGGGCCTGATGCTTGCGCGCATGGTGGGACATATCACGTATTTGTCCGATTCTTCCATGCGCGCCAAGTTCGGCAAGGCCCTGGCCGGGCTGGAAGCCCGGCAGGACAATTTCGGCCGGGATTTGCGCAGCGGCTCCCTGAGCTTTGGTTTCAATGTGGATTTTGAAGTGGAAAGCTATCTGCGCTACCAGGGCGAGCAGTTTTCCGAGAAGTTCGACGCCAATACCTATTTGCTGATGACCAAGGCGCTGGACTATTTCGACCCGTCGGTGGACTACGACGGCGACCTGTCCCTGGCTTTTGCCAACTCGAACTGTAAATTCCTGCTGATGTCATTCAGCACCGACTGGCGTTTTCCGCCTGACCGTTCCCGGGAAGTCGTCAATCAGTTGCTGCGGGCCGGCAAGCGGGTGAGCTATCTGGAAATCGAGGCGGATCAGGGCCACGACGCTTTTCTGCTGCCGATTCCGCGCTATATCCATGCGCTGTCGGCCTATCTCGGCAACGCCCACCGGGAAATCTGCGGCCATGCGTCCTGACCAGGAAATCATCCGCCGCTGGATCGAGCCCGGCAGCCGGGTGCTCGACCTCGGCTGTGGAGACGGCGCCCTGCTCGCCTGGCTGCAGCGCGAGCAGGATGTGCATGCGGTCGGGCTGGAGATCGATCCGGCCAATATTGAGCAATGTCTGGCTTCGGGAGTGGCGGTAATCGAGCAGAATCTGAATCGGGGCCTGTCCAATTTCGAATCCGACAGCTTTGATACCGTGCTGCTCGCCCAGACCTTGCAGGCGCTGGACAATCCGGCGGAACTGGTGAGGGAAATGTTGCGCATCGGCAGAAAGGGCATCGTTACCTTCCCCAATTTCGGCAACTGGAAAAGCCGGCTCGACCTGCTGCTGCGGGGGCGCATGCCGGTGTCGGACTTCATGCCCCACCAATGGTACGACACCCCCAATATCCACTTCTGCACGGTAAGGGATTTTGACGCCCTGTGTCGCGAAGGCGATATCCGCGTACTCACCCGCACCGTGGTCAATTCCCGTCACGAAGGCAGTTGGGCCATGCGCGCCTGGCCCAATTTTCTCGGCGAAATCGCCATCTACCACTTGAGCCGGAACCAATGACCCGAATCGTGCTCGCCAGCGGCAATGCCGGCAAGCTTGCCGAACTGCGCGCCCTGCTCGCGCCGGGGCGGGTGGAATTGCTTCCCCAGGATGCATTCGATATCGCGCCGGTCGAAGAGAACGGGCTGAGTTTTGTCGAGAACGCCCTGCTCAAGGCGAGACATGCCTGTCGCGGGAGCGGCCTCGCCGCGATTGCCGATGATTCCGGACTTGCGGTGGATGCCCTGCAGGGCAGGCCGGGCATCTTTTCCGCCCGCTATGCCGGGGTCGATGGCCCCGGGGCCGATGAAGCAAACAATCAGAAGTTGCTTGCGAAACTTCGCCAAATCCCCGCTGCCGGGCGCGGGGCGCGCTTCCACTGCGCCATCGTGTTCCTGCGCCATGCGGAAGACCCCATGCCCCTGGTATGCCAGGCAAGCTGGGAAGGACAGATCCTGCTCGAGACCCGGGGAAAAAACGGCTTTGGCTACGATTCCCTGTTCTTCCTGCCCGGGGAAAACCGCACTTCGGCGGAACTGCCGCCGGAGCGCAAGAATATCCTCAGCCACCGGGCCCAGGCTATCGGCAAGCTGCTGTCATGCTGGAACTACCCCCCTTAGGGCTGTACGCGCACATCCCCTGGTGCATTCGCAAATGCCCCTATTGCGACTTCAATTCCCATGAAAGGCCCCGCGCCGGGATACCCGAGTCGGCCTATGTGGAAGCGCTCTGCGCCGACTTGACCCACAGCCGGCAAGGGGAGGCCAGGCAAGTGGAAACGGTTTTTTTCGGCGGTGGCACGCCAAGTCTGTTTCAGGCCAACTCCTTCGCCCGCCTGCTGGATATGCTGCGGGATGGCGGCGGGCTTGCCCCGGATGCCGAGATCAGCCTCGAAGCCAATCCGGGAGCCGCCGAGGCGGGGCGGTTTGCGGGATACCGCAGCGCCGGAATCAACCGGCTTTCCATTGGCGCGCAAAGTTTCGACGACGGCGCCCTGGACCGGCTCGGCAGAATCCACAACGGCGCCGAGGCCCGGGGCGCAATGGCCATGGCGAGAAAGGCAGGCTTCGACAATATCAATCTCGACCTGATGTTCGGCCTTCCCGGGCAGCGCCATGACGGGGCCTTGCGGGACCTCGCCAGCGCCATCGAATTGCAGCCCGAGCATATCTCCTGGTATCAGCTTGCCCTGGAGCCCAATACGGTTTTCTGGCGGCGGCCGCCCCCCCTGCCGGAAGACAGCGCGGTGGAAGCCATGCAGGAAGCCGGCCTTGCCATGCTGGAAAACGCCGGCTATGCGCGCTACGAAATCTCCGCTTTCGCCAGGCCGGGGAAGCAATGCCGGCATAATCTGAATTACTGGCGCTTTGGCGACTATCTGGGCATTGGCGCCGGCGCCCACGGCAAACGGAGTTTTCCCGGTCGGAACCGCATCCTGCGCAGCCGCGGGACGCGCCGGCCGGAGCATTATCTCGAAGCGGGCAGTCACACGATTACCGTGGAAGTAACCCCGGACCAGAGGCCGCTGGAATTCCTGATGAATACCCTGCGCCTCGTGGAGGGATTCGCCCCCGCTGACTTTACCAGCCGCACCGGGCTTGCTTTGCACACTATCGAGGACAGGCTAGAATGCCTCGCTCGCCAGGGTTTGCTGAAACACGACGATGTTTCGGTGCGCGCGAGCGGCAGGGGCTACCGCCTGCTGGACAGCATCCTCGGAGAATTCACGTGAAGCCATCACTCGATACCTTGTCCTGCGAGCCATGCCGCATTGGCGGCGGGACCGTGACGGAAACCCAGACAGGAGAATGGCTAGCCGACTTGCCCCATTGGAGCCTGGCGGCGGATGATGGCGTCAACAAGCTTGTGGGCGAGTTTCGCTTCCCCGATTGGGACGCGGCGATGCGCTATGCGAACCGGATTTCCGAACTGGCCGGGGAGCAGGACCATCATCCGGCCATGATCGTCGAATGGGGCAAGGTCACCCTGCACTGGTGGACCCACAAGATCGGTGGACTGCACCGGAACGACTTCATCATGGCGGCCAAAAGCAGCGAAATCGCCCGGGAATCGAACCCGGCCGGGAACTGAGCATGGCCGGGGAATCCCGCGAACTGCTGGCCGGACTCGGCAGGATGATTGGCCTTGCCAGCGTCAGCTCCACCGACCCCGGCATCGACATGAGCAACCGGCCGGTGGTCGAATTTCTGGCGGAGAAGCTCGATTCGCTCGGTTTCGCCTGCGAATTGGTGCAATCACCCTCCACCACCGGTAATGAGAAATGCAATTTGATTGCGACTTATGGCAGTGGCCCCGGCGGCATGGTGCTCGCGGGCCATACCGACACGGTTCCCTTCGATGAACACCTGTGGAGCGGGAACCCATTGCGAATGATCGAGCGCGACGGACGCCTGTACGGCCTCGGGGTCACCGACATGAAAGGCTTTTTCCCCATCGCCATCGAAGCCGTGCGGCCCCTGCTTGATCAGGAGTTTCGTCAGCCGCTGATCATTCTCGCCACCGCCGATGAGGAAACCTCGATGCAGGGCGCCCGCAGCCTTGCGGAAATGGGCCGGCCCCGGGCGCGCTCGGCAATTATCGGCGAGCCCACCGGCATGCGGCCCATCCGCAGCCACAAGGGCATCATGATGGAATCCGTGCGCCTGCACGGCAGCAGCGGTCATTCCTCCGATCCATCCCTTGGCCGCAACGCGCTCGATGCCATGCATGCCGTCATCGCCGATCTGATCGAGTTTCGCCAGCAACTGCGCGAGCGCTACCGCGGCGATTTTTTCGAGATTCCCTGGCCCACCCTGAATCTCGGCGTGATTCATGGCGGCGACAATCCGAACCGTATCTGTGGCCACTGCGAATTGCAATTCGATATTCGCCTGATGCCGGGAATGGAAGTGGAAAGCATCCGGCACGAGATTCGCCAGCGCCTTGCCGCGGTAACCGGACCCTTGCGAATTGAGGCCGAACTCGTGCCGCTGTTTCCCGGCACGCCGCCGTTTTTCGCCCGGGAGCGGAGCGACCTGTTGCGCGCCGCGGAGAAGATCACCGGCCATCGGGGCGAAAGCGTGGCTTTTGGCACCGAAGCGCCATTCCTGCAACAACTCGGCATGGACACCATCGTGCTCGGCCCGGGCAATATCGATCAGGCGCATCAGCCCGATGAATACCTGTCCCTGGACATGATCAATCCCTGCATCCGAAACCTGCGGGAACTCGTGGCGCAGCATTGCCTGTGAGGTTGAGAATATGAACAGGGCAGGGGAAATGATCGAACTGTTCCGTTCCGCGGCGGCCTATATCAATGCCCACCGCGGCGGCACTTTCGTCATCTTGCTCCATGGCGAGGCATTGGCTGGGGACAATCTGCCCAATATTGTCTTCGACCTGAGCTTGCTGCACAGCCTTGGGGTGCGCATGGCCGTGGTGCATGGCCTGGAGGCCGGCGACACGGAACCCGCTCCCGGAGAGCAGTCCCGGCAGCTTGACGAGGCGGCGATCGCGCAGATCCGGCAACAGGCCGGCGGTCTTGGCGTGGCGATCGAGGCGATGTTTTCCCAGGGCACGAGTAAATCCCCCCTGCGCGGCGCCGATATCCCGGTGCGCCGGGGCAATTTTGTCGCCGCAAGACCCGCCGGCGTGGTGGGTGGGATTGATCTGCAATATGCCGGGAAAGTCAGAAAAATCGATGCGGAGGCCATCCGCGAAGAAATGGCCCGGGGCAAGATCGTGCTGCTGCCGAGCCTCGGTTATTCGATCACCGGAGAGGTCTTCGCCCTGGCGCCGGGCGAGTTGGCCACGGAAACCGCCACCGCCCTGGAAGCCGACAAGCTCATCCTGTTTGTCCCCGGCGATGGCGCAAGCGATACCGGTGGCGCCGTGCCGCCCAACCTCAGCCTCGCCGAAGGCGAAGCCTGCAGGGACCGGATGCTGGCCCGCAGCGACACCGATTCCCGCTGCGCCGGACTTGCCCTGCAGGCGGCCCTGCGGGCCTGCAGGGGAGGGGTACACCGCTGCCATCTGATCAGTTGCCGCGGGAACGGCGCGTTATTGCGGGAATTGTTCACCCGGGAGGGCAGCGGCAGCCTGCTCAGCCGCGATGAACCGCATCTGCTGCGCCCGGCGCAGTTGTCCGATGTGCCCGGAATCCTGCAACTCATTGCGCCGCTCGAAGCCGACGGTTCCCTGGTGCGCCGTTCCCGGGAATTGCTCGAAAATGAAATCGGCAATTTCAGCATCATCGAATGGGAAGACACCCTCGTGGCCTGCGCCGCGCTGTATCCGGTCGACGACCGCCACGGCGAGATCGCCTGCATCGCCATTAATCCGGCGCACCGCAACAATGGCCTCGGCGAACGCCTGCTCGCCAGTCTCGAAGCCGAGGCCCGCGGCAATGGCATGGAGTCCCTGCTGGCCCTGACCACCCGTGCCGAACACTGGTTCCAGCGCCACGGATTCGAGGAAAGCCGGGTGCGGGACCTCCCCGCCAACCGCCGCGAGTTCTACAACTTCCAGCGCAACTCAAAGGTGTTGCGGAAGGCTTTGTGAGGTGGGAGACGTTCAGCCGTCGAACTGGGGGCGCAGCGAGTTCAACTCTTCCGGAAATTGTTTCTCCAATCCTTCAAAGGCCAGATCATTCAGAAATTGTCGCCGCCATAGCAGTCTCCGGTCCGCATCGCCAAGCTGTGCTTCATCGCAGCTTGCATGCCATTCTTCGGCGATTACAGTTACCTGATTTCGCATGATCGACAGGGCTTTTTCTTCGGAAATCAAGAACTTGTTTGCCGCTGCGAGGCAGAGCAGCAGTTGGCTGCGCCGTTCCCGATTGTGGATCGGCATTGCCTGCGAAGCTTCGCGTCCGGTTCTTGATTGCGGGCAAATATCGTAGGCTGGCGTCAGCGTAAGTCTGTCGCCATTCCAGAATGCGGCGTGGTTTCGTGCGTGATCGTCGGTATTGCCCACGAGTATGTTGAACGTCATCCGCGAGAACAGTTCCCTCAAGGTTTCTTTCGGTTCGGTGAAGCGCGCCCGGATAATGTCCGCAAGCTCTTCATAGGAAGCGTAGGCGGCGAACATCGCATTGAATCCAAAAAGGGTAAGCGCGGAGACCATTGCGCGCCGGGTCCAGCCTGCGTCCGTCAGTTTGCGGTCAAAGCGCTGGATGAGAGGGACATCCTTGCCCATTGCCTTGCAATGCTTGACCGGCGCCACGCTGAGACCCGCCAGGCTCGCGAGGCGCATGGCAATGTATTCGGCTTTCAGCACGCTATAGGTATCGGAAGAGGAGGAGAACTTTGCGACGTACTTGAATTCACCATCCTGGATCAGCGCCTTGGGCCTTGCCCCTCCGATTGCGGTTCCATGCTGCAGGGCCTCGGCCAGGTCCAGCGACAGCGGGAGCCCCCGGTCGACTCGGTCCGCTGATTCGAGCAAGCGATCCAGTGTTTCGTTTTTGGTGGCACGAGGAACGTATTCCTCTGAAGATTCCTGGAAGTCCAGCGCCCCGATCCGATCCGAGCCGGACTGGAGCATGAAGGTAAGCTCATCAAGGTCGTCGATTATGTCCGCGCCGGTGCGGCTGCCTCCAAGGCGGTGGGAGATCACCCGGCGACCCCAGGCATCCGGCGAGGCGTCCCGGAGAGAATTGGCGATGTCAAGAGGTGGTTCGGGTGGGAAGGATCCACGGACCAGGGGAAGTTCGGGGGCATAAATCGGGATTGCGTCCTCACGGGCCAGGTAAGAACGGCCATAGGTGAACTCGAAGTGATCGCTTTCTGCGCGGATACGGCCCGCGACCACCGGTTCGGTCTGTTCGGGTAGCCAAATCCAGACATAAGCTTCGCCGGGGTGAGTCCTGTCAGAAGTCATCGTGTACCTCGTGTCGTGGTTTCCGGATTGAGCCGGGCATCAGGGTGAGTTTGTCATCGATCAGCGCCAACTGTGGAGCCAGGGACGCCGCTTCCGGGGCGAACAGGCTGACGCCCGCAAGCGTGGCGGCTTCCAGCACCAGACCGATCGCCACCGATGGACTTCCCTTTTCGATGAGTTGCAACGTGCTCCGGGCTATGCCGACCCGGGCGGCGAGATCGTGTTCGGACATACGCCGCCGTTTCCGGGCAAGCCTGATCTGCTTTCCCAGCAGGAGCAGCGCTTCCCGAGTCAGGCGCGAATAGGCGCGCAATGTGGTTTTCATGATTATGTAATGACCGAAATAAAAGTCATAAAGATACACATGGCTGAAATATCGGTCAATACCTGATGGTCAGAATGTTGACCTGTGAATTGCCTCAAGGCGGGAAGCGCAAAAATGCCTCCAAGTATTCTCTGAAAAACTCCATCCGTGGAGTTTTTCATTATCCCTGTGCCCAGGAGCCTGCGCCGTGGGAATTCGCGAAAGCGAAAATTCGCTATCGCCGCGCCCCCGGCCGGTCGATTGAGGCGAATATTGGTGGATATGCAACGAAATCGAGCGGCCGGGGACATGGATGAGAGCGGATTTGCAGCCGTGAATTCCCACGGCGCAGGCTCCTAGACGATTTGGTTTCGGCGGGCCAGGCAACAGATACTGTAATCGTAAGGATTCCCGGCGTCGCTGCCAAAGTCCCGCCGGGAAATCTCTTTCCATTCCGTCTCGATGAACCCTTCGAGCCGGGTGTCGCCGGGAATGTCGGCGTGGATTCTGGTGAGGTGGAACCAGTCCGCCCGGGGCAGGGCCAGACGGTACAATTCGGCGCCGCCGATGACGAAAGCCTGTCCGGAGCCGTCAATGACGGCAATGCTTTCCGCAAGACGCAGGGCGGCTTCCAGGGAGTTCCGCACCCGCACGCCTTCGGCTTCGTAGTCCGCCCGCCGGCTGACAACGATATTGCCGCGCCTCGGCAAGGGCCTGCCGATGGACTCGAAAGTCTTGCGGCCCATGATGATGCTATGCCCCATGGTGGTGCGGCGGAAGTGGCGCAAGTCCCCCGGCAGGCGCCAGGGCAGGGCGTTGTTGTTGCCGATGACGCCATTGCTCGCCATGGCGCAGATCAGGGAAAGTTGCATTCGCTTACACCGAGACGCCTACACCGAAAAAGGGTAGGCAATCGGCGGGTGGTGCCGGTAGCCTTCCACGCTGAAATCGTCCAGGCCTGCCCGGCTTTCCAGGTCTTCCAGCGTGCGGATGTCGGGATGGATATGCAGGCTCGGCGGTGGATACGGTTCCCGGGCAAGCTGCACATCCCGCAGCAACTCGAGCTGGTCTTCGTAGATATGGGCATTGACGATCTTGTGCCAGGCCCGGGCGGGACGCTTGCCGGTGATTCTCGCCATCAGGGCGAGCAGGGCGAATACCTGCACCTGATTGAAATTGAGCCCGAGGGGAACATCGCAGGAGCGCTGGTAACTCGTCAGGTACAGCTCATCGCCGAGCAGGGAAAAGGTGTGTGAATACATGCACGGGCGCAGGCAGCCGAGATGCAGTTCGCCGGGGTTGTAGAAAGTGAGAATCTCGCCCCGGTCGTCAATTCCGGCGGCAAGATGCTCGACGATGCGGCGCAACTGGTCCACGCTTTCGCCGTCTGGCCGCCGCCAGCTCCGCCCCTGGACGCCATAGACCCGGCCCATGTCGTCCTCGCCCTTGCGCGCGGGATTTTCCAGCCAGTCGCGGTTCTCGTTGGCGTTGGCGTCCCAGGTCTTTGTCCCCAGCGCACGGAAAGCCGCGGCATTGTCGTAGCCGCGCAGATAGCCGAGCAATTCGGCGATGGCGGCTTTCCAGTAGCTCTTGCGGGTGGTGATCAGCGGGAATTCATTCGCCGCCACATTGTATTCCAGGTCCGCATTGATCAGGGTCAGGCAGCGTTTGCCCGTGCGGGTATTGGTGACCCATTCACCTTCATCGATGATCCGGCGGCAAAGGTCGAGATACTGCCGCATCAGCCGCTTACCGCTTCCCGCACCGGCCGGGACCGCGCCAGCCACAGCAGCAACAGGCCGAAAACGAGCATGGGAATGCACAGCACCTGGCCCAAGGTGAGCCAGTCATAGGCGATGAAGCCGATATGGGCGTCGGGCTCCCGGGCGAATTCCACCACAAAGCGGAAGCCGCCATAGCCCAGCAGAAACATGCCGGATACGGCGTACTTCGGCCGCGGCCACGACGAGAACCACCACAGCAGCGCAAACAGCGCGAGCCCTTCCAGCGCCATCTGGTAAAGCTGGGAAGGATGCCGGGCGAGCCCGTCCACATGTGGAAACACCATGCCCCAGGGCAAGTCCGTGGGCCGCCCCCAGAGTTCGCCGCCAATGAAATTGCCCAGCCTGCCCGCGGCAAGCCCCAGCGGCACCGCCGGGGCGACAAAATCGGTCACCGTGAAAAAATCCCGGCCGGTCCTGCGGCCATACAGCCAGCTTGCCAGCAACACGCCGAGCAGCCCGCCATGAAAGGACATGCCGCCTTCCCAGACCCGGAAAAGCCAGAGCGGGTCGGTCGCGAAGCGGTCAAAATTGTAGAACAACACCGATCCCGCACGTCCGCCAAGCACCGCCCCGAGCGCGCACCAGAACACCAGATCGGAAACCTGCTCCGCGCTCCAGCCCTCGCGCCCGGCCCGCCGGTTGCCAAGAAACCACGCGGCGCCGAACCCGACGATATACATCAGCCCATACCAGTGAACACTGATCGGACCGATGGACAGGGCAACAGGATCAATCTGCGGAAAAGTCAGCATCGGCAAGCAGGCCCGAAGTCTCGAACGCGGTCACAAATCCCACAGCGATGGTAACACCCGGTCGTCGACCTCCGCCATTGCAAGTTGGCCTGAACAAGGCAGCGGAGTGGAGCCGCCTTTGCTGGCTGGCCGGGCCATGCCATTACAGGAACTCAAGCTGCTCCTCTCCAACTTGCAGACGCGACACAATCCGCCCCGGGATGTCGTGCTGTATGCCCCCCCCCTCACGGGTGAGGCTCAACCGCGCTTCGCGAGTCGATTTCCTCCCCGTTGTGGATCAGGCGGGTGGACCAGGGGATGGGGTTGCGGAGGGCGTGGTGGGCCATGCAGGCGCCTTCGGCCTCTTCGAGGAGGGCGTGGATTTTTGCGCCGGGCTCGGGACTTTCGATGATGACGTGGGTCTCGACCATTTCGCAGGCGCCCTGGGTGCGGTGGCCGAGTTCGCGCATCGTGCCGAGATTGGTCATGAAGCGAATTCGCTGTTCAAGACGCATGGAAGTCACTTCGATTCTGCGCGTATTGAGAATGTCGGTCATGTGGGTCATCAGGCAGAAGCCGATTCCGGCGGCGAAAAAGGCGAGCGGGGGCGGGGCGCGGTCGTCGCCGACGGGAGGTTGTTCGTCGCAGTAGAGCGTAACCGGGCTGAAGCCGGGGATATTGACCTGGACCGTGCCCGTCTTCTGCTGCCCGCCATGGGCCTGGGCCACGAGGTTCACCTCGAAATGGAGCGGCTCCGGCGGCCGGGATTTGCGGAACGGCCCCGGCTCGAATTGTTCGGGGGTCGGCGTTGCCTCTGCCTGTTCGCCCACCTGGAAGTGTTCGTCGTGAAATTTCATGCTGCGTTTCCTGTATTTGTGGCCATCGCGGGCGCGGGAATTCGTTAGTATTGCCACCCATGTGCCTGATCATTATTGCCCATCGGATGTCGCCGGACTACCCGCTCGTGTTGGCGGCCAACCGCGACGAGTTCTTTTCCCGGCCCACGAAGCAGGCCCATGAGTGGCCTGATGCGGCGATTATCGCCGGCAGGGACCTGCGCGCCGGGGGAACCTGGCTGGGGGTCGGCAGGGACGGGCGCTTCGCCGCGGTAACCAATATCCGGGAGCCCGGCGGAAATGAGGCGGGCAAGCGCTCCCGGGGCGAATTGCCGCCTGGATTTCTTCTTGGCGACGAGGCGCCCGGGGAATATCTTGCGAGGCGTTCGGTTGCCTTCGGGGAATACGCTGGATTCAATCTGCTGGTGGGTGATGCGGATTCGGTTTGCCATGCAAGCAACCGTTCGCCCGGGATTCACGCACTTGGCCGGGGGATTTACGGCCTTTCCAATGGCGCGCCCGATTCGAACTGGCCCAAGGTAGTGCGCGGTAAAGACAAGATGGCGGAAGTTTTCTCCGGCAATGCCGCGATTGACGCCGATGCGCTTATCACCCGGATGCGCGACGAACAGCAGGCGGGAGAGTCGGAATTGCCGGAAACCGGAATTCCGGATGCACAGGAAAGGTGGCTGTCCTCCATGTTCATTCCTGCTGGCGCGGGAGATTACGGCACCCGCTGCATCAGCGTCTTCATTCGCCGGGGAAATGGCGCCTGTGAGTTTAGCGAGCAGAATTTCGCCGCCAATGGCGAATGCGCCGGACGGCATGACTTTGTATTTTCATTTCTTCAGCCCATCGCCTCCCCTCCGCCGGAAGAAACCGGCGCCCTTTCCGCTGTGGGCTGAACCGGCCTTGTTCCCGAACTCACGGAAACCCACCCGCCCCAACAAAAAATCAATTCACCCGCTGGGACCGCAGCAGCCGGTCCACGCCGGCTTCGTAGAGCGCCATATCCACGGCGTTGCGGATCAATTGCTCGTCTTCCATCTGCATGACCTTGCCGAGCAACTCCCGGCCGGCTTCGAGGGTCATGCTGCGAATCACCGATTTCACCCGCAGCAGGGCGGCGGCGTTCATCGACAGGATATCGAAGCCCATGGCGACGAGCAGCACCGCGGCGCCGGGGTTGCCGGCCATCTCCCCGCAGATGCTTACCGGCTTGTTCTCGGCGTGGGCTTGATCGACCACATGCTGCAGGGCATTGAGCACCGCCGGATGATAAGAGGAAAACAGATTGGCGACCCGGGGATTGTTGCGGTCCACGGCGAGCAGGTATTGGGTCAGGTCGTTGCTGCCGATGGAAACAAAGTCCACCATGCGGGCGAGCGCCCGGGTCTGGTACACCGCGGCGGGCAGTTCGATCATCACGCCAATGGGCGGAAAGGGCAGGTCGGCGCCTTCCTGCAACAGTTCGTGGTAGGACTTGCGAATCAGGCTGACGGCGGTTTCCACCTCGCGCACATTGCTCACCATGGGCAGCATGATCTGGAGGTTGTCGAGGCCGATGCTCGCGCGCATCATGGCGCGAACCTGGGTGGTGAAGATTTCCGGATGGTCCAGGGTGACGCGAATGCCGCGCCAGCCGAGAAAGGGGTTGGCCTCCTCGATGGGGAAGTAGGACAGTGCCTTGTCTCCGCCGATATCCAGCGTGCGCATGGTCACCGGCTTGGGCGCGCAGGTATCGAGCTGTTCGCGGTAGATGCCAGTCTGCTCCTGCTCGCTGGGGAATCGTTCGGCGAGCAGGAAAGGCACCTCGGTGCGGAACAGGCCGATTCCCTCGGCGCCCTGGTCGAGCGAGCGCGGCACATCGGACATCAGGCCCGTGTTCACCCATAGCGAAACCCGGTGACTGTCGGCGGTTTCGCAGGGCAGGTCCTTGAGGCCGGCGAGGTCCCGGTTCAGTTCTTCCTGCTCGCGAATCGTGGCCCGGAACTGTTCCAGCAGATGCTCCGAAGGGTTGGTCACCACTTCGCCCTTGTAGCCGTCGACAATCAGCGGCTTGCCGTCGAGTTGATGGAAGGGCAGGTCCACGGCGCCCATGACCGTGGGCGTGCCCATGGTTCGCGCCAGAATCGCCACATGGGAATTACCCGAGCCCTTCACCGAAATCAGCCCCTTGAGCTTTTTCTTGGGCACTTCCACAAGCATGGACGCGGTGAGCTCCTCGCTGACCAGGATGGTGTCGTCGGGATATTCGGGCTTGTCGGGTTTTTCCTGCTGCAGATGGGACAGCACCCGGGCGCAGAGGTCGCGGATATCCACGGCGCGCTCGCGCATGTACTCGTCCTCCATGGATTCGAAGGCCCGCAGGTGCTCGTTGGCCACATGGCCCAGCGCTCCCTGGGCCCAGTGGCCCATGCGGATTCGCTCGACCACCTCGTTGCCGAGTGCGTCGTCATCGAGAATGCGCACATAGGCGTCGAACAGCAGCCTTTCCTCCTCCGCGAGCCGACCGCCCACCTGTTCGTTGAGTTCGCGCATTTCCTCGCGCACGGCATTGAGGCAGGCATTGAAGTAATCGACTTCAGCCTCGACATCGTCAATCAGGCGCTCCGGGATGTGGCTCAGATCGGCGTGCGGGTAGACCACCACCGAGGCGCCGATGGCAACCCCGGCGCAGCCGGACACGCCGCTGAATGCGGTATCGAAGATGCGATGCCCCGAGGGGCTGATGCCTTCGATGGCGCCGGTGGCCTCGGCATGGGCGATGACTCCCGCAAGCTGGGCCGAAAGGGTCACCAGAAAGGCCTCTTCGCCTTCGTCGAAACGGCGCCGCTCGCGATGCTGCACGATGAGCACCCCAAGCACCGAGCGGTGGTGAATGATGGGCACGCCGAGGAAAGCGTGAAAATCCTCCTCGCCGGTATCCGCCAGGTACTGGAAACTGGGATGCAGCGGCGCATCGCGCAGATTGACGGGTTCGGCGTGCTTTGCAACCAGGCCCACAAGGCCTTCGCCGAGTTCGAGACTGACCCTTCCCACCGCATCCTTGTTGAGGCCCTCGGAGGCCATCAATACATGGCAGTGGAATTCCTGGTCAAGCAGATAGATCGAGCAGACCTGGGTGTGGAGGGCGTCCCGCACGCGGTTGACGATGATGTCCAGCGCCGATTGCAGATCCTTCGCCGTGCTGACTTCCTGGACAATGCTGCGGAGTCGGTCGAGCATGGCTTACCCGTGGTCGTTGACGTACTTGTCCCGCGCGCCGCGAAATTGCCGCAGCGCCTTCCGGTACACATCGCGTTTGAATGCGATCACTTGTCTTGCCGGCTCCCAGTAGTTGACCCAGCGCCAGTCGTCAAATTCGGGCCGGACGGAATGGACAAGCTGAATCCGGCTCTCGTCCGAATCGAGGCTGAGCAGAAACCACTTCTGTTTCTGGCCGATGCAAAGCGGCCCCGGCGCGCGCCGGATCAACCGCTCCGGAAGGCGATACCGCAGCCAGCCCCGGGTGCGCTTGAGAATGCTGACATCATCCTCCGACAGCCCGACTTCCTCGTGCAATTCCCGGTACAGGGCCTGCTCGAATGACTCGCCGGGCCGCATTCCGCCCTGGGGAAACTGCCAGGCGTCCTGGCCGATTCTCTTGGTCCAGAGCAGCTTCCCGGAGGGATTGCAGATGATAATGCCTACGTTGGATCTGAATCCGTCCGCGTCGAGCACTTTCCCGAGTTCCTGTACGAAAGCGGGCATTGTTTCACAGTCCCCGGCAGTGAGGCAAACTTCCGATTGGCCCCGCGCCCGGATAAAATTTATAATTTTCAGTATGTTAAACGAAGCTGTGGTAAAGGCCATGAATCAGCGGCTGGCGCTTTTCGATCTCGACAATACCCTGCTCGCCGGGGACAGCGACCATGCCTGGGGAGAATTCCTGATTTCCCGAGGCCTTGTCGACGAAAGCGAACACCGCAGGGTCAATGACGGGTTTTATGCCGATTATCTGGCTGGCCGGCTCGATATCCACGCCTGGCTCGCTTTCACCCTGGAGCCGGTGCGTGGATTCAGCATCGCCGAGCGAGACTCCCTGCTCGCGGAATTCATCCATGAGCGGGTGCGGCCCATGGCGCTGCCAGCCGGGCGGGAACTGGTTGCGCAGCATCAGCGGGCGGGAGATCTGTGCCTGATCATTACCGCGACCAATGATTTGATCACCCGCCCGATAGCGGCGCTGTTCGGCATCGATGAACTTCTTGCCACCAGGGCCGAACTCGTGGATGGCGGCATTACCGGACGTATCCGCGGCACGCCCTGTTTCCGCGAAGGCAAGGTGAGCAGGCTGCGCGACTGGCTCGACCAAAGCGGCACCGATGCAAGCATCGCCAACAGTGTGTTCTATTCCGATTCGATGAACGACCTGCCCCTGCTCGAACTTGCCGGCGAAGCAGTGGCGGTGGACCCGGACGACGGCCTTCGGCAAGTCGCCCGGGAGCGGGGCTGGAAAATCATCAGCCTGCGGCTACGCGCAGGATGACGGAGAAGGTGCGGCCCAGCTCCACGCCACTCGTCGAGTCATTCTGCGCAACAGGTCAGATCGTCAGCGTGCGCGGGAACTGGGCGTAATTTTCCCAGCGGCTCACTTTCTCAGGGAATTCATCCGCGGTGGGCTGCACATTGCCGTTCACATCGGTCGCCCGGGATACGATTGTATGTTCGCCGGGCGCCGGACTTTCCCAGTTGAAGTTGAACAGCTTCCAGGAATAGCGGGTGTTTTCCCCGCTCAGTTGCGCGGGCTGCCAGGGGCCGCCGTCGACGCTGATCTCGACGCTTTGCAATGGCGTACCGTCATTGAGCACGAAGCCGAGCACATTGTATTCGCCGCCGCGTTCCGTGATCCGGATGATCGCCGACTTCAACTGGATCGCGGTGACCGAATTCTCCACCCAGCGCTCTTCGCCTCCCACCATGACCCGCTTCAAGGTGACATAGTCGCGGCCCATGAAGCGGCCCATGTAGCGGGTGTCCTGCACATGAATCTGGGTCAGCCATTTCACATTGGCCACGCCATACCAGCCCGGCACCAGCAGCCGCAATGGTTTGCCGTGGTACACCGGCAATGGCTCGCCGTTCATTTCCCAGGCGAGCAGGTTGGCCGGGCGCATGGCGTCGGCGATGGACATGCTGCGGGCGAAAGCCTTCTCGACTTCCCGCTCGCGGATTTCTTCCATGCCCACATCGGCGCCGAAGAAAACGACTTCCCTGGCGCCGTCCCGGACACCGGCTTCGTTCAGCAACTGACCCAGTGCGCAGCCGCGCCAGTTGGCGTTGCCGATGAGGCCGTTGAACAGGCCTGGGCTGTTGCCGCCGCATTCGAAGCCCGCCTGCAGGTCCACCGCATCGCGCTGCATCAATTCCGCCAGGGAAAGATCGAGCTCCCGGTCCACCATGCCTGTTACCCGCAGGCGGTAGCTGTCGTTGTCGACTTCCGGCTGGCCGTAGTGCTGAACCACGTAGAAATCGTCGTTGGAGGTGATGTGCGAAGTGATTTGCCGGGTGTCCTGGTAATGGGTTGCCCCGGGCCGTTTTTCCCGGACCTGGAAGGCTTCGGGCACATCGGTGAAAGGAACGAGGGTTTCGCCCTGGGCCAGGGCCGGCAGCACCCAGCCAGGCAGCGTCGCGGCGCCCGCGGCGAATACGCCGGCGCCCTTGAGCATTTGCCGCCGGCTGTCGTCCGGAATGTCGTGTGGGTTCATATCGCGTTCTCGATTGGGGAGGTTCGAGGGCAGACCATATCACATAGTTTCCGGTTTGTACTGAGTTGGCCTGAACCGGAAATCGCCTCGCGGAAGAGTGATTTACCGACATTTTTTACGCTTTCCCGCAGACTTGGCAATGTGGGCATTACGCTTTGCCCCGCTTTGTGTTAGTTTCCGTTCTCGTGCGGCTCGGGACAGCACGCTGGCCCAAGCCGCATACGTGGACCATTGCTTGCAGTGGTTTGACAACAAGAACCATGCAAAAAGTCGACAAGAAGATGAGTAGCAGAACAAATGCCAAGTTTTCTCCGGTAACCGTAGATGTCAAGAAGAACATCCGGAAGTTGCGCCTCGACGCCGGTTATTCCATGAATGAGGGCGCCAGGCTTCTCAATATCTCTCGCAAGCAGCTTGAGGATATCGAGACCGGGCGCAATTATGGTTGCCACGTCGAGCTCGAGCTGCTGGCCAAGATCAAGGTGATCTACGGCGCTTCGGTGGATGATCTGATCGGGGATCTGCCGAAGAAGGCCGATTCGGAGTATTTTTCCAGGCCACGCAAGCGCATCGGCTCTCGGGGCAGAAAGAAGAAGTAGCAGCAGCCAGGTCGCCTGCTGCCGCCTGAAATTCTCTCGAACATTTCGCCTGCCGCCGGGTAGGGCGGGGTTCGTCTCGGCTTCCCGATTTGGCCGCAACGGGAGGGCGGTGTATACTCCGCCGCTTTGACTTGAACCAGCGAGGAACCGATGTCATCCAAATCGAAGAAAAAAGCGGCCGCGGAGACCAGCCGGGAAGACTTGGCGAAACATGTGGCGGCTTTCCTGAAAGCGGGCGGAAAAGTACAACAAATCCCCACCGGAGTGAGTGGCCAGACCACCACCAGCGGCCCGCGCCAGATCGTTCTGAGTCACAAATCCAGTTCCTGAATCAGCCTGACTCCATTTCCTTGCGCCAGGCGCCGCCGCGCGATGAACCGGGCGCCGGTGGCCCGCGGCGATGGGTCGGGCTACACTGTTCGGGTATGGAACTCTTTGATGTCGAAACTGCTGTTCCGCCTGCGCCATGTGCCCGAGGATGAAGCCCGGGATGTGCGCGACCTGCTCGAAGCCAACGAGATCGGGTATTTCGAAACCTCGGCTGGCCTGTTCGGCATTTCATTACCCGCCATCTGGGTAAACCGGGACGAGCAGTTCGAGGTCGCGCGACGGCTGCTCGACGAATATCAGACGGAGCGTCGCGAGCGGGTTCGCAACGAGTATCGGCTCGCCCGGGAACGGGGCGAAGCCAGAACCGTATTCGACTTTTTCCGGGAAAATCCGGCGCGATTCCTCGGCAGCCTCGCCATGGCCGCCCTGGTGTTGTACTTTTCCCTGCGTTTCTTCTTCAGCTTTTCCTGAGAGTGCTCGTTTGTATGGCCATACCATGAGATTCCGCGATTGTGCGCAGAATGGCGGGGGGATGGTGTCACTCTTCGAGAAGGAAACCCCGCTGTCATTCCGCGCGTAGCGAAGCGTAGTCGCGGAATCTCAGGCAGAAGGCAGTTTGCGGGATTGCGGGTACCGGCCCCGACGCGGACTGGCGCTTGATTCAGGAAGACTGGCAGGCGGCGCCGAAGCGCCGACGAGCATCTGCCGCAAGCGCCATTGCTCCCCGGCGGCGACCTCCCCAAGAAAGCTGATTTCGCCGGAGATCATCACCGCCAGCGGAACTCCGGCGCGATACAGCGCGCGGTTTCGCGTCAGCCGCGGCAGCGAGCGTTCCGGCAGCAGCAGATGCAGCAGGTTGAGCGGGTCGACGGCCGACAGCACGAAATGTCGCTCCGGGCGCTGTTCGCGGCTGAACTTGCGCAACTCATCGACCGTTTCCGCGCGGGCGAACTGCTCGCCCTGCAATCCCGCCACAAACCTGCCGCCGCGCAGCCTGCCGCGCAGTTCTTCCTTGCGCAGCACCGCAAGCAGCACCCGCCAGGGCGGCGCGAGGGATTCCCTTGCCAGCAGCGAGCGGCAGATCACGCCCCAGCGGTGCAGATAGATTTCCACCAGCCGCCTGAACTGGCCTTCGTCCAGTGCGCGCCAGGGCGCGGGCCTGCGTTGGGGCCGGGAAGGCGAATTCACCGGTGGATCCTCCGCGGGGCGGAGCTTATCCAGCAAACTCCAGCGGCCGGCGTCTTCCACTCCGAATGTGGGCAGTCGCTTGCGCCTGCCGCCGGACTTCCTGTGTTCGGGTAATAACAGGGCGCGCAATCCGGTAAAGCTGTCGCTGCGAACCCGGCCCAGGCTGACCAGTTCCGCCAGCCCCTGTTCCAGTTGGGTGCGAAGCATTCCGGTGCGGGAGCGGATTTCATCGAAGAAGCTTGCGCCGTGGAATTCCAGGTCCTGTTCCACCCGCAGCGCCGTGGCGCCAGGCTCCGCCGTTTCCCGCTCTTCGGCGGCGGCCCGGGCCAGGGCTTGCCAGATGTCGAGATTGCCGCGCAGGGCCATGGTGACGGGGGTCGTCTTGATGGGACTGCCGCCTCGCGGGCGGTTCGCCGGCAAACTGTAGCGGCCCCAGGCGAGCCGCCCGCCGATGCTGAGCAGATCAAGCCATTGCGGATCGTAGTTACCGATGCGGGCGGGATAGATGCTGCCCTCCCAGGCCGCCGCCGGGGCGCTGGCGCCATCGAGCAGCCGGACGCAGTTCTGCAGCCGGGTCTGGCCGTCCAGCGCCGGGGAGGAAGATGAGGTGGCTTCACAGGCGCGCAGGCCATGGCGTTCAAACAGGAATTCGGTGAAGGCGGCCAGCGAAACCGGCTTGATGTTCCTGCGGTGCCGGTCGATGGTGTAACGATGGATGCGTTGCAGCAATCGCCGCTCGCACCATAGTACCGGACCCGGGCTGGCGTCGCCGCGGGAACCGGGGAGGAAATGCCCCTGCATGGCAAAGCCCTCGCCCTGCAAGGCGAGCAGGGCGGCTTCCACCGCGTTTTCGGCAACCGGGTCCGGAAGGTCATTCGCCAGATCCGCTGCCGTTACCGGGCCAAGGCCGCTCAGACGCCCCCGAATCAGATCCCGCAGGGCGTCTTCCGGGGTCCATTGTTCTTCGCGCAGGAAATCGGGAAGGTCCGGGCCTGTTCCGGCGTCCGCAACCAGCGCGGCAAGCCGGGGCAGCATTTCCGTCGCCAGCCAAAGCGGTCCGCACTGGCGGATTCTGCCTTGCTCAAGCAGTTGGCCGCCATGGACTTCCAACTCGCCGAATTCCCGGGAAGTCATGAAACCCAGGGTGAGCAGGGCATCGTGCAGTTCCTCGGCATTGCTCACCGCAGGCCAGGCCTCGGCCTTGACCCGCTCGATGGCTTCCCGGTCGAGCAGGCTGAAGTCTTCCACTTCCCCCGGGTCGAGCCAGGAGCGGTTGCGAATGGCATTGGTGCGGCGTTCCTCGAAAGGCGCGTCGTCAAGGAAGGCGTAAGGCCGGGCATTGATGATTTCCTGGGCGAAGGGAGACGGCTCCCGCAGGTCGCGGCTGACGAGTTCGAGCCGGCCCTGTTCCATGTCCTTGAGCAGGGCGGCGAGTTCCGCCACATCCATGGCCTCGGTGAGGCAATCGTGGATAGTCTGCTTCACCAGCGGGTGATCGGGAATCTCGCGCTGGCCGGTAATGTTCTCCTGACAGGCGATCTGATCCGGAAACACGTGGGCCACCAGGTCTTCGGCGTCCATGCGCTGCCATTGCGGCGGCACTCGCCTACCGTTGCGGTTGCGCTGGATCGCCAGCGAGCGGGTGGCGTTCCAGCGCCAGCGCACCTCGAACATGGGCGCGTCGAGCATGGCCTGGATCACCACATCGCGCACGGTCCTGCTGTTGAGGTAACGGAAAACTTCTTCCAGGGGAAAGCTGTGCACCGAACCCAGGGACAGCACGATATTGTCCTCGTTGGCGGCGGCCTGCAGCTCGAAATTGAATGACTTGCAGAAGCGCTTGCGCAGGGCCAGGCCCCAGGCCCGGTTGAGGCGGCTGCCGAAAGGCGCGTGGATGACCAGGTGCATGTCGCCGACTTCATCGAAAAAACGCTCCATGACGATGGTCCGCCGCGTCGGCATCACGCCGAGGCTGGTCATGCCGGCGTTGAGGTATTCCACAAGCTGGCTGGCTGCGCCGGAGTCGAGCCCCGCGTCGCTTCCCAGCCAGTCCATGGCGGTTTCGGGGCCGCCTTCCCGCAACAGGCCCGCCAGACGTTCCCGCAAGTCGGAAACCGCCTCGGAAAGCTCCCGGCTGCGGCCCGGACCTTCACCAAACCAGAACGGAATCGTCGGGCTTGCCCCCTGGGCGTCCCGCACCCGCACCTTGAGTCCGTCGATGCGAATCATCTGCCAGCTATGGCTGCCCAGGGTGAACACGTCTCCGGGCAGGGACTCCAGCGCGAAATCCTCGTTCAACGTTCCCACCACCACGTCCTGGGGATCGAGCACGACCTGGTAGTCGAACATGTCGGGGATCGCCCCGCCATTGGTGAGGGCGGTGAGATTGGCGCCGCGCCTGGCTCGCACGCGACTGTTGATGGCGTCGAGATGGAGCAGCGCGCCGCGCCTGCCGCGCCGGGTGGTGTAGCCTTCGGCGAGCATGCGGATGATGTCATCGAACTCGCCGCGCTCAAGGCCGCGATAGGGATGCGCCCGGCGAATCAGCTCGTACAGCGCATCGAGTGCGAGACCAGCGCCATGCATGGCGGTTTCCGCCACGATCTGCTGGGCGAGGATGTCGAGCGGCTTTTCCGGCGCGTGGATGCGGTCGAGTTCTCCGGCGCGAATCGCCGCAAGCAGGGCGGCGGCCTCGCACAGGTCATCGCGGCTCAGGGGGAACAGCACCCCCTTGGGCGTACCGTCGATGGAATGGCCGCTGCGCCCCACGCGCTGCAGAAATGCCGCGATGCGCTTGGGCGAGGAAAACTGCACCACCAGATCCACATGGCCTATGTCGATGCCGAGTTCCATGGAAGCCGTGGCCACCAGCACCTTGAGCTTGCCGGTCTTGAGCTGCTGCTCGGCGGCAAAGCGGTGATCGCGGCTCATGCTGCCGTGATGGGCGCTGACCACGTCTTCGCCAAGCCGCTCTCCCAAAGCCAGCGCCAGCCTTTCCGACAGGCGCCGGGTATTGACGAAAACCAGGGTGGTGGTGTGCGCCAGAGTCAATTCCACCAGTCGCTGGTACAACTCATCCCAGACTTCCGCGCTCATGACCGCGGACAGCGGCGAGCCCGGCACTTCCACGGCAAGCTCCATCTGCCGGCGATGGCCCGAGTCGATGGTTTCGCAGTGGGCGTCCCCGGCAAGAAAGCGCGCAACCCCGGCGATGGGCTTCTGGGTGGCCGAAAGGCCGATTCGCTGCACGCGCCCGCCGCCGGACTCGCTCACCAGACTTTCCAGCCGCTCGATGGAAAGCGCCAGATGCGAGCCGCGCTTGTCGCCGAGCATGGCGTGAATCTCGTCGACGATCAGTGTCGATACGGAAGCCAGCATGGCGCGTCCGCTGGCGCTGGTCAGCAGCAGATAGAGCGATTCGGGGGTCGTGACCAGGATATGCGGCGGATGCGCGGCCATCTTGCGGCGTTCGGCGGCGGGGGTATCGCCGGTGCGAACCGCGATCCGGATTTCGGGCGCGGCATCCCCGCGCGCCTCGGCGATGCCGGCGAGCGGAATCTGCAGGTTCCGGTGTATGTCGTTGTTCAGCGCTTTCAGCGGAGAAACGTACAGAATCTGCACGCCCGGCGATAGCTCGTCGCCCTGGCTTACAAGCCGATCAAGACCCGCATAGAACGCCGCAAGCGTCTTGCCGCTGCCGGTGGGTGCGGCAATCAGCGTATGACTGCCTCGCCGAATCGCCGCCCAGGCATCGGCCTGCGCCGGAGTAGACGCCTTGAACTGCGCCTCGAACCAGCGCCGGCAAGCCGGATGAAACCCTTCCAGCGACATCAATTCCCTCATCACGAATTCGGGAAACTCAAGACTCAAAGTAGAGAACGCCAGCCGGTTTTGCAACCCAGACCGCCGGCGTCGCCAGGGCCGGAGAGCGCTGGATGGTTCAGTGCCGGCTCACGGGGCGCGCGGGATATGCCTTCCGGCTAAATCTCAGATCAACATCCATGTTGAGCTTCGAATCGAGCGCTCGTCACTTTGGGACATCCATGTCTCGTTCCTCGCTTACGACGCCTCCAGGCACATCCCGCGCGCCCCGCGAGCAGGAAAGATTGTACAGGCGCTCTCCGCGTAGTAAACTCGCAACCCTAGACGTTTCGGATTCAGGTTGGTGACACAACATCCCATTCCGGAAAATGACAGGAGGTTAACTTGTCTGCGCAAGAACTCGTTATTCAGTCTGACATTGCCATCGACGACTATAGTCAGGGTTTCATGCCCGCAATTTGCCAACTCATTGGTGCCATTGCGACGCATGACGGTGTGGTCACCGCAGAGGAATATCAAGCTGTAGTCATCGTTAACAAACGACTTGTATCTATCGTCGACAGTCCGCTATTGATCAATACGTTGACACTTCGCTCAATTCTCGAACCTTCAAGCTTCAATGACGCAGTCAAACAAATCAGGAAGGCTGCAAAGGACCAGGATCCGGAACTCAAGCAATATGTATTTCAGAGTCTTCAACCTCTGCTGTCCATACAAAGGGCGGATCAGGGGAAGGCATTGCGATCAATACAAAGAGCACTGGAAATCGAAAAATCGGATTCACTGAGTGAACTCGCCGAATCGTTCCGTTCAGGATTAAAAGGCGTCTTGGATCGACGAACATCGTATGACAGGATCAGAGACTTCGCTCTTGTATTCGACGACAAGCAGTTGCTCGAAGTGCTTGAAGAATGCGGCCGTGACGCTAATGGCGAAAGGTTGCAACAAGCATTGATAGTTTCCAAGGCTAGTGCAATCGAATCATGTCGAAAGCTGGAAGACAGAAATCACGATTTGGATTTACTAGAAATAGCGAATCAGCAACTGTCATCCATGGCGGAAACCATGATCGAACAAACCAGAAAGCGGCTTCACGTGATTCAGAGGAGAGCTGACAAACAAAAGATGCACTTCGAAGAAGACGTAAACGCAATGCTGGACGATACACAAGTGGAACTGGAGAAAACCTGGAAAGATCGAGTTGCTCGCGCGGCTCGTGACAAACAGGCAGCCTTGCACAAATTACGAGATGACGAAGCAGTGCTGATTCTGAGTCAGAGAATTGACAAGGTTCGAAACCGCTACGATTCCGTTATGTCCGACTGGGGTGTGGAATACGAATCCTTTTGCAACGAACTTGCGGATTCAAGGAAAATCTTTTCCTTCAGTTTGAGTCGCAGGGAATTCACTGAGTTGATTCCTTCCGCGTCGATTCAATCACGTCTAATGTCATCTCTCGACTCCGTAACGTCGACTATCCTCAAGACTGGTGGCGTGGCTGGTGTAGCCACTGCAGCGATTGCTGGAGTGATGGGAGTCGGCACAGCCGCAGGGCTTCTCATGACTCCCGTCGGGTTGGGCGTGGGCGCAGGCGTCGCTTTGTCTGGAATCTACAAATTTTTTTCAAAGCCGCAGGAGCGCATTTTGCGGGAAGCTGAGGTCAAGGCCGAAGAGACCGTCCGAAATCTGGGAAAGCTTTGTGAAGAAGCAATAGGTGAACATTGTGACGCCGTGGACGAATTGGTCGGACAATTCTACCGTGCGGCGGAATCCATCTATTCCCCCATAGCGAAGGAAGTGGCGATATCAGCCATGTGCTGCGACTATCAACGGAGGGTGATCGCCGAGGTTTCG
The DNA here is from genome assembly GCA_022821865.1 of Pseudomonadales bacterium. GTDB lineage: Bacteria > Pseudomonadota > Gammaproteobacteria > Pseudomonadales > Pseudohongiellaceae > UBA9145. Next base: position 25,014 of record JAJECW010000005.1, read on the forward strand.
AAGAACACTGAGCAATACGTGGAGAACATGCTTGAGCACTGAATCTTTGTGCAACATTTTGCGTACTGTTCTCAAGCGATACCTGATCACTCGCCCGGGGGTTTTTTACGCGCCCCGATAGATAAAGCCAAGCAGCAGCGCGAACAAGCCGAATTGCGCGACGAGATATCCGGTTTCCATCATGATGAAACCGACTGCGTTTGGCACGTTCTGTTTCGCTACGAAAGCCAGTACGTGCGATGTCCAGAAAAACAAGCCCATCAGGCCCGCGAACTGAAAGGCGCGCACAAAATCAGCGCTTCCCGAATGGAATAGCGGATAGATCAATGCCAAGGCCAAGCCCTGGATGATGATAGTTGCCAATCCCAGGGCGACGTTCGGCTCCCCCGCGAAATAACCGAAGCTCTCGTATTTCTCCTTGAAAAGCCCTAGATGCCACGCCAATGCGAGTGGGAAAACGATCACGACATAGCCTGCCGCCGATAGGAGAATCTGTGTCATCGGTCGACATTCCTACACGCCAATGTGGCGGCAAACAAGAAATGTGGGTTGATCAGTTCTGGAAGCTGATCAGTGTGCCGAGTATCGCCACGGCGAGGGCGAGCATCCCCGCGACAGTAATGACTAGTCGGGTTTCGCGCTTTGCCCCCTCAGCATCGCGTTTGGCTACGTCTTCGGCCAAACGCCCGATCTCGGACTTGTAGTCGGCGTGTCGCCTGGCCGTGTCGGCTGCCGCGTCGGCGTCACGCTTTGCCGCCTCGGCGTCGCGCTTCGCGACGTCTGCGGCCAGCATTGCAATGTCCGTTTTGTATTCAGCTTGTCTGGTTTCCATGCGTTCCTCCAGAACCGCCCCTTTCGTGGTCAATTGTTGCAACTCGGTTGACATGATTCAACATTTCCCTGGTTCAAGCCTGAAACATATTGACCGTATGCAGCGAGGTTTCCTTTCAGTGAATGTGCTCTTCGCCGGGCGATTCGGGACATCGATAACTTTTGGTTTTGGTCGGGGCCACTTGCTATTGTGACTGCATCTTGTTGAAGGGTTGTAGCCGATCGGCTACAGTGTGCCGATGTTCGAAGTTCGTGAGACGGTGGAATACACCAAATGGTAGGAAGGATTGAGGGATGCTCGGGCTCGCGTTCTCACTCGATATGATCAAAACTCAGACCACACCTTATGATACGGCCAAGTACCTCCGAACTCCGGAGGACATGGCCGCATATCTGGAAGCCTCCATTGAGGAAGCCAATGGCGATGCGACGATTGTCGCGATGGCGCTTGGCAACATTGCCCGCGGCAAAGGCATGTCGCAAGTAGCGTGCGACGCCGGTCTATCCCGCGAGAGCCTGTACAAGGCTCTTTCCGGAGAGCGGAATCCAACATTGGAAACCGTGCTCAAGGTTGTTCGCGCTCTTGGCCTGAAACTGCGCGCCGAGGCAGCGCTCAACGCAGGCATGGCGGAAGAACGCGGCGCTTCGGCGAGTTGACGGGTGACTTACGGGATGGAAGAAGCAGTGTTGCCGGAAGGTCGGGTCGGGTTGGGCTCGCTGCTGACCGCTATCGGTCGTCGTGTCAAGTTGACGGACGATGAGTTGGCGGATTTTGTTCGACGCGATAACTCTCCGGGCCGGCCGATCGATCTCGAATGATTCTAGTCGGTTGACAAGCGGGCGGCCGGTCGGCAACCTTTGCGCGTTGAGTGGAACTGACCGGTAAGGATGTGAGCGATGAATGAACCGGCGCCGCCGGTCGGCTTTTCCGAGCGATTTTCCGGCTGGCTGGGCAATGTTTGGCGGGAGAATCGCAACTTCCTGTTATTGCTTTGCGCCATCGTGTTTTTCAAGAGCGCGATTGCCGATCTCAGCTCGATTTCCGGCGCGTCCATGCTGCCGACCCTCGTGGACGGCGACAAGGTCTGGGTCAACAAGCTCGCCTACGACGTGAAAGTTCCGTTCACCGACACCACCCTGGCCAAACTGTCCGATCCGACGCGCGGCGATATCGTCATCATCGACAGCGCCCAGGCCCGCAAGCGGCTCGTGAAGCGCATCGTCGGCGTGCCCGGCGATCAGGTCGAGATTCAGAACAACGCGCTGATCATCAATGGCGTTCCAGTCGACTATGAAGTGCTGTCGCGGGACGGCGGCGCCATGATCATCGAGGAGGCCCTGCCCGGGCGCAATCATCAGGTGCGGTTGACGCAATACCTCAGTTCCAGCCGCAGTTACGGGCCCGTGGTCGTGCCTGAAGATCGCTACTTCGTGCTCGGCGACAACCGCAACAGCAGCGCCGACAGCCGGGTGTACAGCTTCATCCCCCGAGAGGAAATCATGGGCCGCTCGCGTTCGGTGGTGTTCTCGCTGGACAGCGACAATTACTATCTGCCACGAGGCAGCCGATTCATGGCCGGGCTGGAATAAGCAGGGACCGGGCGTCGCTGCTGGTGTAAGATTGGCATAATCATGCGGGCGATTTATTTGTCGCCCGGGAAAATGGGGATTAACGGCATGCAATTCCGATATTCTCTGGCCGGACTGATTCTGGCCTTGTTCCTTACCGGCTCGGCCTTCGCCCAGGATTTCGACTGGGCGCCGGACTTTCCGGCAGGCGCGGCGTTGCCGCCGATTTCGGCGGAAGACCAGAACGGCGAAGTTCGCACTTTCGACGACCTGGTGGGCGCCAACGGCATGTTGTTCATGCTCAGCCGCTCATTCGACTGGTGACCCTATTGCATTTCTCAGCTCGTGCAGCTGACAGGGATTGCGGAACAGTTCGAGGAAATGGGTCTGTCCGTGGTGGCGATGACCTACGATTCGGTCGAAACGCTGAAGGAAGTCGAAGAAGACCAGGGCATCGAATTCACCTTGCTGCATGACGAGGCCATAACCCACGTCAATGCGCTGGGCATTCTGAATACCGATTATGAACCGGATTCGCGGGCTTACGGCGTTCCTTATCCGGGCATTTTCCTGATCGATTCGGATGGCGTGATTCAGGCGAAATTCGCCGAGGAAGACTATCGGGATCGTCCGGATTTCGACTTCGTCCTGGAAGCGGCAGCCAACCTGTAACGGCAAGGGAAAATTTTTGCGAAAGGCGGCATCAGGCGCATCGTTCGTTCTGGGCTCTGCCGTTGTTTTCGCGGCCGGAGCGGCCGCTCAGGATATTTCCAGGCTCGATATTCCCCGCACCGCGAACGCGCCGCTGATCGATGGGCGCGTCGGTCCCGCGGAATGGGCCGGGGCGGTGCGCGTCCCGGTCGATATCGAGTACGAGCCGGCGGACAATGTGCCGTCGGACGTGCGCGCGGAAGCCAACCCAGTTTCCGAAGTAGATACGTGGAAATGCTTGCATGGCAACTAAAGAAGACATTTTGGAGCAGATCGCTGAAGAGTACCTGATTCATAAAGGCTACTTTGTGCAGCACAATATAAAATTTCTCCCGAGGAAAGACCATCCTGATTTCGTGAAGAGGCAGGACTCGAACCATAGCGATCTTGATATCCTTGGATACAACCCAAACCTTCAAGGTCCAGAACGCGTGTACGCTGTGAGTTGCAAAAGTTGGCAAAGCGGTTTCAGACCAAGTTCGGAAATAGACGCAATTGAGCAGAACAAAACAGTTAGAGGACGGGAAGCCTGGAAATCCTTCAGGGAACTTTGTAAACCAAAATGGTCAGAGGCGTTTATTCAAGCCGTAAAGGATGCGACTGGAACGGACGAATTCACCCATGTGCTGGCGATAACAAGAGTCATAGGACAAAAATCGACTTGGGAGGAATACGAGTCATTCCAA
>JAJECW010000086.1 GCA_022821865.1 Pseudomonadales bacterium
AACTCTTCCGGAACGAACTGCTCTAGCGATTCGCCGCTCACGACTGCATGACCTCCCTTTCTGGTGTCCAAATCTGTCTCTCCATCGGTTTCATGCCAAATGCAACGGGCGTTGCTGGTTCTCGGGCGCATTCACCAGCAACCTCAATAGCGGCGCAGCCAGACTCGAAATGTCTTCGTCCGCTATGTCGGTTGGATCGGACGCCAGCAGCGTGATGAGCGAGATTGGCGCATCCACCGCCGCGGCAAGGCCGCCTACGACCTTCAGGCTCGGCTGGCGCTTGCCCTTCTCTATAAGCGAGAGCTGACTCGCGCTGATGCCGATCTGCAAGGCGAGCTCCGCCTGCTGCATCCCGTATGCAGCGCGGATGACCCTGAAGGCCTTGGCAAAATCTGTTTTCATATGGGTAATGGAGTGTTAACCAATCAGAGCAGTATGTCAACTGGATCAACAAATTCCATAAAAATTTTGCTACAGTTGAAAGTATTGTTCCAAAGAGTTGATGACTCATCAAATGAGGCGTCTGACCGGAGCGTTGTTCGGCTTGCATGAAGATAATCCGGCTAGCTGCGGCATTGGGAGAATCACGTGACCCGATATGGATTGGAATACGCCGACGATCAGAAGCTGATCGAGGAACTTTTGAAGTCCATTCGGCAACCGGGCGATTTTTGTACGCACGGCCGTGAGTTGACGCCCATGCCCATCATCGAAGTCGAAGGCGTGGGAGCGCTTTCCTTTCCGGTTCCCGTCACGCAGATACGCGAGCTTGTCAACACTTCCGAACGGGCTCCGTACGGAAAAGGCTCCGAGACGCTGCTGGACGCTTCCGTGCGCGATTGCCGCCAGATCGATTCGAGCCGCATCCGGATCGCCGGCGGCGCTTGGGCGGAAACGTTCGCGACCCTGCTTGAGCGCGTATCCGACGGTCTGGGTTGTCCGACCGGGCGCTTGCAAGCGCATCTTTACAAACTGTTGGTGTACGAGACGGGCGGATTCTTCGTTCCCCACCGCGACACCGAAAAGGCCTCCGGCATGGTAGCGACTCTGACGCTGAGCTTGCCCACGGCCGGCGCGGGCGGCGAACTTGTGGTTCGGCATCGGAACCGCGAGACCCGTATCGACATGAACGCGGCGGAGCCATCCGAACTGGCCTACGCGGCGTTCTATGCCGACTGTTCCCACGAGGTCGAGCCCGTACGCGAAGGTCACCGGCTCTCGCTGGTATTCAACCTGTGCCTCCAGGAAAGCGATGTCGACGCGGCGCCGGGCGCACCGGATCGTTCCGCTCATGTCGAAGCGCTTGCGAGTGCAATCGCCGCATGGAAGAACGAAAAGGCCCCTGCCTCGAAACTCGTCTGGCTGCTGGAGCACGACTACAGTGTGGCCGGGCTGTCGTTCGACGCGTTGAAAAACGCCGATGACGCCGTTTCCAGGACGCTGGGCGAAGCGACGGAGCGCTCCGGTTGCGAGTTGCACGCCGCCGTGGTCCATGTGGAAGAGGCTGGCAGCGTGGATTATTCCGATTTCGGATTTTATGGAGATTGGTACGAGGAACCGGCCGCCGAAGAGTTACGCATGGAGGAAGTGTTCGACGGCGATTACTGGCTGGACGGCTGGGTAAGGCGGGACGGTGGGCGGCCCGGTTTCGGCAAAGTCCCGCTAAACGAACGAGAGTTGTTGCCGGGGGGCGCGCTTGAGGATGCCGAACCGGACGAGCAAAGGATTAACGAGGCCACGGGCAACGAGGGCATAACCCTGGAGCGGGCGTACCGGCGCGCGGCGCTGGTGCTGTGGCCGCGCGCGGATGCCTTGGACGTGCTCGCCGACGCATCTATGAAAGCGGCGGCCGTCTGGCTCAAGGAATTGCATGTCCGGCACGAAGGTTCGGTCCCCACGGCCGTGGAAAAACTCATCGAACTTTGGCCGAACGATCCGGGAGGCAAGCAGGGGCCGGCGCGGGCCATGCTTTGCCGGCTGTTCGCCGAAGTGGGCGAGGCTTCGCCTGCCACCCGCTTTCTTGAGGAAGTGGTGCTCGAACACTACGACGGAACCGAGAACGAACATCTGCCCGCAGCCCTCGCCGCGCCGGGACCGGCCTGGGCCGGGAGTTTTCTGAGGGATCTGGTACAGTCACGCTTCCTGTCACGACCGCAACCGCTGCTGGAGTTGCTGCTTCGGATCAATGCCACGCCGGGGCTTCTCGAAGACGGAATGTTGCGCGAAAGCGCCCGCGGGACATTCGCCGGCTTGCCGGACGTATTTGCCGGGATGCCGCGAAGAGTCTCCAGGGCATCGCCGGAAGGGCCGCTAGGCAAGTCCGCGACCCGCGACTTGTTCTTGCTGGGCTGGCGATGCGGGTTGCGCGCGGAAATGGAAGCGGCGGCGGTTTGGCTTGGCGAAAATGCGCCGGAAGCGTTCGCGTTGCGAACAATACCGGAAGTGCTTGAAGATCTGTCCGGCGAACCGGGCCGGATGGATAGTTGCGCCGCCTACGATACCCTGTGGCGCGCGGCTGCCGATACGCTGCTCAACCGCAGCGCGCGCCCGCCGGACGAGCCGCGGGATTGGGTGATCTCCGCCAACTTGTCTTGCGACTGCGAGTTCTGCGCCAAGCTCAAGACGTTCTGCCGAGACCCGGACGAGCAAGTCCTGCGTTTTCCCCTGCGAAAAGATTTGCGCAAGCACTTGCACCAGCGCATCAAGGCGGCGCGGCTGGACATGACTCATGTCACCGAGCGGCGCGGAAGTCCCTTCACCCTGGTATGCACAAAGAATCGGGCAACTCACAAACGGCGTCTGGCCGAGTACGCCGAGGACATCGCCCGCATGAGCAACCTCGTCCGGCTCGCCCCCGGCGCGAAATCCGCCGATGGTCGCCTCGACAGATTGAAAGGCGCCATCGACGCGGCCGGTTAGGCCCTCGCCGCCAACCTCGAATCTACCCAACACACTTGTATACAAGTTCGGAAGCTACTATGAGAATTGGCGCAGTACTTTCCGGGCGTGACTTCAATTTTTTTAGAGACACCCTATTCCGAGAACCTATTATCTCCAGAACTTCCGATATATCCCAAATTCCGAAAAGACTAACCTCGGAAGCTCCGTGCTCGGCACAGGTCACGATCAGTAATTCAAATTTGGGGTCTCGCTTAACGGTAACATACCGGCTCCCAAGGTTTTGAGCACTGACCCATTTGAATTTTACTTGGACTGCTCTTCCCTGAATGTAGCCATCTATGTCCTTCTCTCCAGCGCGAGTCTTTCGCATTTGCAATTGATCTTCGCAGAAACTTTCGCCCAAATATCCTTCGGCTCGGTCATAGTCCTTTGATATATCGTTTATTTGCGCAAGGCATTCAAGAACCTTTTTTCTTCGGGGATTTATCATGATTTCGAACTCGCGGGTCGGATCGTAATTCGGAAAGGCTTTATAAAATTTCTCCAAATAACCGGCACTTTGCATGAACCGTTCAATCTCATCAATTTTGGCGGTCATATAATCCTTCATGCCTCGATTTTTAGCCCACGCGCGAATCCTTGATTCATATGCCGTCATGACCCCCAACTTATCGTGGTTCATGTTAAATTTGCTCCTTTTCGCAGGGGCGTGAATCGGGTTCGGACTCATGGCAGGGCTACATGCGCCGCCAGACTAGCACGGTCAACTACTCGACCGCCCTGCCGCTGGCCCAGGGCGTGAAATTCGACATCTGATCCGGGCCTGGCCGGGCGACCCTTGTATCCCGGCTCAGCGCCGGGCCAGCGTCATGCGCATCAGATGGGCGCCGCCATCCACGATCTGCTTCTCGCCCGTCACCACGGGCGAACCGGCGATGAATTGCAGTATCGCCTGGGCCACGGTTTCCGGCGTCGCTGTCCGGCGCAACGGCGTGTTGCGTTGCTGTGCTTCCAGCATCTTTTCGTACGCTTCGTCACCGTACCCCTGGCACAGCCAATCGCCGTCGATGAAGCCGGGACAAACCACGTTGACGCGAATTTTCGGCCCGAGCGCTCGCGCACCGCTGCCGCCATTTCGACGCAGGCGGCGTCATCGTCCACCGAACCCCCACAGACTAGGAGCCTGCGCCATAGGAATTCGCGAAAGCGAAAATTCGCTATCGCCGCGCCCCCGGCCGCTCGATTGAGGAGAATATTGTTGGATATGCAACGAAATCGAGCGGCCAAGGGCGTGGACGGGAGCGGATTTGCAACCGTGAATTCCTACGGCGCAGGCTCCTAGGGCATCCACCCCGGCGGCACGGCATTCCTCCGCCACCGCTTCGCCCCCGTCCCGATTCGAGTTGTAGTTGACCAGCACGTTGCAGCCCATCGACGCCAGCAACTTCGCCGTGGCAGCCCCGACGCCGCTGCTCGATCCGGTAACGATTGCTGCACAGTCTCTCAGATTATCCATCCGAACGTCCTTTCGCTCATTTTCTCGGAAGACGCAATGGTAATAAGGCGCTCCGCCAAATCAACGGCAAGAGGGCCGTATTTCCAAAAAAGGTGTTGCCCTACAGATTGTTCAAAAATCGCGTGTAGTACAGGGGCCAGACCAGGTTCGTACCTTTTTCGGGCCACTCGCCCACGGTTCCTGTCAGTTTGACCGTGTACCTGGGCGCGTAGCGCTCGACGTAGGCGCTAAGGCTACGGGCCTGGATTCTGGCGCCGCTCTTGACTTCCACCGGGATGATTTCACCGTCACGGCATCTGTGCAGGAACTCGATTTCACCGCGCGCCTGCGACCAGGAGTAAGTCGGATATCGCTTAAGAGAGCGTACCAATTCATTTTGCACGAAGTTTTCCGCGATAAATCCTTTGTACGATGCTGCCTGGGCGCGTTGGTCCGCATACTCCATATTGAGCATATGACCGAGCAGGGCAACGTCGAACAGGAACAGCTTGAAGAAATTGTCTTTGGCCAGCACTTTCAGCGGCGCGACTGGCTGGCAGTCGATCGGATAGCACTTTGAGGCCAGTTTCGCCTGTTCCAGCCAGCTTATAGGGCCTTGCAATTCCTGATAACGAGATTTTTTCGCGATAACGTCCTTGAACTTATAGCGTTTCACTGAATCGTCCATGACCTTGGCCAGTTGACCGGGAATGTTCCGAAAGACGGCTTCGATATGCCCGGCGTTCAGTTTTCCGCCGTATTTTCCGAAATCCCGCTGGTAGCCGGCAATCAGATCCCGATGAATATTCTTCACCCGTTCGCTTCTTTCTAGCGGCGAACCATCGCTGTGGAACCAGGCCTGGACCGCTTCCGGCATGCCCCCCACGAAATAATAGTCGAGCAGCAATGACCATAGTTCTCCGTGTACTGTTTGCCCCATGCGTTGTTCCTGAAAGGCTTCGTGCAATGGACGGTTTCCCGACGCCATGACAAACTCCTCGAAGCACATTGGAAACAATTCTAGGAACTCCACCTTGCCTACCGGAAACGAGCCCAACAGCCCGATGTTCGAGCCGGTGGCGCAGATAAAGGCGTGCGGCATGCGTTCGGCGAAGTACTTCAGCGAGTCGATGGCTTGCTGACATTCGCCGACTTCATCGAAAAGTATGAGATCGCTGTCGAGGCTGATTTTTTCCCCGCGCGAAATTTCCAGGTTGGAGATAATCCGCTCCGGCTCCAGCCCATCGTCGAAGATGCCCGCGATATTCGGCTCGGCCAGGAAATCCACCGTGTGTACCGCAGGAAAACTCTTTTTCCCGAACAGGCGCTCCACAAGCCAGGTTTTGCCTACCTGCCGCGCGCCGTCGAGCAGAAGCGGTTTACGCCTTTTCCGGTTCTTCCAGTCCAGCAGTTGTGCTGTCGCGAGCCGTTCCATCTTGCGCCTCATGATTGGGCTACCAGCGCAAGTATAAGTGATAACGGTTTGATTTACACTTTTATGCACATATTAGTGCGATTTTTCAGCATTTTTATGCGCATAAAAGTGTGGCAGGGACACTTTTTGTGACTTCCACGCCGGGCGGGAATCGAATTGGCATGTGATCCCACGATGGTCACAATATGTAATAGTTCAACTGTCTCGGGATCGCATCTTCGCGCAAGACATTAGCCCGAATATTGCACGAGCAGGCAGGCGGGCGGGGCACCTTGTATTTCGATATAATTCAGTTACTTAAGCCGATATCGAAGAACTGCGCCCATGACGGATTGTAATCTGGAACCCATTCGCTTTCCAAGCTGCAAGGGCCGCCTCGTGGAAGCTTCTTTCTCCGGCGGCGCGATCACCTCCGACGGCGGCGCGGTGCTGCTGCGCCAGGCCGACCGGATGCGGATGCTGGGATTGACCGAACGGGTGTATTGCGCCCGCGGCGACAGGGAGAACCGGATCAAGGAACAGCAACTCGACCTGTTCGCCGACCGCATCAGTTGCCACGCCTGGTGGCCGAACCAGTACCGGCTACCGCTTTCCGCCATGGCCTGCGTGCTGCTCGAAGCCATGCGCCGGATCGCCCTGGCCGGCGGCGAACTCGCCAACGCCTATGTCGGCACGATCCGGATTCCGTAAGGCCAGAACCGTCATGCATCGACAGAGCCGGAAAACGACTGATTCAGGGGCAAATCAACTCACTCGTGCAACATTCGGGCTAGGAGCCTGCGCCGTAGGAATTCACGGCTGCAAATCCGCTCCCGTCCACGCCCCCGGCCGCTCGATTTCGTTGCATATCCACCAATATTCGCCTCAATCGACCGGCCGGGGGCGCGGCGATAGCGAATTTTCGCTTTCGCGAATT
>JAJECW010000043.1 GCA_022821865.1 Pseudomonadales bacterium
CTGCGCCGTGTTCCAGTTGCCGGAATTGCCGTGGGTGAAGGTCAGCGTTGCCATGTTGCCGAACGAACCGCTCCCCGCCCTGACCTCGGCATCGGAGGTGTTGGCCGCGGGAACGGTTGCCGTGACGGTGACATCCGCCTCGGGGTCCATATCCAAGGCCACCGTGTAGGTCTTCTCCACCGCGCTCGAAGATCCGAGCTCGGTCAGGATGAGAGAGGCCGGGGAAACCGCCACGCCGGCGTCGTTGTCTAACAAGGAAATCGAATCGGTGTTGTCTTCCGGATCTTCAGCCACGCGGTAGCCCGCGCCCGCGAGCACTTCCACCGTCACCTCGCCGTCCGGCTCGTCCACCGTGTCCCCGGGGATATCCACACGGTGCGCGGCGCTGCCCGAGGTCGGCACCGTCACCGTCACATTCCCCGCGCCGGTCGGCGCGGGCGCCGCCGCCGCCCCGGTCGCGGTCACCCGCAGCCGCACGGTGAGGGGCGCGGTGGGCGCCGGCGCCACCGTGACGTTGAAGGTCAGTGTACGCGTGTTGCCCTGATTGCCCTCTGAGAATACAGAGCCCACGCCATACACCGAGACCACCGGCCTGGCGGCGGTGACCGTCACCGCCACCGGGTCAATCGTTGTCGAGGTCGGGTAGTTCGTCGTGTCGCCGGAGGACTGGACCGCGTGGCTGATCGCGGTCGAACCGGCGCCCTTGCCGGTGACCGTGAAAGTCTTCGGCGTGCGCCAGTCCGAGTTGTTGAAAGTCAGGGTGGCGGGGGAAACCGTCGCCTTCGATGTGTCGCCCGAGGTTGCCGAAATGATGACGCTGCCGGAAGGCCGGCTCTTCAGCGCCACCGTCCAGGTCGCGGTCTCGTCGTCCGCTGCCACCGACAGCGCCGATTCCGACACCGTCACCCCGTGGCCCGCGTCCGCCGTCGTCACCGCGACATTGCCGATGGTGATGCCGTTGTAGGGACCGCTCGCGGCGGTCGCGCTGTGGGTGATGTTGAAGGACTCGTTCGCGCCGTCGGCGTCGTTCAGCGCCCGCAACGTCACCGTCTGGGCCACCGCCCAGTTGCCGTTGCCCGTCCCCGAGCCGGAACCGTTGCCGCCCGCCGTGAAGGTCAGCGTGTTCTGGTTGCCGCCCGTGCCGCTGTCGGTGTCCACCTCAACGGCGGTGGCGTCGCCGGTGGCGACCATGATCGTGACGTCCGCGCCCGGATCGGAGTCCAGAACCACCGTGTAGGTTTTTTCGGTCTCCGATGCTTCGCCGAGTTCCTCCAGGGCGAGAGAAGCGGTGGAGAGCGTCACCGCGGCGGGGGGCGGACCCCTGACCGTGAAGTCGGCGGACAGGTTGCCGGGACCACTGCCGGATTCGCGATTGGCATCCCGCCTCGCCAGGACGTCGCCGTTGACGGTGACGGTCACCGGATCGTCCGCCGCGATGACCGAACCGCTGTACGCCAGGGTGATTTCCGCGGACCGGTGCGTACTCTCCGGGAAGCCATGCGCATCGCCGGCCGAACGCGCCAGCAGCCGGCCGCTCGCGATGGTCAGGCCGGAGGGCGCCCCCGACAGCGTGATGTTGGCAAGGCCGGCCGCGCTGAGCCGGACCGCGGTTGGGGGAATCCTTTCTCCTTGATCGGTCAGGTCGCGGCTGTCAATATAGGACTTCAATCTGGCCTGTCTGGCGACACCGGCGGGTGTAGCCGGGTCCGACGAGCCGCCGTCCGTACCCGCCGCAAAGAAAGACGCATTCTTCGGGATCAGCGTGATCGTGGCGCCGTGCAGGGAGTGGTATTCGACCTCGGTCGGGTCGAGCGTCAGGGTCGCGGCAGGCTGCGCCTGCGCCCCGGCGGCAAGGCCGAGCAGCAGCGGCAGGCATGGCAGGGCCCGCCCCAGCGCACGCGGCAGGCTGCGTTGCGGACGCCCGCGGCGGCCGTGGGACGCGGAACCGCGTGAATCGTGCGGGATCCGGGGAGATTCCGCGACTTCGCGCGGAATCGCGGAATGACGGGTAGGCTCCGTCCCGCGTTCGCGGACGGGGCGATGCGGGGGGAAAGACGGCGGGACGGGGCCTGCCGGCCCCGTCAGGGGGACTCCGGTTTCAGTCCGCGGGCAGGAAAACCTTCGACCGCCGCGCCATTCGGGCGCACTCACGGCTCGGCTCGGCTCGGCTCGGCTCGGCTCGGCTCGGCTCGGCTCGGCTAATAATATTGTGTCATGACCCGGGAATTCCCAAGTCAAGTGATTTCCTGTGCGTTGCATTGCTTTCTTTCGACTGCTTTCCCTCAGGGGGTGCGCGATTGTACAAAGCTGGATAATTTCTTGTCCAGCACCTGATTCCGGTTACCCATGTTCTTCATATCTGACGATTTTCCATCCGGCTTATTGCCCCTTTGCCCGGAAGATTAGGTCATGCCAGGAGCCTGCGCCGTGGGAATTCACGGCTGCAAATCCGCTCTCATCCGCGCCCCCGGCCGCTCGATTTCGTTGCATATCCACCAATATTCGCCTCAATCGATCAACCGGGGGCGCGGCGATAGCGAATTTTCGCTTTCGCGAATTCCCATGGCGCAGACTCCTAGGAGCCTGCGCCGCAGGCCGACCGGTAATGGGGGGATTCGGGGGGAAACACCCGGATCGGAGCATGGCGCAGCCCTTGTTCCAGATCATCGAGGCTGCCGTACACGCTGATGTCGGACAGGGTGACCCGGGTGGGGCGGGGCAGCACGAATTTCTCTTCCCTGGCGTCAAGCAGGGCCTGGCGGGGTGTGATCCAGCGGTAATCCCTGATTTCGTCGTGGTCTATGGCCACTGTGACCGGATCACGCAGCGGGCAAACGAAAAACCAGGTTGCGAATCTGCGCGGCAGGCCGGGTGGCGTGGTCCAGTGCCCCACGTGGATCAACCGGTCCTCCCGGATGGGAATGCCGGTTTCCTCCCGGGTCTCGCGGATGGCCGCCGCGCGGGCCGCCGGATACTCCAGGCCGCCGCCGGCCGCGGTGAAATCGGATGCGTCGATCCTGCCGCCGGGAAAGACCCAATGGCCGCCGTGAAACACCAGCCGCGCGCTTCTTTGCAGCAGCAGCGCTTCGATGGCGCCGGCTTCGGCAGACTCCCGGACAAGCACCACGGTTGCGGCGGGCGCCGGGGTGAGCGCCCGGGTGTCCTCCCGGCCTGGCTGTGACATGACGGTTTCCCTGTGGCGCCGGATTGCGCGGTCGCCGGCGCGCCGGATTCCTACGATGCAGGCTCCTGGTCTTTCATGACGCGGCGGATGGAGTCCCGCTCGTTGAGCCGCTCCAGCAATTCCCGGATATTCGGAACCTCATTGTAGGCGTCCCAGTCCAGGGCTTTCCTGCACACCACCGTGGCAAGGCTGACGGTAAAACGGAAGAAGAAATCGGCATAGGTGATCTGGTTTCCCGCCAGCCAGGGATCGTAACTCGCCAATATGCCGAGGCTGGCGAAGCCCCGCTCAAGCAGCTTGCGCACGGCTTCCTTTTCTTCGTCGCTGGCGGGACGATTGAAAAACACCTCGCCGTACAGCCGCCGGGCGGGCAACTCGATGTACAACTCGATATGGCGCATGAGTTCCCGCACCTTGGCCCTGGCGAAGGCGTCCGCGGGATAGAAATCCGGCCCTTCGCCGAGTGCGTCGAGATAGTCGATGATGACGCCGGTTTCGGTGAGAAATCCCTGTTCGGTTTCGAGAAAGGGCACCTTGCCCATGGGGCTGCGGACGAGCAGGTCCGGCTCCTGGCCGGGACTGGCGTCTTCTTCGGTGAAATCCATTCCCTTTTCGATCAGGATGGTTTTCAGGATGTTGTAGTAATTGCTCAGGGTGATGCCGTGGAGTTTCAGGCTCCGGCTGCTTGCCTCGGTCGCATTCTCGTTCACTGGGCTGTCCTCGATGGGTGGATGGGTGTCCCACAATTTGGATGATTTCAATTTGGATGGGTGTCCCACAATTTCCACAATTTCCGTAGTCGGGTCATGGCGAATTTTGCGCGTGGATTATCGCACGGGCTGCAGGCGGGGAAAGATGATTTCCTGGCCGATCTGCAGGCGGTTCAGTTCCAGGCCCGGATTGTACTGGCGCAACAGCCAGAACGGGGTCGCATAGCGGCTGCTGGCCAGCGAACTGATATTCTCGTCCCGCCGCACGGTATGGCTGATGACCCCCTGGATATGGTAGTTGCTGAAGAACTCCCGCTGCAGGCCGGAGTGGAATTCACGCCGGGCGCGCTCGAACCCGGCGATGTCCACCCGGGAAAAATCAAGCCGCAGGCGCTCGCCCGCGATGACCGGATCGCGAAAGGCCATGTTGTTGAGACGGCGGATATCGCCGGCGCGCAAATCGAGCCATTCGGCATAGTGGCCCAGGGTCTCGGAAGCCTGGATTTCGATGCTGCCACTGCCATCGACGCTGTAATCCGATGGGTCCGCCGCCAGTTCTTCGGCAAGCAGGCGATTGCTTTCGGCCACATCCGCCCGGGGATCGATGGCTTCGGCCTGTTCTTCCTCGCTGCTTGCGGGAGTATCGAGAACCTGGTCATCGGGCAATACCGCCGCCGGCGGCAGGATGGGATCGGCAATCTCGCCGGTGTCATTGCCGGCAAGCCGCACGGGTTCGGGTTCGCTTTCCGGCGCCGGCGTTGGCGCAGCGCCGGCCACCGCCGCGACGGCTTCTTCCGGCGCAAGCCCCGGGATGCGCAAACCCTGGCCGGGATAGATGCGATCCGGATTGCCGATGCCATTGGCGCTGAGCAGGGCTTGCTCGCTGACGCCGAAACGCGCCGCAATCCGTGAAACCGTGTCGCCGCGACTGACGTTGTAGACGCCGTCCACCGGCGGCGCCCCGGCGGCTGTTCCCGGATAATCCTGGGGCAGGAGCAAACGCTGGCCAATGGAAATCCGGTGGCGATTCGGCAACTGGTTCAAGGCCGCAAGCCGGGAGACGCTGGTATCGAAGCGCTCGGCGATGCGGGAGAGGCTGTCCCCCCGTTCCACCACATAGGCCACATCCGGGGTCTGGATGGCGAACTGCAACTCACCGGGGACCAGCGCCAGCAGATCCCCCGGGGGCGCGTCGCCGGCCCGCACCTTGACCGGAAATCCGGCGGGAATCCGCTTGTTGCCTTCCCAGACCGCCGGGCGCAGGGCCTGATTGTCGGCGCGCAACTGCTCGAGGCTGAGCCCGAGGGCGTCGGCGAGCACCTGGGCGTCGACGAATCCGGCAAAGCGCACTTCGCGAAACCGGGGCGCCGGGTGCATGTCCACATCGCCGAAGTACCTCTCCAGATTGTTCTCGATCTGCAGGACCGCCAGGAACTGGGCGTAGAAATTGCGCGAGGCGAAACCGAACAGGCGGCCCCGGTATTCGGCGATGATGGTTTCGATGTCGGTGGTGCCGGTTTCGCGCACCGCCCGCCGCATGCCGCCGGCGCCGTGGTTGTAGGCCGTCAACGCCAGGGGCCAGGTGCCGAGGATGCTGTAGTTGTATTCGAGCAGGCTCATGGCCGCATGGGTTGCGATGTATGGGTCCATGCGCTCGTCGACGACATGGTCCACGCGCATGAAGCGCTGGGCGGTGGCCCGGCCGAACTGCCACATGCCCGAGGCCGAAGCGCTGGATACCGCGTAGGGATTGAAGGATGACTCAACATGGGGCAGGATGCCGAGCGCCTGGGGCAGGCCTTTCTCATCGATGACTCGGCGAATGTGGCCGCGATAGGCGCCGGAGCGCTCGAGCCCGCCGAGAAAGCGGTCGGACTGGCCCAGTTGGAAGCGGACATTGCCGGCGGCGGCGCGAAAAGTCTCATTGCCGGCGCCCGGTGGAAACAGCGCCAGAATTTCCTGTTGCCGCTCGCTCAGCCCGCTGCGCCGGCCGCTGCCGAGCACCCGCAGCTCCTGCTGGATGCCGCTTCTGGCCCGGTCGATGGCGCGCTGGCTTCTGGATACGGTCTGATAGATGATGGCCAGGTTTCTGGCGTCGTGGAGATAGCCGTTGCTGGTATCGACTTCGGTATAAACCTTGAGCCAGAAATTCACCGCCGGCTCGATCTCCGGCGGCCTGGGGAACAGATCGCCCGGGCTGGGGAACAACTGGTCGCTCTGGGCGGAGATCGGGGTGGGTATGCCCGGCAGGGCAAAAAGCAAAATCGCGGCGGCCAGGAAGCTGCGACTGACGCCGGTGCTTGCATCACTTGTCATTCCCGCTTCCCGCTTTCCGGTTGGTGTTTTGGAGTTTCCCGCCATCACGTCATGGCGCCATCCGCCTCGGCGGCTTCCTTGACCGGTATCAGCAGGTCTTCGCGAGTCACCTTCATGAAAATAATAACGTTCGACGCGACATAAATTGAAGAGTAGGTTCCCACAATCACGCCGACGATCAGGGCGATGGCGAATCCCCGGGTGGACTCGCCCCCCATGAGCAGGATGGAAAACAGCACCAGCAAGGTGGTGAACGAGGTAATCATGGTGCGGCCCAGAGTCTGGTTCAGGGAGATATTCACGGTTGCCACCGGCTCGGTCTTGCGCAGGGTGCGGAAGTTCTCCCGGATCCGGTCCGAGACCACGATGGTGTCATTGAGCGAGTAGCCGATGATGGCGAGCAGGGCCGCCAGGGTGTTCAGATTGAACTCCATTCCCGTAAGGGAAAAAATGCCCAGGGTGAATAGCAGGTCGTGAGCCAGGGCCACCACGGCGCCCACGGAAAACTTGAACTGAAAGCGCACGGCGATATAGAGCATGATGATGCCGAGCGCCACAAGCATGCCGAGGCCGCCCTGTTCGGCAAGCTCCTCGCCCACCTTGGCGCTGACATAGTCCGAGCCCAGCAGAATCACCCCGGAATCGACCCGCTCCCGCAGCAGCGCCGCTATGGCCTCGCCGGTAAGGGCGGCCTGCTCCGCCTCGTTGGCGGCTTCGGCATCGGGGTCAAGCGGCAGCAGCACGCGGATGTCCCGGTCCGAACCGAAATTGACCACCACGGCGTCTTCGTAGCCCGCCTGCTCCAGCTCGGAATTGACGGCGTCAATGGGCGCGGTCTGGGAAAAATTCAGCCGCACCGAAGTGCCGCTGGTGAAATCGAGGCCGAACTCAAGCCCGCGCAAGGCCAGCGAGCCGATGGCAATCAGTATCGCAATCAACGACAGCATGGCCGCGACCCGGCGGCCGCGCATGAAGTCGATTCGGATTCGGGTATTGCTCATGGATACTCCCGTCCGGCGCCGGTCAATGCTTGCCCGTGGCCGGTTTGACCGGGGCGATGCCGATGGAAAGGCTGCGCAAGTCCCTGCGCCGCCCGTAAATCAGGTTCACCAGGGCCCGGGTGCCGACGATGGCGGTGAACATGGAAGTGATGATGCCGATCATCAGGGTGACCGAAAATCCCTTCACCGGCCCGGTGCCGATGGTGAACAGCACCACCGCCACGAGGAAAGTGGTCAGGTTGGCGTCGAGAATCGTGGTGAAAGCGCGGTCGTAACCGGCGCTGATGGCCTGTTGCGGGGGCAGGCCATTGCGCAACTCTTCCTTGATCCGCGTGAATATGAGCACATTGGCGTCCACCGCCATGCCCACGGTCAGCACGATGCCGACGATGCCCGGCAGGGTCAGGGTGGCGGGCAGCACCGAGGACAGCACGGCGAAGATCAGCACGATATTCATGATCAGGGCGGCATTGGCGGCAAGCCCGAACACCCGGTAGTACAGCAGCATGAAGAGCACCACGAGAACCGCCGCGATCTGCACCCCGCGGATGCCCTGTTCCAGGTTTTCCCGGCCCATGGTGGGGCCGATCACCGACTGCTCGACAATGGTCATGGGCGCCGCGAGGGAGCCTGAGCTGATCAGCAACGACAGATCCATGGCCTCGCGCTGGGTCAGGCCGGTGATGACGAACTGCCGGCCGAGGGCGGAATTGATGCGGGCGTGGCTGATCAGGCGGCGGTCCTCGTAGAATTCGACCTCCTCGATCTCCTCGCCATTCTCGTCGATGACCAGACTGGTGCGCGAGCGGGTTTCGATGAGCAGAATGTCCATCATGCGCCCCACATTGTCCCGGGTGACACGATTGATCTGGTTGCCGCCCTGGGCGTCGAGACTGATCTGCACCTGGGGCAGGCCGTTCTGGTCAAGCGAGGGGCGCACATTGCTGATGCGGTCGCCCTGGAGGATCACGTCGTTGTCCACATTGACCGTAAACACGCCTTCCGGCGCCACATAATCATAGGTTTCAAAGCTTGAGCGCGGCGCGCCGGGCCCCGCTTCAAGATGGAATTCGAGGGTGGCGATGCGCTGCAGGATGCGAATCGCCTGGGCCGGGTCCTGCACTCCGGGCAGTTCCACCACGATACGGTTGGCACCCTGTTGCTGCACCGTGGGTTCGGCCACGCCGAGGGCGTCAACCCGGTTGAGCAGGGTGGTGCGGTTGGCCTGGAGGGTGTCGCGCCGGATCTGCAGCATGGTGTCTTCGGTCATGCGCAGGTCGAGATGGGACAGGCCACCGGCTTCCCGGTTCTGGAACTGCAGTTCGGGGAAATTGTCGATCAGTTCCGAGCGCGCCCGGGAGCGGTCGTCGGCGCTGGCGAAGCGGACTTCGATATGGGAAGAGTCCACCATGGTGAGGCCCCGGGTGCGGATTCGCAATTCCCGCAGAATGCTGCGCACATTGCTGAGATTGTCTTCCATGCGACCGAGTACCGCGGCCTCCATGTCGACTTCCATCAGGAAATGCACGCCACCCTGGAGGTCAAGGCCAAGATTCATCTTGCCGGCGCCGATGGCCTGCATCCAGCCCGGAGTGGTTGGGGCCAGATTGAGGGCGACAATGTAATCGTCGGTCAGGGCGTCCTCGATGGCGGTCTTGGCGCGCAGTTGCTCATCGACGCCGTCAAAGCGCAGCAGGATGCCGGAATCGTTGAGTTCCTGGCCGATGCTTGCAAGCTGGGCGGCTTCCAGGGCCGTGGTGATATTGTCGAGATCGGCCTGGACGAGTTCCTGACTCTCGTGGGTCACCTGCAGGGCTTCGTCGTCGGGGTACAGGTTGGGTACCGAATACAGCACCCCGAGCACCATGGCGAACAGGATGAGGAGATTTTTCCAGGCGGGATAGTGGTTCAGCATGGGGTGGACTCCCTGGCGGCACGATGGCCCGGGGCTGAATCCGCCGCGGAAGGGTGAATATCCGCGCCAGCCGCGCAACGGCCCGGATCAGAGTGCTTTCCGGCAAGGATCATATCTGCTCCAGGGTGCCTTTGGGCAGGGTGGCGGCGATCGAGGTCTTCTGCAGCTTGATTTCGACGCCATTGGCCACCTGCAGCGCCATGTAGTCGCCGCTCACCTTGGTGACCTTGCCAAGCAGTCCGCCGGAAGTCATGACTTCATCGCCCTTGTCGATGCTCGCCACGAGTTCGCGATGCTCCTTCGCGCGCCTGGACTGGGGCCGGATCAGCAACAGCCAGAACAGCAGAATCATGCCGCCGAAGAGGATCAGGTTGAAAGTGAGCGATGGTTCGCCGGCGGCGGTCTGGGCGTGGGCGGTGCTGAAAAACGGGTTCATGCGGCAATCTCGTGGTGAAATGTTCCGGTAAGGGCGGAATGTTAATTTTCAATGGGTAAATTCTCAAGTGCGGTATTTTGGATATGTGGCTTCGAACCGTCGCCGTCGGGAGGCGCCATGCAGCGGGCGCCGTGAATACATGCCCCAGTGTGCCCCAGTG
>JAJECW010000146.1 GCA_022821865.1 Pseudomonadales bacterium
GCGTAACCGGCCTTGCCGTTGTTGTAGCATTCGATCAGTATGCTTTTTGCGCCAGTGGTGGTCCATGGGCCGACGGTAACGCTGCCGGAAATTGCCTTGGCGACGCCGTCCACGGTGCAGTATCTGGCGTTTTCGGCTTCCCAGGTCACAGTGGCGGTACCAGAGGCGATGGGAACCCGGGCGGGCGAGACCGAAGCGGTGAGGAAAACGGGTTCGGAACCTTCTTCACCCGGATCGTTTACTCCGTCGTCATCGTCACCATTGCCGGGATCGCCCGGGTCATCAGGGTCCTGTTGCTGGCCGGTCGGGCTGCCCTGCCCTCCCGACCCGTCCTGGGCGTTTGCGGCCACGGGAAGCAGGAGCAGCAGGGCCAACGACAAAAAGGCGGCGGAACGACAAAAGGAAATCAGTATCTGACTTGGGACGCGCGGGAGGTTGAGATTCAGCATGTGAAATTTTTTTCAGAACTATAGATTGTTTTGTATGTTCATTATTGTCGGTAAGAATTTTCAAATCTTTAGAAAACTTGTTTCAAACATTTAAGCTTGGATTGTCATAGACGACCCAATCAGCGGTCGGCGAGTCAGTAGCGAAATGCGCCGTGAATCCGTTGGTAAACGCTTTTCTGATTCCTCCTGCCGCATCAATTTCCGCTTGTGATCTCATAGTCGTGGGTTACTTTCACCCCGGCCTGTTTGAGCATGATGGATGCGGAGCAGTATTTTTCGGCGGATAGTTCGATGGCGCGGGCTACCCGGGTTTCGTTGAGATTCTCGCCGGCGATGCGGAAATGGAGGTGGATGGATTCGAATACCGCGGGCACGGATTCCGCGCGGCGGGCGCTGACCTGGGCCTCGCAGCGGCTGATTTTTTGCCGGGCCTTGCGCAGGATGGTGACCACGTCGTAGCTGGAGCAACTGGCGACGCCGAGGGCGACGAGTTCCATGGGGCGCATGCCCAGGTTGCGGCCGCCGCCTTCCGGGGCGCCATCCACCACCACGGCATGGCCGCTGCCGGATTCGGCAACGAACATCACGTCTTCCACCCAGTTCACTCGCGCTTTCATGATGGTTCTCCTTCGTTGCTTTCCCCGCTTACGGCCGACAGCATCCGCGCCAGCGCGGCGCCGGGCTCCGGCGCGCGCATGAAGGTCTCGCCGATAAGAAAGCCATGCACGCCCCGCCGCATCATCATGGCCATGTCGGCGGCGCTGCCGATGCCGCTTTCGGTGATCAGGGTTCGATCTTGCGGGACGTGTGGCAGCAGGTCCAGGGTCGTTTCGAGACTTGTGCGGAAATTGCGCAGGTCGCGATTGTTGATGCCGATCAGCGGGCAATCCAGCGCCAGCGCCCGGTCCAGTTCCCCCCGGTCATGGACTTCCACCAGCACGTCGAGTTCAAGTCCCGCCGCGCAGTCTGCCAGCCTTCGCAATTCCGCATTGGACAGTGCGGCGACAATGAGCAGGATGCAATCGGCGCCTGCAAGGCGGGATTCCACAAGCTGGTATTCGTCCACCATGAAATCCTTGCGCAGCAGCGGCAGCCTGCAATGGCCCCGGGCCCCGCGCAAATCGGCAAGACTGCCCTGGAAGTATTTTTCGTCGGTGAGCACCGACAGGCATGCGGCGCCGGCGCGCTGGTAGTCGGCTGCGTGACGGGCCGCCTGGAAGTCCTTTCGGATAATCCCCCTGGATGGCGAGGCGCGCTTGATTTCGGCGATCACCGCCGGTCGCTCTTGTGCCACCAGTTCTGACAGTGCGCGAACAAAACCCCTTGGGCGGGACGCATCGGCCAGGCCAGCTTCGAGTTGCGCCAGTGGCTGCAAAGCCCGGGCAGCGGCGACTTCACGCCGCTTGTGGGCGATGATTTCAGCGAGAATGCTCGGCGCGCTCATGGCCGCGGAATCAGCTGCCTAGGAGCCTGCGCCGTAGGAATTCACGGCTGCAAATCCGCTCCCGTCCACGCCCCTGGCCGCTCGATTTCGTTGCATATCCACCAATATTCGCCTCAATCGACCGGCCGGGGGCGCGGCGATAGCGAATTTTCGCTTTCGCGAATTCCTACGGCGCAGCCTCCCAGGGACTTGCTGACTTTCACCAGTTCCCGGAACTTGCTGCGGGCGGCGCCGCTTTGCTGGATGGAGATTGCCTTTTCGACACCCTCCGCCGGGTCTTCGCTGAGGCCCGCGGCGTAAATCGCGGCGCCGGCATTGAGCGCAACCAGCCCTGCGGCCTTTTCGTGTTTCCAGTTCAGGGCCTGATTCACGAGTTTCAGGCTTGCAGCCGGGCTGTCCACCCGCAGGTCGTCGATGTCTCTGGCTCGCGGCAGCCCCAGGGCTTCCGGCGTCAGGCGGTATTCGCCGATCTTGCCATCGCGCAATTCGCCAACCCGGGTAGCGGCGGCTATGCTGATCTCGTCAAGCCCGTCTTCGGCGGCAACAATGAGCACATGGTCGCTGCCCAACTCGCGCAGCACTTCGAGCAAGGGCCTGATCCAGGCGGCGTCGAAGACGCCCATGAGCTGGTTCGGCGCCCCGGCCGGATTGGTCAGGGGGCCGAGCAAATTGAACAGGGTGCGAATGCCAATCTCGCGTCTTGCGGCGATGACGTGCTTCATGGCGCCATGATGGGCTGGCGCGAACATGAAGCCGACTCCCACCCGGTCGATGAGTTCTCCCACCTGTTCGACACCCAGGGAAAGATTGTAGCCGGCGGCTTCGAGCACATCGGCGCTGCCGCTCCTGCTTGTCGCGCTCCGGTTGCCATGCTTGGCGACCCGGGCGCCGGCGCAGGCGGCAACCATGGCCGCCGCGGTGGAGACATTGAACTTGTTGGCGCCGCTGCCGCCGGTGCCGCAGGTGTCCACCAGATGCGGGCCGGGCTTGACTTTCACCTGGGTGGCAAGTTCCCGCATGACGCTGGCGGCGCCGAGAATTTCGGCGGTCTTTTCGCCTTTCATCTGCAATCCCACCAGCAATGCGCCTTTCTGGGCGTCAGTGGTTTCGCCGGACATGACCTGGCGCATGATCTTGACCATCTCGGCGGCGGTCAGGTCGCCGCCGCCGCTTACCCGCCGGATTCCGTCTTTGATATCCATCAGTTGCAGCGCCTCTTCATTGCGAATGAATCATGGGGAACTGGCCCATCTATCCGGTTTTTCATTGTGTCCGGTCGAGAAAATTTTTCAGCAGCGCATGGCCGTGTTCGCTGACAATGGATTCCGGGTGAAACTGCACGCCTTCCACGTCGAACTCCCGGTGGCGCACTCCCATGATCGCCTCCCGTCCACCATTATGTTCAGTCCAGGCGGTTGCTTCCAGACAATCCGGCAGGCTCGCCTCTTCGATCACCAGCGAATGATAGCGCGTTGCCGTGAATGGATTGGCCAAGCCGGCGAAAACGCCCGCGCCGGTATGGTGAATCCCGCTCAGCTTGCCGTGCATGACGCGAGCGGCGCGCACGATACGCCCGCCGAACTGCTGGCCGATACTCTGGTGTCCGAGGCAGATGCCAAGCAGCGGAATCTCGCCGGCGAAGCGCTCCACCAGCGCCAGGGAGATGCCGGCTTCGTCCGGCGTGCAGGGCCCGGGAGAAATCACGATTTGCCGGGGCTGCAATTCGGCGATCCGGTCCAGGGTGATCTCGTCATTGCGGAACACCCGCACCGCGGCGCCGAGTTCGCCCAGATACTGCACCACATTCCAGGTAAACGAATCGTAGTTGTCAATCATCAACAGCATGGCTGCGCCGCGGCCCTGTCGTTTTTTCCCGCCGCCCATGCTAGCAGAATTCGGAAACCCTTCGGCGAAGCGCCGGGCCAAGCCGATTAGCCATTCATCAGACGCAATGCCGCGCCTGGAAATGAACCGGAATGCAGTTTTTGGGCTATAACCAGGCAAATCATCTTTCTCCAAAGTTAGGGAAGCTCTGATTAAGTCAGAGCTTCCCAGCGGCACATGGAAGTGCCGCCGAATTCGATGGCGCAAGCCATTGAATTCGGGAGCAAAACAAAACCACGCTTTTGTTTTGCGATAATGAAAAACTCCACGGATGGAGTTTTTCAGAGAATACTTAGCCATGACCCATGAAACCGAACCCTTGGAAAATGTAAATCCCGCCGGTGGGGCGCTGACCATCATGTGGTTTCGGCGGGATTTGCGGCTGCGGGACAATCCGGCGCTGGCGCTCGCTGCGAATTCCGGGACGGTCCTGCCGCTTTATATTCTCGATGACGAGATTGCCGGCGAATGGAAGATGGGCGGTGCTTCGCGCTGGTGGCTGCATCATTCGTTGCATCGGCTCAATGAATCGCTCGATGGCGGGCTTTGGATTCTCGAAGGGGACGCCGAGTGGAAATTGCCCGATCTTTGCGCCCGATTGCCGGTGCGCAAGGTGGTCTGGAACCTGTCTTGCGACCCCTGGCAGCGGCGGCAGGATGAGGCGGTCACTTCCGCCCTTCGGGGCAAGGGCGTCGAATGCGTGGCCTGCAATGGTTCCCTGCTCTGGCTGCCCCGGGAAAGCGGCAAACGGGATGGGGCGCCCTACGCCGTTTTCACGCCCTTTTACCGCAATCTGTCCAGGCTCGCGCCGCCCGGCCCGCCCGCTCCCGCGCCAAAGGCCTTGCGAGTCGCGGCTTGCCCCCAGCCTGCCAGCCGCGTCGAGCGGCTTGGACTCAAGCCGCGGATTCCCTGGGATAGCGGCCTGGGGCAACGCTGGCGCCCGGGCGAGGAATCCGCCCGGCGGCAATTGCGGGGTTTTCTTGCGGGGAATGTCGAAGATTATGGGGAGAGGCGGGATTTCCCCGCCGAGCCGGCGACTTCCTCGCTCTCGCCCCACCTGCATTTCGGTGAAATCGGCCCCAGGCAAATCTGGTGGGACACCCATACCGCCGAACCGGGGGAGGGGCGCGAATCCTTCCTCCGGCAATTATGCTGGCGAGAATTCTGCCATCACATGCTGTATCACCACCCGCAACTCGGCGATGAAAACTGGAGGAGCGAGTTCGACCGATTCCCCTGGCGCGACGACCGCGAATCCCTGCTGCGCTGGCAGCGGGGAATGACGGGAATCCCATGGGTGGATGCGGGAATGCGGGAACTACGGGCCACCGGAAGCATGCACAACCGGGTGCGCATGGCGGCGGCGTCTTTTCTCACCAAGAATCTCTTGATCCACTGGCGCCATGGGGCGCGCTGGTTCTGGGATTGCCTGGTGGACGCCGATCTGGCGAACAACAGCTTCGGCTGGCAGTGGGTCGCCGGCAGCGGCGCCGATGCGGCGCCGTATTTCCGTGTCTTCAATCCGGTGCTGCAGTCACGCAAGTTTGACCCGCAAGGCGAATATCTGCGCCGCTGGCTGCCGGAGCTGAACCGGCTTGCGAACAAGCGCATCCACGCGCCCTGGGAGGCCGGAGCAGCGGAACTGCGGGCCGCGGGCCTGAGCCTCGGCCGCGACTACCCCGAACCGATTGTGGAGCCCGGCGACTCCCGCCGGCGGGCGCTGGCGGCGTGGCAGGCCATGCGGCAAAACCAGTCAGCTTGAGTTGTCTCTGATTCCGTCATGCTGCGCGTGGTCGCAGAATTTCAGGCAGTGATCACTCCAGGGAGATCCTGCGGCTACGCGCGGGATGACCGAAAAGAGGCTCCGGGCAACAGGCGCTCAGGCATCCAGGCGCAGGGAGTTGGCGGCGAGTTGAGCGGCACGAATGATGGCCTTGGCCTTGTTGCGGGTTTCTTCCCACTCCATGTCGGGCCTGGAGTCGGCGACAATGCCGGCGCCGGCCTGCACGTAGAGCTTGCCATTCTTGATAACCGCCGTGCGAATGGCGATGGCCATGTCCATATTGTCGTTCCAGCCGAGATAACCCATGGCGCCGCCGTAGATGCCGCGCTTGTCGGGTTCGAGTTCGTCGATGATTTCCATGGCGCGGACCTTGGGCGCGCCGCTCAGGGTGCCCACGGGCAGGGTGGCCCGCAGCACGTCGAGGGCGCTGCGGTCGGGCCGGATTTCACTCTCCACGATGGACGCGATGTGCATGACATGGGAATAGCGCTCGACGAACATCTTGCGCGGCACCCGCACCGAGCCGATTTTCGATACCCGCCCGGAATCGTTGCGGCTGAGGTCGATCAGCATGAGATGCTCGGCAAGCTCCTTCTCATCGGCGAGCAATTCCCGCTCGAGCGCCAGATCCTCCGCTTCCGTGGCGCCTCGTGGGCGGGTGCCGGCGAGTGGGCGCACGGTGATCTTTCCATTCTCCAGCCGGGCGAGAATTTCCGGCGAAGCGCTCACGACAAAATGATCGTCGAGGTGGAAGAACACCATGTAGGGTGAAGGATTGAGATGGCGCAGGGCCCGGTACAACTGCAGCGGCTCGCCGCGAAAATCCGCCGACATGCGCTGGGAAAGCACCACCTGCATGCAGTCCCCGGCGACGATGTAGTCCTTGATCCGCTCCACCGCGCGCTTGAAATCCACCTCGGGAAAATGCTGGCGGTAATCGCTGTCGGCGATGTTCGCCATAGTGACCGGCGGCGCTTCGGCCTTGCCGGCGAGACCCTGTTCGAGTTCATCCAACCGCCGCCGCGCCCGGGCGAATGCGTCGGCTTCGTCCGGGTCCGCATTGATCACCAGCGAGGCGGTGCCCATGAGATTGTCGAAAATGATGATTTCATCCGCCACCATGAGCAGGATATCGGGTGTGCCGATTATGTCCTTTCCCCGGGACGGGCCGATCCGGGTTTCCACATAGCGCACGGTGTCATAGGCGAAATAGCCCACGAGGCCGCCGCCGAAACGCGAATCCCCGGGCGAGCCGGGAGCGCGGAAGCGGGACTTGTATTCGGCGATGAAGGGAAAGGGGTCGTCACACGCGCGCTGTTCCACAATCTCGCCATCGGTTTCGATGCTGAGCCGCTTGCCCCGCACCCGCAGCACGGTGCGGCAGGGCAGGCCGATGATGGAATAGCGGCCCCATTGTTCGCCTCCCTGCACCGATTCAAAGAAGAAACTGTAGGGGCCGTTGGCAAGCTTGAGATAGGCGCTCAATGGCGTTTCCAGATCCGCCAGCACCCGGCGCGTCACCGGAATCCGGTTGTATCCCCGGGCTGCCAACTCGTCGAATGCGGCCTCGTTCATCCCGGGGCTGCTTGGCCGACCTGCCCGAGTTCCGCCCGCATGGCGGCAATGGTGGCGCGATAATCTCCGCTGCCAAAAATGGCAGAGCCGGCCACGAACATGTCGGCGCCGGCCTCGGCGATCTCGCGGATATTGCCCGCGCCGACGCCGCCATCGACTTCGAGCCGGATGGGGTTTTCCGCCGCGTCGACAATGGACCGTGCCTGCCGCAGCTTGTCCAGGGTGGCGGGAATGAACTGCTGGCCGCCAAACCCCGGATTGACCGACATCAGCAGCACAAGGTCGAGCTCGTCGAGCAGGTAGTCGAGGCAATGGAGCGGCGTGGCGGGGTTGAACACAAGCCCGGATTTGCAGCCGAGGCCGCGAATCAGTTGCAGGCTGCGGTGCACATGCCGGCTGGCTTCCGGGTGAAAGCTGATGTAGCTCGCCCCGGCGGCGGCGAAGTCCTCGATCAGGCGGTCCACCGGCGTCACCATCAGATGCACGTCGATGGGCGCGGTCACGCCATGCTCGCGCAGTGCCCTGCAGACCATGGGGCCGATGGTCAGATTGGGCACATAATGATTGTCCATCACATCGAAGTGGACGATATCGGCGCCGGCATCGAGCACCGCATTGACTTCATCGCCAAGCCGCGCGAAATCGGCGGAAAGTATGGAGGGGGCGATCAGGTAGTCTTTCATTCGTTATACGGCGCCGGCTCTTCGGCCACTTTGTACTCTGGTTCAAAATGCGCTTCCAGTTTCGCCACGCGCTGGGAAACTTTCGAAATCTCCCCGCGCAGATTGACTTCGAGCCGGTGTATCCGATTCTGCAGATACAGCACCACCAGCAACAGGCCGATCAGGTTTGGGCCGTTCTGGATCAACAAATTGAGCAGATTCATCCTGACATCATCCTCGACAGAAATTAACCAAGCGCGGGCAGTCTAACACGGAGATAGTGGGAATACCGAACTTTTCGGATTAGGGCCTGTTCACACTATGCGCTGTCGCTCTGCCGGATCTCTTTTTTCGTCCGGCAAGCCGCCGGTGCAGTGCCTGCAACCGCTCGGGGGTGCCGATGTCCATCCAGCCGCCGGTGAATTTCTCGCCGCTGACCCGGCCTTCCGCCATGGCCGCGCGCAACAGGGGAACCACAGACAGCGGCTCCGCCGCCAGGCCGGCGAACAACTTGCGATGCATCACGCTGATGCCGGCGAAGGTGAGTTTTTGCGCGCCAGCCACCGCCTTGTTGGCCAATCGCCCATCGGGAAGGAGGTGGAAATCACCGCCGGGATTGGCGTCGGGATTGGGCGCAAGCAGCAGATGGGCGAGGGTTTGCCCGCCGTCCACCGGATGCAGGCCGGCGTAATCGAAATCGGTCCAGACATCGGCATTGGCGACAATGAATGCGTCACCTTCGATCAGGGGCAGGGCCTGAATGATGCCGCCGCCGGTATCGAGCAGGCTCGGTTCCGGCGAATAGATGATCTCCAGCCCAAAGCGTGAACCGTCGCCAAGCGTTTCGCGAATCATTTCGCCGAAATGGAAGAGATTGATCGCCACCCGGCGAATGCCCGCCCGGGCCAGGCCCAGGAGTTGATACTCGATCAATGGGCGGCCGCCCGCGGCGAGCAGCGGTTTTGGCATATGGTCGGTCAGCGGCCGCATGCGCTCGCCACGCCCCGCCGCGAGCAGGATGGTGTGCATCAGAAGGGCTGCTCCAATTGTTCCCGGGCGCGGGGCGCAAGCTCCCGCCGAAACCACTTCAACAAGGGCGCCATTTCGGCGTACTCCCCGGCGACTTCGGTGAAGTAATCCATGACCAGGGGCAGGTCGTCCAGGAATTCCGGCTTCTGGTCGCGGATCGCGAGCCGGCAGAAAATCCCGAGAACCTTGAGATGGCGTTGCAGCCCCATCAGATCGAAATCGCGCCGGAACCGCCGGTGGGAAATTTCGCCGAGAATGCCCCGTTCCCGGGCGCCATGGAGATAGTATGCAATCCAGTCATCCAGCCATTGCCGGTCCCAGCGGATATAGCAATCCCGCAGCAGCGAGACGAGATCATAGCTGCACGCGCCCCGGACGGCATCCTGGAAATCAATGATTCCCGGGCGTCCGGGCGCCGAATCGAGCAGCATCAGATTGCGCGAGTGGTAATCGCGATGCACCGCAACCTCGCTCTGGACGAGGGCCGACTCGCACAGGAAGCGAAAACTGTCCTCGATCAGTTCCCGGTGTTTGGCCTTGATCTCGACGCCGAGCCAGCGGCGGCAGAACCAGCCGGGAAACAGTGACATTTCCCGGGTCAGTTCCGTCTGGTCATAATGGGGCAGCCCGTCCGGGTCGACGCGCTGCTGCAAATCGAGCAGGCTGTCGATGGCGCCATGGCAGAACGCGTCGACCGCGGCGCGGTCGCCCGCGTCCCGGGCTTGCAACAGATGAGGCAGGTACAATTGATCGCCAAAATCCTCAAGCAGCAGATAGCCTTGTTCCAGATCCACGGCAAGCAGTTCGGGAACCCGCAACGAGGCCTCGCCGAACAGGCGGCAGACCTCGACGAAAGGTCGGCTATCCTCCTTTTCCGGCGGCGCGTCCACCGCGATATAAGAAACTCCGGGAGTGGGGCTGGCGCGAAAGTAGCGTCGGAAGCTTGCGTCGCCGCTGACCGCAGCAAGACCGGAGATTGCAGGCGCCAGGGGCAACAGGCTGCGAAGCTGCCGCCGGGTCCAGTGGGTCAGTCCCTGGCGGCGGCTGTCTGTTTGCCTGCTTGGCTTCACGGTATGGATTCTTTGACCCGAAAAATGGCTTTGTGCTTTATTCTGTCGGCTTGCGGCTCCAGCGCCATGGCAGCCGAAGCGGACGCCAGCGCAACCGTGGCGGCGGAACTCGACTGGCTGTCCCTTGAGGACATGACGCCGGAGCAGCGCGCCGGCATCCCGCCGACCTGCTGCGGCGCTTTCATCGATAATAGCAAATCAACCGGCGCCGACTCCGGCGAAGGGCGCACCCGCTTTATCAGCGAAGAAGGATTCGCCCAGACCGGCCCCGACACCATCGCCATCAGCGGCGCCGTCACCCTCACCGCGGGCTTGCGCAGCATCGCCAATGACGGCGCCACCGTCATCGACAATGCAGCCGAAACCTTCCAGTTCGAAGGCGATGTGACATTCCGCGAACCCGGCGTGCTGCTGCGGGGCACTTCCGCCCTGATCGACAATGCCGCCAACGCCAGCCGCATCGATACCGCGCGCTACGTCCTCCACCAGAGCGGCATCCACGGCAATGCGGCCACGATGGTCTACGACAGCGAAACCCGCCGCGTCACCCTCGATAACGGCGAGTTCAGCCGTTGCGAGCCCGGGGCGCCATTCTGGACCATCGCCGCCGAGAGCATGACCCTGGACCCGGAGCAGGGCCGGGGCACGGCCCGGGATTTGCGCCTGCGACTCGGCGACACCACGGTGTTCCGCTACCCCTTCACGCTGGGCTTTCCACTTGGCGACCAGCGGGTCTCGGGATTGCTGCCGCCGAGCATGGGTTCCACCCGCAGCGGCGGCCTCGATCTGGAGTTGCCCTGGTACCTCAATCTGGCGCCGCATTACGACACCACCCTGCTGCCGCGGCTCATCAGCGACCGCGGCGCCATGCTGGGCGCCGAGTTCCGCTATCTGGCAAGCTGGTCCATGAATACCCTGAACCTGTCCTGGCTTGGAGACGATGCGCTTTATGACCCGAATCTCGCCGGTATCCAGGGCTCGGGGTCGCCCCCCGTCGCCAATCGCTGGTATGCGGGTTTTCAGCACAACGGCTCACTCGGCAATGGCTGGCGCACCCTGGTGGATTTCACCGCGGTCAGCGACCGGGACTGGTTCATCGACCTTGCCGGCGGCGGCCTCAATACCGTGACGCGAAACAATCTCAACCGGCAGGCGCGGCTGAGCTATCAGTCCGACGCCCTGCAGGCGGACCTGGACCTGCAGCGCATCGAACTCATCGACCCCCTGGCGGACGCCCTGAACATTTCCAAGCCCTTTGATCGCCTGCCGCATTTCCGCTTTCGCACCGGCCTTGATCTCGGCGCCAACTTCCGTTTTGGCCTTGCCGGCCAGGCCGCCCATTTCGACCGCAATCTGAATGAAAACCTGATTTCCCTGCGGAGAATCAACGATGGCGCCCTAGTCAATGGCCGCCGCATCAATCTGTCGCCGCGGCTCGACTGGTCGCTGGAATCGCCCGGCGCCTTCCTGCGGGCGAGCGCGAACCATGAACTGCTGCGTTACGAACTCGATCGGCAAGCCCTCGGCAGCCCGGCGGACCCGGGCCTCGACATCACCGGTTACAGCATCGACAGTGGGCTGGTTTTTGAGCGCAGCCTCCCCGGCAATGGCGCGCAAACCCTGGAGCCGCGGCTGTTTTATCAGTACCGGCAGCACCAGGACCAGAGCCTGCTGCCGGTGTTCGATACTTCCGAATTGAATTTCGGCTTCCGGCAACTGTTTCGCGAACGGCGCTTCAGCGGCGGCGACCGCTTCGCCGACGCGGACCAGCTCGGCATCGCCATCAGCAGCCGCCTGCTCGACGCCAACGGGCGCGAACGGGGCCGCTTCAGCCTCGGCCAGATCCACTATTTCCGCGACCGCCTGGTCAGCCTGGCCAGTCCGCTGCGGCAGTGGGAGCCCCTGTATTCTCCCGTGGACGACACTTCGGCCCTGGCGGGAGAGATGGACTTGCGCGTCAACGACAACTGGCGCCTGGGCGCGGACGTCCAATGGAATCAACACTACCGGGCCGTGGATGAAGGCAGCCTGCAACTTCGCTACCAGCGCGACAGCGAGCGCCTGTTCAATTTTTCCTGGCGTTACCGCTCGCTGGTGCAGGCCACGCCTTTCCTGCGGCACGCCGGCATCGACCCGGCCATCGACCAGACCGACCTGTCCGGCGCCTGGCCCCTGGCAACCAACTGGAAGCTGCTGGGGCGCTGGAACCACGATCACGCCAATTCGCGGAACCTTGAGCTCTTCGCCGGGGTCGAATATCGTAACTGCTGCGCCACCATTCGCGTGATCGCGCGGGAATGGCTTGACGAATATGAATTGTTTGTCCCTAATGTGCCTGCCAATCGCGGCGTTTTCGTGCAGTTCGCGCTGCACGGCATCGGCAATCTCGCCGGCGGCGGATTGAGCGATTTGCTGAGCGACGGAATACAGGGATTCAGAGACCCGGACCATGAATAGAACGCTTCCCGCCGGCATGGGGGCGACGCTGGCCCTGCTGCTGGCCCTGCTGCCGCTGGCGCAAGCCGCCGCCCAGGAGCGGCAGATGCTCGACCGCATTGTGACCATCGTCGACACCGGCGTGGTGCTGCAAAGCGAAGTCGACTCCCGCCTCGCGGACATCATCACCAATGCCCGGCGCAACAATCAGCCGGAGCCCGATCTCGAGGCGATTTACGACGACGTGCTCGAAGCCCTGGTGCTGGAAAATCTGCAGATGCAGATCGCCGAACGCATCAATATCCGCTTTGACGACGACACCATCAACCGGATCCTCGGCTCCATGGCGGCCAACAGCAACATGAGTTTCGAGGAATACGTGACCACCCTGGAACAGGCGGGCGTGTACCTGCAAACCCGGGAACAGGTGCGGCAGCAAATGACCCTGCAGGAATTGCAGCGCGGCCTGGTCAACCAGCGCATCCGCATCACCGACCAGGAAATCGAAAACTTCATCAATTCCGAAATGGGCCAGGAACTGATGCAGGCGGACTACCTCCTCAACCACATGCTGGTGCCATTCGAAGCCGAGGAGGGGGAAACCGTCCGCCAGCGGAAGATGCGCTACGCCGGCGACCTCATTGCCCGGCTCGAAGCCGGCGAGAACTTCGCCGAGCTGCGCGCCCAGGCCATGCAGGGAGGCGAGTTTCCGGTTACCGCCACGGATTTCGGCTGGCGCAAGCTCGATCAGATTCCCGGGCTGTTCGCCGAGTCCGTGGAGGGCATGAGCGTCGGCGGCGTCGAAGGGCCGTTCGAAGCGGCCAATGGCCTGCACATCATCGAACTGGCGGACCAGCGCGGCGGCACTTCCCAGTTTGTGCAGCAGACCCATCTGCGCCACATCATGCTCAGCCCGAATGAAATCCGTGACGAAGAGCAGTCGCTGGCTGAAATCCGGCGCCTGCGCCAACGCATTCTCGACGGCGAGGATTTTGCCGTCATCGCCCGGCAGAACTCCGATGACGCAGCCTCGGTGGTGGCCGGGGGCGATCTCGACTGGATCAACGAAGGCGGCATGCCGCAATCCTGGGAAGTCGCGGTGACGGAAATGGAAGAGGGCGAACTCAGCGAGCCCATCCGCACCGAAACCGGCTGGCATCTCATCGAAGTGCTCGGCCGGCGCCTGTCCGACCTCAGCCAGGACTTCATCCGGGCCGAGGCGGAAAATCTGCTGCGCGACCGCAAGTTCGATCTGGAGTTGCAGAACTGGCTGATCGAGATTCGCGAAGAAGCCTTTGTCGAATTCGTCGAGTGAGAGCTTGGCCTACCGAATCGCGCTGACGCCCGGGGAACCCGCCGGCATCGGGCCGGACATCTGTGTGCAAATCGCCCAGTCTCCGCCCCCGGGCATTGAACTCGTCGCCTATGCCGACCCGGCATTGCTGCGGGAGCGGGCGAGCCTGCTGGGCCTGCCTTTGCGCCTGACCGAGGCCGATAACATTCCCCGGCAGTGCGAACCCGGGGAATTGCGGGTGGTTCCCAGCCTTCTGGCCGCAGCTTCAGAAGCCGGCAAGCTTGATCCGGCCAACGCCGGCTACGTGCTGGCAAGCCTCGAAGCCGCCACCCGCGCCGTGCTGCGCGGCGATGCCCATGCCCTGGTAACCGGCCCGGTGCACAAGGCGGTCATCAACCGGGCGGGCTTCGCTTTTTCCGGCCACACCGAATTCCTCGCCGACATTTGCGATTGCGGGAGCAGCGTCATGATGCTGGCGACCCCCGGCCTGCGGGTGGCCCTGGCGACCACGCATCTGCCGCTCAGGGAAGTGGCCGGCGCCATCACCCGGGACCGGCTGCTCGGGGTCGTGCGAATCCTGCACCGGGACTTGCGGCGCCGCTTCGGCATCGGGAATCCCCACATCCTCGTCTGCGGCCTCAACCCCCACGCCGGCGAATCCGGCGAACTCGGCGGGGAAGAGACCGAAATCATCGAGCCCGCCCTTGCCGAGCTGCGG
Organism: Pseudomonadales bacterium; assembly: GCA_022821865.1. Classification (GTDB taxonomy): domain Bacteria; phylum Pseudomonadota; class Gammaproteobacteria; order Pseudomonadales; family Pseudohongiellaceae; genus UBA9145. The sequence goes on from JAJECW010000146.1 coordinate 14,345, forward strand.
GATGAGGGAATCCGCCTCACCGGCCCCCTGCCGGCGGACAGCCTGTTCACGCCGTCCCGGCTCGACGATGCCGACGCGGTACTCAGCATGTACCACGACCAGGGCCTGCCGGTGCTCAAATTCAAGGGTTTCGGCAACGCCGTCAATATCACCCTCGGTCTGCCCATCATCCGCACTTCGGTGGACCATGGCACCGCGCTCGACATCGCCGGCAGCGGCGCCGCCGATTGCGGCAGCCTGCGCCACGCCATCGAAACCGCCGTGGAAATGCTGCAAGCAGGCGATTCCCCGTGACCCGGCCCGGCTTCGCGAACCGGCCCCGCAAACGCTTCGGCCAGAATTTTCTGCGGGACAAGCAGGTCATCCACCGCATCCTGGAAGCCGTGGCGCCCCGGAAGGAAGACCACATCGTCGAGATCGGCCCCGGCGACGGCGCCCTGACCCGGGGGCTTGTCGAAGCGGCGGGGAGGCTTGACTGCATTGAACTCGACCGTGACCTTGCCCGGCAGCTCGCGCTGGAGTTCCAGGGAAAGGAAAACGTGCGGGTTCACTGCGCGGATGTGCTCCGTTTCGAGCTTGCCGGCCTTGCCCACCCGGGGCGGGGACTGCGGGTGGTGGGCAATCTGCCCTACAATATCTCGACTCCGGTGCTGTTCCATCTGCTCAAGATGTCTCACCGGTTCACCGACATGACTTTTATGCTGCAACGGGAAGTCGTCGAACGCATGACGGCGACTCCCGGCAGCCGTGACTATGGCAGGTTGAGCGTCATGCTGGCCTATTACTGCTCCAGCGACAAACTGTTTGCCGTGCCCCCCGAGGCCTTCCGGCCGCAACCCCGGGTGGTCTCCACCGTGGTCCGGCTGCGGCCGCATCACCCGCCGCCCCTGCCGGCCGCGGACGAAGCCGGCCTTGCCGCGCTCGTGCGGGCCGCCTTCAGTCAGCGTCGCAAGACCCTGCGCAACTGCCTCGGGCAGTTCACCGGGCCGGAACTGCTGCATTCCCTCGGCCTCGACCCGGAAACAAGACCCGAACAACTGGAACCCGGGGATTACATCCGCATCAGCAATGCCATCGCGGCGGGGCGGAGCAAATGACCGATCCGGCGGAACAGATCGAAATCACCCCCGTGGCGATGTTTCTCGAAGAACAGTCCGACCCCGAGAACCACCGCTTCACTTTCGCCTATACCATCGAAATCGCCAACCATGGGGCGGAGCCGGTGCAATTGCTGTCCCGGCACTGGTACATCACCAATGCCAATGACGAGGTCCAGGAAGTCGAGGGGCCCGGCGTGGTGGGAGTGCAACCCACCATCGCGCCGGGAGAGGCGTTCCGCTACAGCAGCGGGGCGATTCTGGAAACCGAAACCGGCACCATGCACGGCGCCTATCACATGGTGACCGCCGACGGGATGCATTTCGAAGCGCCGATTCCCATGTTCCTGCTTGCCCCGCCCAGAACCATTCACTGATTTTTCGAACAAAAGCACAAGAAAAATGGCTACCTACGCGGTCGGGGATATTCAGGGTTGCTACAAGCCGCTCAGGAAGCTGCTCCGGAAAATCGGCTTCAAGCCCGGCGGCGACCGGCTCTGGTGCGTGGGGGACCTGATCAACCGCGGCCCGAAATCACTGGAAACCCTGCGCCTGCTGCGGGACATGGACGATTCCCTGGTGACCGTGCTCGGCAACCACGATCTGCACTTTCTCGCCGTGCATGAAGGCTGCGCCCCCATGCGCCGCAAGGACCGGCTGCGGGAATTGCTGGCGGCGCCGGACTGCGGCGAACTCGCCGACTGGCTGCGGAGCAAGCCACTGGCGCATTGCGAAACGATCAATACCGATTCCGGCCCCCGCCGCTTCCTCATGGTACACGCGGGCATGGCGCCGGACTGGTCCATCGGCAAGACCCTGGGGCTGGCGGCGGAAGTCGAAAAAGCCTTGCGCAAGAAGCCGCGCAAGTTTCTTTCCCACATGTACGGGGACGAACCGAGCCTGTGGAACGATGAGCTGCGCAAGCAGCGCCGCCTGCGCGTCATCACCAATTATCTGACCCGGATCCGCTTCTGCGACGCAGACGGGCGTGTGCGGCTCGACCTGAAGGAAGGCATCGACACCGCCCCGCCCGGATACGAGCCCTGGTTTCGCTGGCAGCGGGCCGGGGAGGATACCGATATCGTCTTTGGTCACTGGGCCGCCATCGAAGGTGTCACCGGCCTTGACCGGGTCCACGCGCTCGATACCGGCTGCGTCTGGGGCGGAAAACTCACCGCCATGCGCCTGGAAGACGGCCGGCGATTCTCCGTTTGATGCTCCGCGCCGTTATAATGTGGCCTGTATCCAGCGCGGAAGCGACTCATGCAAACCCACTTGGTAGGCGGCGCGGTGCGCGACAGACTGCTTGGACTCCCGGTCACTGAGCGGGACTGGGTGGTGGTGGGCGCGAGCGGCGGCGAGCTGGAAAAACTCGGCTTTCGGAAAATCGGCAAGGATTTTCCCGTCTACCTGCATCCCGAAACCGGGGAAGAATACGCCCTTGCCAGGCGCGAGCGGAAAACCGGCCCGGGGCATACCGGCTTTGCCGTGGACGCAGGCCCCGAGGTCAGCCTGGAAGAAGACCTGGCAAGGCGCGACCTGACCATCAACGCCATGGCCGAAACCGAATCCGGCGGGTTGATCGACCCCCACGGCGGCCGCGATGATCTGCAAGCCAGGGTGCTGCGCCACGTGTCCCCCGCTTTCCGGGAAGACCCCCTGCGGATACTTCGGGTCGCCCGCTTCGCCGCGCGGTTCCGCCATTTCGGCTTTTCGGTGGCGCCGGAAACCCTGGAGTTGATGCGGCAAATGACTGCGGCGGGAGAACTCGCCGAACTGCCCAGGGAGCGAATCTGGCGGGAAGTGGAGCTCGCCCTGGGCAGCCAGTCCCCCGAGCGGTTTTTCACCGTTCTGCGCGACTGCGGCGCCTTGGCCGAACTGTTGCCCGAAGTGGAGCAGTTGTTCGGCGTGCCCCAGCCGGAAAAATACCACCCGGAAATCGATACCGGCGTGCATACCCTGATGTGCGTCGAGGCGGCTGCACGCCTGACGGAAGACACCGTGGTGCGTTATGCGGTATTGCTGCACGACCTCGGCAAGGGCGTCACCGACCCGGCCGGGTGGCCAAGCCACCATGGTCACGAGGAACTCGGCGTCCCCCTGGTGAAGAATGTCAACCAGCGGCTCGGGGCGCCCAATGAATTCGCCCAAACCGCAGAACTTGTCTGCAAGTATCACACCCTGCAGCATCGCGTGCTGAGCCTGCGTCCGGCCACCGTGCTGCGTCTGCTCTCGGGCCTTGACGCCATCCGCCGCCCGGAAAGATTCCGGCGCTTTCTCACCGCCTGCCTCGCCGACGCCCGGGGCAGGACGGGTCATGAGGATTGCGACTATCCCCAGAACGCCTATCTGGAAAGCATGCTCGCCGCGGTGAATGCGATTGACGCCGGCGCCCTGCTGCGGGAAAAACCCCAGGCCAATGCCGCCGAACTCATCACCCGGGAGCGCATCGCGGCAATCCGCCAGGCCCGGGCCGAATACGCGCATTAGATCGTGAAACAGGCAAGCGAGGCGGAAAATGCGCCGGTGGCTCTAGTCACCGGCGGCGCCCGGCGCATCGGCGCAGCGATTGCGGCGGAATTTCATGCCAGGGGCTACCGCCTGCTGCTCCATTGCCGCGCCTCGCTCGCCGAAGCCGAGGCGCTGGCCGCGGAATGCAACGCCCGCAGGCCAGCGTCGGCGGCAGTGCTTTGCGCCGACCTGAACGAGCCGGAATCGGCCCGCGAACTCGCCGGCGAGGCCCTTGTCCGTTTCGGGCGCCTCGACGTGCTGGTGAACAATGCTTCCGGCTACTACCCCACGGTTTTCGGCCATGTCAGCCCGACCCAGTGGGAAGACCTGCAGGGCGGCAACCTGCGCGGGCATTTTTTCCTCAGCCAGGCGCTGGCGGAGGCCTTGCGCAGCCGGCGCGGCGCCATCGTCAATATCACCGATGTTCACGTCCGGCGCCCGCCCCGGGACTATTCCGCCTATGCCATCGCCAAGGCAGGGCTCGCCGCCATGACGCGCTCCCTGGCCGTGGAGCTTGCCCCCGAGGTACGGGTCAACGCCATCGCCCCCGGCGCGATACTTTGGCCGGAAACCCCAGGACCTGAAGAACCGGGGCCCGAAACCCCGGCGGGCGAATCGGCGCTGGAAACCACCGAGGCCCGCAAACGCATCCTGCAATCCATCCCCCTGCGAACCACCGGAACCCCGGAACAGGTGGCCGCGCTCTGCTGCTTCCTCGCCGCCGAAGCCCGCTACCTCACCGGCCAGACCATCCACCTCGACGGCGGCCGGCACCTGCTTTGATTTCTTTACAAATGAATGGTTATAAATATTACAAAATGCCGGTTGAAAAAGTTACTTTTGCATGGATAAAATAGTTGCAAATTGCTGGTTATGAAAATCCGTGGGCCAATACATAGAAAGAATCGGCGATGCCGAACTGACCGAGCGCCTTTCCGCTGCGGGGGCTGTGCTCATTGAAGGGCCGCGCGCCTGTGGCAAGACCGAAACAGCCCGCCGGATGGCGGCGAGCATGGTTCTGCTCGATGTTGACGAGAATGCGCGCAGCGCGATGTCGCTGGACCCCTCCCTGGTGCTCAATGGCGACACACCGAGATTGATCGACGAGTGGCAGATCGAACCCCGTATCTGGAACCATGTCAGGCGCACGGTCGATCTGCGCCAAAGCAGTGGGCAATTCATATTGACCGGCTCGGCGGTACCTGCGGATGACATCACCCGGCACACCGGCGCAGGCAGAATCTCGCACATGCGGCTGCGCACCCTGAGCCTGCTGGAAATGGGAGTATCGAATGGCAAGGTTTCCCTCGGCGGTTTGCTGCAAGGAGACTTTGCGGGATGCGCGCCGGTGAACCTGACGGCAGGAGAAGTGACCGAAATCATCTGCCGGGGCGGCTGGCCCGGAGACCTGAATCGCTCGCTCAAAGCCTGTCAGACCGCGCGAGCCGATTACCTCGACGAGATACGACGCGCAGATATTTCACGCCTGGACGGAGTTTCACGGGACCCGGAAAATGTCGGCAAGGTGCTGCGCTCACTGGCGCGCAACACAGCCACCACAGTAAGCACCCGCACACTGGCCGCCGATGTCGGGGAAGAAGGGCAGCCATTGAACGATGGCACGGTTCGCGAATACTTGACCGCGCTTGGCAGGTTGATGGTGGTTGAGGAGCAACCGGCCTGGTCTCCAAATCTGCGATCAAAGGCCGTGCTTCGCAAGTCGCCAAAACGGCACTTTGTCGACCCCTCCCTCGCGGCGGCGGCGATAGGTTTCACTCCGGACCGCCTGCTCAAGGATCTGAAATATCTCGGCTTTCTTTTCGAGTCGATGGTGTTCCGGGACTTGTCGGTCTACGCCCGGGGCTGCGACGCCAGGGTATTCCATTACCTGGACAACACCCTGGAAGTGGATGCCGTGGTTCAGAATCGGGCGGGGAACTGGTGCGCGCTGGAGGTCAAGCTGGGAACCGGCCAATTGGACGCCGCGGCAAAAACCCTGCTGCGATTCCGTGACCGGCTCGACCCGAAACGGAATGAAACTCCCGGAATGTTGGGAGTAATCACCAGTTCCGGCTACGCCTACCGGCGCCCGGATGGCGTGCTTGTCATTCCGGTTGGCGCTCTGGGGCCCTGATCAGACCAGGTCAACTCCACCCGGGTTATCGCTCCAGCGGAATTGTCGTGGATTTTCCAGAGCGTGGCCAGGTCAGGGCCACCGGGTTCCAGTTTCAGATTCGGGAGCAGTTCGGCGAGCGGGCAGAGGAGGAAGGCGTTTTCGCGGATTTCCCGGTGGGAAACGGTGAGCTTGCCATGGGCACCGTCCGGGGCGCCGGGCACGAACAGGTCGATATCGATGGGGCGGGAGGAATAGCTTGGCTGGCTCGGGTCACGGCCGAGGCGCAGTTCAAGCTGCTTGAGCCAGGCGACGATAGCGGGCGGCGCTTCGTCGGACTCGGCAAGGGCGCAAAGATTCAGGAAGTCCGGTCCGGTGAATCCCACCGCGGCGCTGCGATACGCCGCAGAGCAGCGCAGTGGGCCGAATCTGCTTCCCAAGGCATCGAGCGCCCGGATGATATTGGCGGCGGGCTCCAGATTGCTGCCAACGCAGAAAACCAGTCTGGTGTGCTGTCCCATAAGTTCGCCGCGGTCCTGAGTGTCACTGCGGCGCCGCAGCCGGCCTGCCCCGTTCGATAATCACGCCGGTGTCCCGGGAACCCGTCACCGCCCCCGGCTTGCCCACCCGCAGGCGCAGCCAGCCTACCGGGAACTCCGCCAGCACGATACCGGCGATGGCTTCGGCAAGCGCTTCCACAAGCTGGAATTCCGAGGCGGCGACAAAATCCCGGACCCGGTGGGAAATCGCCTTGTAGTCCAGAGCGTCGGCGATCTGGTCCGAGGCGGCGGCTGCGCGGATATCGAATCCAAGATCGAGATCGATGCTGACGATCTGCCGGCGCTCGCGTTCCCAGTCGAAAATCCCGATGACGGTTTCGACTTCAAGTTCCCTGATATAAACAATATCCATATTTCCTGGTCAGATTGCTCCAAGCGATTCCAGCGGCCAGCGGGGGCGCACCTGGATTTCAAGACCTTCGCGTTCGCCGGCAAGAAGGCGGCGGCATCCGGCATAGGCGATCATGGCGCCATTGTCGGTACAATAACGTGGCGCTGCATAATGTACGCTATCGGCGCCGAGTTGGTTCTCCAGCACCTGGCGCAGCCGCTTATTGGCGCTGACGCCGCCGGCAATCACCAGGGATTCGAGGCCGGTTTGCCGGATCGCCCTTTTGCATTTGATCGTCAGCGTGTCCACCATGGCTTCCTCGAAAGCCCGGGCGATATCGGCCCGGGTCTGCTCACCGGGTTCGCCTTCGCTTTCCCGCAGTTCCGCAATCACCGTCCGCACACGGGTTTTCAGGCCGCTGAAACTGAAGTCCAGACCCGGGCGGTTGGTCATGGGCCGGGGAAAATCGAACCGCTCCGGGTCGCCGTTTTCCGCCAACCGGGCAAGATACGGGCCGCCGGGATACGGCAGGCCGAGCATCTTGGCGACCTTGTCGAAGGCTTCGCCGGCGGCGTCGTCGAGAGATTCCCCGAGCATTTCGTAGCGGCCGATGCCATCGGCCCGGACGAGCTGGCTGTGGCCGCCGGATACGAGCAGGGCGAGAAAGGGAAACTCGAGCCCGCCGCCTTCCAGCAGGGGCGCAAGCAAGTGTCCTTCCATGTGGTGTACTCCCAGGGCTGGAATATCGAGCCCTTCCGCGAGCGAGCGGCCGATGGAAGCCCCCACGAGCAGGGCGCCCACGAGCCCTGGGCCGGCGGTGTAGGCGATGCCGTCGAGGTCGCCGAATGACAGGCCGGCGTCCGCCAGCACTTCGCGAATCAGCGGCAGGGTCTTGCGCACATGATCCCGGGAGGCGAGTTCGGGAATCACGCCGCCGTAGCGGGCATGAATCTCCACCTGACTGTAGAGCCCGTCGGCAAGCAGGCCGCGCTCGCTGCAATACAGCCCGACGCCGGTTTCGTCGCAAGAGGTTTCAATGCCGAGAACGATCAAGAGAATTCTCCATATCCGTCATTCCGCGTGAAGTGAAGCGTCCTCTTGCGCGTCATTCTGCGCGTAGTCGCAGAATCTCCTCGGGAGGGTCTGCATAAGATTCTGCGACTACGCGCAGGATGACGGAAAGAGGGGGGACAGGATGGCGCAAGTGACTCTACGATCCGAACATCCCCAAAACAAGAAGGCCGGAGCTTGCGCTCCGGCCTTCCAGTGTATCAGGCTTGAGAGAACGGCAGTCCTCAGAAGCTTACGCCCAGGTTGACGAACACGTATCGACCCAGAGCGTCGAAGAACGCCGGGAAGGTGTTGCCGTTGCCGGGAGCGGTGCCCGCGTCGGAACTGACCTGGGGGTCGGTGTCAAGCAGGTTGCTGACGCCGACGGTGGCGGTGTAGTTCTCCGAGGCGCTCCATTCGGCGGTGAGGTCCCAGTAGGTCTCGGCGTCGAAGTTGATGGCGTTGCCGCCAAGGTCTTCGGTTTCACCGAGATAGCGCATGCCAAGAGAAACCCTGACATCGTATTCGGTGTACAGGGTCGCCTTGTAGGTTCCAGCCCACTTCGGCGCCGGGTTCTTGCCGCAGGCGGCGCCCCAATAGCCGTGGCACTCCGTGCTCGGCTCGCCGGGCAACTCGATGAAGCTGTCCTCAAGCAGATTGGTGGTCACACCTTCGATTTCCATCGGGCCCATCGGGGTATCGAAGTTGTAGTCGAAGATTATGTCGACACCTCTGATGGACGATTCACTGATATTGGTGGTCAAGGTGTTGATATAGCCGCCGGTCAGCCATAGCGACCCGGTTTGCGGATGCCGGTTGATGTTGTTGCAGAACACGGCATTCCCCGTTTCCAGACACTTGTCCAGCGTGGTGGATGCAGGGATCGAGCCGATTCCCTCTTCCAGTGCGATGTCCCAGTAGTCCACGGTCAGCGTCAAACCATCGATAAACTGCGGTGTGACTACAGCGCCGACGGTGATCGACTCCGCTTCTTCGGGCGCCGTCATCGGATTGCCACCGTCACGAATGTTGTACTGGTCGGCGGGCGACTTCAGGTCGGTGCCGTACAGCGAGGCGGACAGCCCGGTGTTGGCGCACTGCGCCTGGGTCGCGGTCATGTTCAGGCCGCAGGGATCGTCGTCGAGGTCGGTCAGACTGTCGCCCTGGGCGGTATACAACTCCCCCAGGTTGGCGTGGCGAATCGCTGTCTGGAAGGAGCCCCGGATTGCGATATCATCGGTCGCCCGGAAAAACGCGCCGAGCTTGTAGGTATCGGTAGTCTGGCCGGTCGAGTAATCGGCGTAGCGGTATCCCGCGTCGAGACTGAAATTGTCCATCACCGGAATACCGAGTTCCACGAAGAACTCGTTCACATCGTATTCACCGGACAAGGGAATCGCTGCACCGCCGGAACCGGAACGATCTCCGGCGATGCTCGGCGCATCGGGACTGAAGTCCGTTTTCAAATCCTTGACCTCATAACCGAAAGCCGCGGATATCGGGCCGGGAGCGCCTGGGATGGTAATGGGAGTTTCACCCGAAACCACGCCCTGAAGGATGCGCTGCTTGCTCGAGCCGCGAATGAAGGTCGATTGGGCGATGTAGCTTTGCAGTGCCGCCCCACCATCGTGAATGGCCTGGATGCCTCCGTCCGCCGGCAGTCCGCCACTGAACAGATTGTAGGGAACGCAGTTGGGGTCGGTGCCGTTCAGCACGGAAACACAAGTGGGCGTGCCATTGATGTTGACCACGTTGACGGCTCGATTGATGTTCGTCACCGACAGGTCGTTGCGATACTCGTTGACATAATCGACTTCGGACAACTGATAGTTGACGTCATACGTCCATGAACCGGTGATGTCGCCGCGCACCCCGTACACCTGGGTGACATTGTCGTACAACGTGATGCTCTGTCTGGGCGCGCCTTCCACGTTACGCTTCAACGAATACAGCGGCGCGCTATAACCAATGATGTCGCCAGCCGCCACCATGGAATCCAGTTCGTTGATGTAAGCCAGTGCTTCCTGATTGCTGCCGAAATTCGGCGCGTGATCGCCGCCCATGCCGTTCCAGTCACCGCAGGCAACCTGCCACTGCTGCTGTGACAGCAAGCCGTTATAGCAAGGTAACGACGAAATGTTGCCGAAGGTTCCTGAATATGCGATCTGCGCGTTGGACTCGGAAGACATCGAACGGATGGTGGCATAGGCTTCGGCGTTCTCGTTGATCTCGAACTTGCCGAAGAAGCCGGTGTTCAAGCGATCGTCCGGGCGTTGGAAGAAGTTGGTCGGATTGTAGTTGAAGGTCTGTCCGGCTCGCGGCACGAACTCATCGCCCTGCACTTTCACATCGAGCCGGGTTACGCTTGGGTCGACGTTCGTAAAACCATTGGCGCCATACAATCCAAAGTCGGCCCAGCGGCCGGGAGGGATCGTGGAAGAACCGCCGCAGCCACCCTTGCCGCGGGTAAGCGCGCAAGCCGAAATATCGTAATCGCCTTGCAGAATCGGCGCGGTGTCGGTTTTTTCGATGTAGCCGGTGATATGGCCGCGCCCGTCGAACATCGAACCGCCAAACGCCACCGCGAGCTTCTTGGTGTCGCCCGTGGTGATGTCCTCGTCTGCGAGAGCGTAATCGTAAGAGCGCACCAGATTCCGCAGTTCGTCGTTGTCGTTGGTGTGCTGATAGAGGCTGTGGGTGTAGCTTGCCCTGAAGCCTTCGAATTCGTCGTCGATGATGAAGTTGACGACACCGGCGATCGCGTCGGACCCGTAAACCGAAGACGCCGCGCCTGTGAGAACGTCGACGCGCTCGATCAGCAGCGAAGGCACGGCATTCAGGTCGGCGCAGTTACCGCCGGCAGTGCCTCCGGGGGCCATGCGCTGACCGTTGATCAGCACCAGTGTGCGAGAACAGCCGAGACCGCGAAGGTTTACCGACGCGCGACCGTTGGAACCGTTCGAAGCCGTGATAGCCTGTCCCGGCGCGATTTGGGGCAGATCGTTCAGATAATCCTCGACGCGGGTGATGCCGCGGTCGGAGATATCTTCGGCTTGAATCGTGGTGATTTGCGAAGAACTGATTACGTTCGGGCTCCGAATACGCGAACCCGTAACGACCACCTCTTCCAGTTGCTGGGCCTCCTGCCCTTGGGCGAGCGCAGTCTGAACAGCACCCCCCCCGCCAATCAGGGCACCGCATAGCAGCAGCGCCCAACGCTTGTTGGTTAACATTTCCATCCCCTCCCAGAGATTTTAAGATGTTTGTTCTGCCCCGATTTCGGGGCGATGCCGGATTATTACATAATTGCGACAGGTTTTGTTTACTATTTTGAATGATTTTCCATCGAGCCCGATTCCACCTCGTAACCCGCCTCGGGCACTGGCTCGGCAACCACGCCGTAGGCCGAAGCCGGCATGAGCAGGCCCTCGATTTTCGCGACCCGCTCGCCCAGCTTCCCGATATCCTTGCGCAGATCGTCTTTCATATCGGACATCTCCTTGCGCAGACCGTCGCCCAGGCCGTGGAGTTTCGCCTGCATGTAGATCGCCAACAGCAATATCGCCCCCAGAATGAGGCCCTGCTCGGCAAACGCGGTGATGATGACATTCATGATGGGATACTCCCGACCCTGCTACTTCATGGCACAAGACTATGCAGGGTTCGGTGAAAAAGGCAAATTTTCAGCGAAAATAGTTTTGCCCTGAAGTCTCGAGAAGCTGATTCGCCGCTCCGCGAAGCAGCCATCAAACGTCTGCGCGATGACCACGGAACTCGTCGCGGCGGGAGAGAGGATTGCCCGGCCTTACTTCAGGGAGTGCAGGCCGAAGCCATTGCCTTCGGTATCGCTGGCCAGGACGATGAAGCCGAACTGGCCGATGGACATTTTCTCCCGTTCCAGCTTGCCGCCGGCAGCGACCACCCGCGCGCCTTCCACCGCGCAATCCTCACAACTGAAATACACCATTGTGCTGTTGCCACCGGATGGCATGTCCTCGTAATACACCAGCGCTCCGGTGCAGCCATGCGCATCGGGCCCACCCGGGAATCCGCACATGGGAAGATCGGTGGGCATGGTTTGCAGCTCCACGCCCAGCACGGTTTCATAGAATCTCCTGGCGCGGTCCATGTCCTGCACATAGATTTCGAACCAGTTCACGGGGTTTCTTTGCATGGTGTTTGCTCCCTTTACTGATGCATGAGGTAATATAGCCGGACAGATACCCATGCCGCCCGCCCGGGCGGCGCAATTCGAGTAGAACCTGTGTGAACTGTACGCATTTTTCCGGATAAGTCCAGCCAATGCCCAACGCCATGGCATCCGCTCCCGTCCACGCCCCCGGCCGCTCGATTTCGTTGCATATTCACCAATATTCGCCTCAATCGACCGGCCGGGGGCGCGGCGATAGCGAATTTTCGCTTTCGCGAATTCCTACGGCGCAGGCTCCTGGAAGAGTTGTTGCGGTTCCGTCATGCCGCGATTCTGGAATCCGGTCTCGCCGAGGTCCCAGTCGAATATTGTGCCCAGAACGTTGCGATCAGATTCAAGGGCGGACCCGAGCTGCTGGCCCGAAGCGGCGGGAATGAAGGAAAACAAGGCAATGGCGAGCAAAACAACCCGCAGACGGAAATAAATCATAATTTCGCTCCAATCGCGCCCCAACTTACTGGGATACCGGGTAGGGGCGGGGCATGCCTCGCCCGAGTCTCAGGTTCAAACGCCAGTATTCGCATTACTCGCATTACGGTCAATACCGTGCCCGATGCGCACCCCGCCCAATCAGGTCAACAATCGGTGAAAGGGTTCATTCGGGCCATTTCGAAAGTTCCGAATCGGCCCATTCCATTGTTTCTTCGTCATCGGAATAGATTTCGACATAGATTTCCGCTGAATCGGCCAACTGCAGACCAAGCCGCCCTGCGCCTTCCGAGATCGACAAGGCAAATGGTTTCAAACACTCTTCCCGCACGATGGCCCCGGGATGCACAGGTATCTTCATTACCATGTCAGAATCTC
>JAJECW010000117.1 GCA_022821865.1 Pseudomonadales bacterium
CTCAAGGGTGACCGTCAACTCCTTGGGCGCGGCCCAGTCCGTGCTTACCACCACCGAGAAACTCGCCGCGGTCCCCTCGACCACCGGGGCGTAGAAACCGCCCGACTGCCCGGGCACGTACTTGCCGTAGCGGGCGATCGACAGCCGCGGAAGGCTCCCGGCGTCCTGGTCGTCGTCCTGGATGTTCACGTAGGCGGGGTGCGGCGTGCCGAGGGTGACGCCGGCGGGGAGCGAGGACGTCACGATGTCCAGCCGGAACTGCTCCGTAACCTCCTTACGGGCATCCTGCACGGTGCGGATCGTCCCCGTGCCGCGGGTCTCGTAGCGCGGTATCGTGACCGTGTACCGTCGATCAATGTAATCGACGCCCTGTCCCGTCGCCGAGAGCGCGATCGGATGGAGTTCCACCGTCGTGTCCGTCCTGCGGGACTCGGACAGCACCACCTCCACCTGCGCCGAATCGCCCTCCCACACCGGGTAGTTCGCCGAGGAGAAGGAGACGGTCTGCGCGGCGGCCGGGGCGGCGAGGGCGAGCAGCAGCGGCAGGCCGAGCAGGGCCGGCAATGGACCGCGCCGCAGGCGTTGGGCGGCGCGTGGAGCTTCGGCTACGGCGTTCATGCGAGTTGCCCGGAAGCGGCAACCCGCGGAAGCGGAGGGCTCGGTCGGGGAGGCAGGAAGGCCGAATTCGGGAGACGAGAGACGATTCGGTTCGGTTCGGTTCGGTTCAAAACATGATGTTGAACTTGCTCGCATTGCCAAGTCCTCCCGGCGCAGAGTTATTGGAATTCTCCCCCCGAACCCATCGGCCGAGGCACCGGCGACTTTACTCTAGAATCACACGCAGCCGCAACCGGGACCAGATTTGGCACGATGCGCAAACGTTTCTGGCATCGTTCTTGACAGTGAAAGAGTGGTTTCCGGTCTGAGTGAAAAGGCCGGTCTTGATTACCCGGTAAAACTCAGGATGGCCACCGCTACGGCGATAAACCCCGCCATCGCAAGAATCAGGCGGGTTTCCCGTTTGGCGGCCTCGGCATGACGCTTGGCAGCTTCAGCGTCACGCTTGGCCGCGTCTTCGGCAAGGCGGGCAATGTCGGTCTTGTATTCTGCCTGCATGGTCTTCATGCGTTCCTCCAGGCGGGCCACCTGAACGGCCAGCGGATCGGATGAGTCGCTCATTTCCTGCTTCCCTTGTCCACCACTCTGGACATACCACTCAGGATACGCCAGACCGGGACTGCGGTAAAGACCATGCCATCCGGCAATTCTCATTTTGGCGCTCCAAGCCTCATGTCATTCCGCGCGAAGCGAAGCGCGGTTTTGTTTTGCTTACGAATTCAATGGCTTACACCATCGAATTCGGCGGCACTTCCATGTGCCGCGGGGAAACTCTGACTTAATCAGAGCTTCCCTAGGAGCCTGCGCCGGTAGAAGTCGAGTTCCACTTCCAGGGCTCGGATCTGGTTTGCCGGCTGACGGAAGCCGTGACCTTCGCCCGGGAAGCTGACGTACTCCACTCCCTCGATGCGGTTCCGCAATTCTCCATACAGCAACTCGGCCTGGGATGGCGGCACCACCTTGTCTTCGGTTCCCTGCAGGATCAGCACCGGCGCGGAGATTTCACCGAGCCGGTTGATGGGCGATCTTTGCCGGTATCGTTCCGCGTTTTCCGGGTAGGGGCCGATGAGCCGTTCAAGATAGCGCGATTCGAACTTGTGGGTGTCCCGGGCCAGCATTTCGAGATCGGCAACGCCGTAGTAGCTGACTCCGGCGGAGAACAGCTCGCAGGCGGCGAGGCTGGCGAGCACCACATAGCCGCCGGCGCTGCCGCCGCGAATGGCCAGCCGGTTGCGGTCCACCTGTTCCGTGGCGATGAGATGTTCCACCGCGGCGATGACATCGGCGATGTCCGCCACGCCCCATTGTTCTTCCAGCGCCCGGCGAAACTCGCGGCCGTAGCCGGTGGAGCCGCGGTGGTTGATGTCGAGCACCGCGAATCCCCGGGAAGTCCAGAACTGGTGCAGGGGATTGAGCGCCGCCCGGGCGGTGCCCGTGGGCCCGCCGTGCACATTGACAAGCAGCGGCGGCGGCTCTCCGGCAGGAGCCTGAAAATCGGGATTCCGCGGCTGGTACAGCAGACCGTATGCGCTTGCGCCGCCCTGGGTGCGAAACTCGAAATGCCGCGGCCGGGAAACCCGTTCCGCATCCAGCGCCGGGGGGGCGACGGAGCGGTAGACGATTCGCCTTGCGGCTGATCTCGAGTGGGCTTCCCCCGGGTACGCTGAATCGATATCCTGAAATTGGACTGGATGGATGTCCCAAAGGCAGATTGAAGGGTAGTCGTCGTCTCCGGCCAGGACATAACCGAGCCCGCCGCTGGAATCCATGCCCAAATGTTCCAGCAGGCCCTTGCCCGCTTCGAGTTCCCGGGTCTGCCCGTTGTTGATCTCAAGCAAGCGCCAGCGACAGCGGTCCGCGAGGGTGAGATAGATGGCGCCGTTTTTTCCGATGGCGTAGTTGCGGTTGCCGAGTTCCCAGGGCGGCCCGCAGCAGTCCGCGGGGGCCGGATACACCTCCTCCCCAGTGCAACCGGCCTTCAGTTTCTCGGCATCGACCCGCAGCAGGTTCCAGAAATTGGAACGGTCGGACAGAAAATACAGGTTGCCTTCGCGGTCGAATCGCGGCTGCAGCTGTGAGGCGGGCGCCGCCGAATCCGTTGCGAAGCAGTCTTCGATCCCACCCCGGGAATTCAGCCTGGCGCAGTGGATGGTGGTTGCGTCCCAGGGCATGTCGGGATGTGACCAGCTTGCAAAGACGAGCCATTCCCCATCGCCGGAAAGGCTTGGCCCCGCGACGAAGTCGCTGTTGTCGAACAGCACTGTCTGCTGGTCGGCCAACTGCGGCGCCCCGTCATCATCCAGGGCAATAGCCGCCAGGGTATTGGCGACCGCAGCCGGATTCCCTCCGGCGCCGCGGTGATCTTCCCGCACACAGATGAGCCGGTCGCGATGCGGGTCGTGGGCCAAATCCCCATAACGCACCTGGCCCGCCGCCGAATCGGTAAGCTGCCGCGGCGGGGAAAATTCGCCGGTTTCCGGATGCAGGGTCTGACGGTAGATTTCCTGGTCATCGAAATTGCAGTAAAAAACCTCGCTCACACCGGCGCAATAGGGCTGGCCGCCGTATTCGTGGACTTTTGAGCGCAAGTTGAACCCCGGCGGCGAGATTCGCATTGGTTCGCCCCCGCCGTCGCCGAACATCAGCGCCTGGGCATTGCCTTCCCCGGGCATATTGAGCAGGAACAGCACGCCGTCATTCCAGGGCAGGGGTTTGGCGGGAGTCTGGCGCTGGCCGAAGATCAACCCGGCGGTGAGTGGCGAGTCCCATTCGCCGCAGGCAACAATTTTGCGAGGTTTGCCGGAGTTTCTCATTTTGGCGCTCCAACTCTCGTGTCATTCCGCGCGAAGCGAAGCGCAGTCGCAGAATCTCTCGCAGTGGCCACGCAATGAGATCCTGCGACTGCGCGCAGGATAACTGATGTGGGCGCGCCCAGTGCCATGACGAGAATTGCTGGATGTCTCCCGGTGCGGTTGCCTTTCATGATCAATCCGTCCCGGTGCGCGCCGGGTGCATGCGACCGCGCATGATGGAGAGCAGAATGCCCGGCACGCAGATTGCCGCCGCGGCGCCAAAGGTGAATTGTATGGCTCTTTCGAGTTGTGGCAGCGCGCTGGCGTCGATGAGGCGGTCGCCGATCAGCAGCGTCATGGCCAATGCCACCAGCACCATGCTGCCTAGCTGGCCCAGAACACGCACCGTGGCAATGGCACCGGAAGCGGCGCCATAGTCCTTTCTATGGACCGAACTCATGATGGCGTTGGAATTCGGTGAAGTGAACAACCCGAACCCGGTTCCGGTCAGCGCCAGTGCAATCGCCACTGTGGACAGCCCGCTGGCGGCGTCGAGACTGCTGAGCAGCAGCAGGCCCAGGGCGGTGAGCAGCATCCCCGCCGAGGCCAGCACCCGGGGCTCGCCCCAGTCCGAAAGCCTGCCGGCGATGGGCGAAAGCAGCGCCATGGCCGCGGGCTGGACGATCAGGATCAGCCCCGCCCGGGAGGCGCTGAGCGATTTCAACTCCTGCAGGTAGAGGCTGAGCAGCACGATGTTGGCGTAAGTTGCGGTATACATGATCAGCGCCGCGCCGCAGGAGCGGGTGAAAATCGCATTGCCGAAGAACAACCGCACATCCCAGATGGGGTTCGGCGCGAAACTGGCGTAGCGGACATAAACCGCCAGCCCGGCGACAAAAAGCAGCAACAGCAGCGCACTGGCGGCACTCGGCAGCACACTGACGCCCAGACAGAGAAACAGAATGGCCAGACAATACAGCGCGGCGGCGGTAAAGTCGAAAGCGGGTCTGGCCGCCGGCACCGGTTCGCGAATCCGGCCGTAACCAATGATCAGCACCACCAGGGACAGGGGAACATGCAGAAAGAAATTGCCCCGCCAGCCGAACTCGTCCGTCACGACGCCACCCAGAACCGGGCCGGCCATGAGCCCCACATAGACCGAGGAAATCACCATGCCGATGGCCTTGCCGCGCTGGTTGGGCGGATAGGCCGAGGCGATGATCGCCAGATGGGTGGCGTAGAGCATGGCGGCGCTGACGCCCTGGAGAAAGCGGCCGCTGAACAGCATGAAGCTGTTGGCGGACAGCCCGGTATAGGCGGAAGACAGGATCATCGCGCAAGTGCCCAGGAGAAACAGGCGCCCGCGCCCGAACTGGTCCGCCAGACGCCCGAAGATCAGGATGAACATGGCGCTCGCCATGAGATACGCCATGGGCACCCAGCTCAGCACCGCGGCACTGAGGGCGAAATGATCGGCGATGGCGGGCAGGGCCACATTGGTGGCCGACAGGCTCACCGGCGTGGTGAACGAGTTGAGGATCACCATGGCGACAATGACACGGCGCTCCCGGGCGGTGCTGACTGCGGACATGGCTCAAATTTCCCCCGGCAGCCTGCGCCGCAGGCTCCCGGCAGGGCGAGAAGATAGCACAGGGCGGGATTTTTCGCGGCCAGGGGCGCGGGCCAGACCGTGTTTGCGACCGTGCATTCCTGCGATGCAGTCTACCGGGCGTAACAAATAATTACGCCAGGGCAGGTATGGGGCCGTGTTATAGTTGCGCCGGTTTTTGCCAAACGGCGGCTGCTATCCATGTCGGAGAGAGTAATGAGTCTAAGAGTGCTGTTCACTGCCATCGCCTGCGCGATGGCGTCGCTTTCCACGGATTCCCTGGCCCAGGAGCAGGCAATCGAGGAAATCCAGGTCGTATCCAATATCCGCAGAACCGAAGGGCTTTCCGATGTGAATGCGGCGGTTTCGGTAATCGGCCAGGATGAATTGTCCCTGCTGCGCCTGACTCATTATCAGGAAGCGCTCAATCGCGTCCCCGGGGTCAATGTGAACCGCAACAACGGTCAGGAAAGCCTGGCCTCGATTCGCTCTCCGGTGCTCACCGGCGCGGGTGCCTGCGGCGCCTTCCTCATGGCGGAAAACGGCATCCCCCTGCGCTCCAATGCTTTCTGCAATGTCAACCAGATGTTCGACGCCCACACCGAGAACGCCGAGCGCATCGAAGTCGTGCGGGGGCCGAGCAGCGCTTTGTGGGGATCCAACGCCATGCACGGGCTGATCAATGTGGTGCTGCCGGAGCCCGGCGAGGCGGGCTCGCTGACCCTGGAAGCCGGCCCCCGTGGCAGCCAGCGCTATCAGGCGCAGTTCGGCACCGAAGACGAAGGCGTCGCCAGCCTGTTCCTCATCAATGGCGTGGAGGAGGAAGGCTACCAGGCCGACAGCGGCGTCGATCAGCAGAAATTCACCTGGCTGTACGAACTTGACCTCGGCGGCGTCCAGCTCGACGGCGGCTTTACCATGATCAACCTGAATCAGGAAACCGCGGGCTATGTCACCGGTGCGAATGCCTACGAGGATGCCGAACGGCGCAAGACCAACCCCAACCCCGAAGCCTTCCGCGACAGCCGCAACGGGCGCTTGTGGACTTCCTTCAACTGGGAATCCGGCGATTGGGATCTGGTGTTCACCCCCTACGCCCGGGAAGTGAACATGACTTTCATGCAGCATTTCCTCCCCGGCGACCCGGTGGAGGATTTCTATCACCGCAGCGCGGGATTCCAGTCCGGGGCTTACCGGGACCTGGCCAACGGCGGTCGCCTTGCCATGGGAATCGACGGCGAATCCACCACGGGCAAGCTGCTGCAATTCCAGGCCAATCCCACGGTGGGTTCGGCCTTTCTCCGCAATACCATCCCCCAGGGCAAGCACTACGACTTCACCGTGGACGCCGGCATGGTCGGCGGTTTCCTCAGCTACGACCAGCCGCTGGCGGAAGACTGGACCATCTCCCTGGGCCTGCGCATCGAGAAGGTCGATTACGAATACGACAATCTGATGCTTGACGGCCGCACCAATGACCAGGGCGTCGCCTGCGGTTTCGGGGGCTGCCGCTACAGCCGCCCCGCCGACCGCGGCGACGACTTCAGCAATGTTTCCCCCAAACTTGCCCTGAGCTACCGGCTCGACGACAACAACCGGGTGGATTTCCGCCTCCAGCGCGGCTTCCGGGCGCCCCAGGCAACCGAGTTGTATCGCCTGCAGAACGCACAGACCGTTGCCGACCTCGACTCGGTGGAACTGGACAGCATCGAAGTCGCCTTCAATGGCGGCATCGACGCCCTGAGCTATTCCGCCAGCGTCTACGCCATGGACAAGGACAACGAGATCATCACCAACAGCTCCCGGGAAAATCTCAATGGCGCCGCCACCAGTCACCGGGGTCTCGAACTCGCGCTGGCCTACGATGTCAGCGACACCCTCACCCTGCATGCGGTGAGCAACTACGCCAAACACACTTATGAACATTCCCAGCTATCCGGCGGCATCGACATCCAGGGCAAGGAGGTCGATACCGCGCCGAACCTCTGGGGCAATTACCGCTTGAGCTGGCAGGCCAGCGACAGGCTGCGGGCGGAATTCGAGTGGGTCAACATGGGCGAGTATTTCACCAATCCGGAAAACACCGCGTCCTACGAAGGCCACGACATCTTCAATCTCCGGGCCCAGTACCGGATGAATGAAGACCTGCTGTGGACTTTCGCCGTGCTCAATGTGTTTGACGACTTCTACGCCGAGCGCGCCGACTGGACCACCTTCACCGGCGACCGCTACTTCGTCGGCCAGCCAGCCCGGGTCTATATCGCGGCAACCTGGAATTTCCGATAAACGATCCCGCCTTCGAATCCCTGCTGGCGCTGTTCTCGGCGCCGGCGGGGCAGAGGCTGAATCCCATCAGCCATCCCGCCCGGCTCGGCGTGGAGCCGGATTCCCTGCGCGAGGCCGCGGTGCTGATTACGGTGACGCGGCCCGGCGGCGCAGGCGAAAAACGCGGCAGCGGCTTGTCGGAAGATCGCGGCAATCCGGCTGCGGGCATGGAACGGGCGCCATTTCCGAGCCAGGTGGTGCTGACGGTGCGCTCGGAAAATCTCAGAAGCCATGCGGGCCAGATCAGCCTGCCCGGCGGCTCCAGGGAAGCGGGTGACCGGGACCCCGCCGCCACGGCCCTGCGCGAAGCCGAGGAAGAGATCGGCTTGTCGCCAGAGCAGGTGGAAGTCATCGGCCGGCTCGGCCCCATGGACCTGCCTTCGGGGTTTCGCGTCACGCCGGTAGTCGGCCTGATTCCCCCGGGCCTCGAATTCACCCCCTGCCCAAGGGAAGTCGCCGACATCTTCCAGCCCCCCCTCACGCTCATCCTGGACCCGCAAGCCTACATCCGCGGCAGTTACCTCCACACCGGCAAAAAACGCAGCACACTGGAACTCCCCTGGAAAAACTACCGAATCTGGGGCGCCACGGCTGCCATACTGCACAGACTGGCGGCACTATGCGCTGGCGCAGATGGTTCCGCTACGACAGACTGACATGGACAGCACCAAAAGCCAGTTTCAATCCGTACTGATCATTTTCCACTCCATTCTTTTGAGAACATCGGCTGCAGTTTCGAGATCGCAGGGGGGAGCGAGCCTGAGCACGTCAGGCCCAGGTAGGTCGCCGCCCGAGTTGCACCTACGTAGAGGAACTTGTCGAACAGATCTGGATAGACTTCCGCCAAGCGGTCAACATCCTTAAAGAAGACCGCCTCGAATTCGAGTCCTTTTATGTGTTGCACATCGAATACGCGTATGTCGTTGTCTTGCCCGATCACTTGACCATTGGGACATGCCACGACGCTGATGTTTTGTTCCGCTAGCGCATCCTGAAGCGCCGTAGCAATTGATACTACCTGTTCCTCTTCGGGAACCAATATTGCTATTGACGGTAATTGACCGACAAATCTCTCGATTTCGGTCACGCGATCCGCGAGCCAGATGCCAATATCTGGGTCGTTGCACATGTTCTCAGCCAGAACGGGAGGGAATCCATCTCGAATCGCGTGTTCAGGAAGAACCACGTCGTAGTCCGCTCCTCCCCCGATGCGCACGTCTAATTCTGTCGAGTTCCATGATTGGATTTGACGACGTAGCGACATTCAGGTTCGCCAGTACGTCTTCGGGGGATGTGGGTCGCTCGGTTGGATTGGTTCTGGCTCTTGCCTCAATCGCCTCGAAAGTTTCCAAAGTTTCGTTTGCAACTGATTCGAGATGCTTTCTAGTGTCGTCGGAATTGCTCATGGCTGTTTGTCTCAACTATTGCATTATCGTGTCCCGCTGCTTCGAAACGGCGGGCAGGCGTCATCATCGGTCTATGTGTAACCCCGCTTAAGCCCTCGGGTCCATTTGCCTTCTCTGCACACTACTCTCTTTGATTGGATTCGATACCCTATGCGGAGTTGCGGTAGCGAGTAAGGTCGTCCGGTGTCACTTCGGATGCGGGCACTAGTCGGTAGTGTTTCTCTTGCACGACCTTGATTTCCCCGTTCTCCATCGTGACCTCGAACATCGCGATCAAATCGTTTTCGGCGAATTGGGTGAGGATCGGGCGGCAGATCAAGTCGGGCAGCCTTTCTCGACACCATAGGAAATCCTGTTCCGATTGAATGACCGATAGTTGATCGCTACCGCCCTTTGCTTGCACGGGGAGGATGAACTGCCTTCCCATACTGTCGACGGCGACGTATATTTCGTCCACTTCAATCTGTCCGATATGCGGGACCGTCGTGCGCAAGTGATTCTGAAGCGAATATGCTGACACGCCCAAGAACACATCGATCAGGCGGTTGTATCGAATCTTGGCCAGCAGCGCCTGTTCGTCCGACATGGCATGAGCGGATACGATTTCCGGCGTGGCGTCGGGAATCTTGATCGTCATCAGCGCGGCATTAGGCACTATGCGGTTAACGGTTACCAGGCGAAAAACGTACGCGGCCGGCCCAGCTCCGCGAATAGTCCACTCCCTATCGGCTGGCGCTGTATCCAAGATGGTTTGGGGTAACGGGCGGCGATAACGAAACGCATAAAGTATGTCCCCGAGGTTTTTGGGAACGGAAACACCGAGTTTTTCCGATGCATCAACCAGATCGTCTCTGACGAATTCGACTTCCACATCGCCGGGACTGTAGCGGTCAAGGAACACACGCTCGATTATTTTTTCGTAACTCATGCGCTGGCGCGAGCGAGTTCTCGCTCTATATCCTTTTGCTTTCGCTTGGTTGCGCCGCTTTTCCGATCTCGCTTTGCGATGGGAACGTCCACGCTCCAATAGGCAGCGGCCTCTGTCATGTCCATTTCCAGCAGTCCGGAAGGTCCTAGCGGGATAGTCCGCTCAGGAGAGGTTGGTTTTACGCCTAGCGCCTCGCGCACGGAAACCGCAACCGCTCTCGCCAAAGGAGGAGGCACCGAATTGCCGATTTGACGCCCGCCGTGCCACTTGGTGACGTGGAAGCGGAACCAGTCGGGAAACCCGTGGAGCCGCGCCATTTCCCGAACCGTGACGCAACGGTCGTAGCGATAATGAATCGGCCTGGGACTCGTAAAAGCGCCACGGGCGGAGTCCGTGCCGGCGCGCAACGTATTTGACACTCCGCTTGCGGCCAACTTGTAAAACCGTGAAATGGGTTCGACAGCGGCGGGCTTCGTTTTATGAAATCTTCTTCGCGAAATTTCGGTGTGAGCCGTTCGCAAACTCGCCGTCATGAGTCGCGAATCCCACTCGCGCTTGTAACCGTTGTGCCATGCTTCGCTGTTGAGACACCTCATCTCCTTGGCGTACGCGCTTAAACTTGAGGTCGGCTCCCCAACACACACGCTGTCGGAACAGATCAGTTCGTCAAATTGTTCCGCGTCCGGCAGATCATCCAGAGCGTCTTGGCATGTCGGCGTAGGGACGAGAATCTCGGTGATCGGGTATCGCGGAGCGACTGAATCCTTGGCGCCCATCAGAAAGAGACGTTGCCGGTCCTGGGGCACTCCAAAATGACGCGCATTCAATACCTGCCATGGGAGCGTCACCGAATAACCCGCCGCCTCGAACTCAGCGGTCAATTCGTCAAGGAGTTGGCGATGCTTCCCGACCGTGAGTCCACGAACGTTCTCGAGTACGAATACGGACGGTTCGAGTTCCACGACCAGGCGGAGGAAATGCTTGATGAGCTGATTTCGAGGGTCGTCCAGAGCGCGTTTGCCGATCATGGAAAAGCCCTGGCAAGGCGCGCCTCCGACGATGACGTCGATCGGCCCCGATAACTCTCGCCTGACGGAGGCGCCGGAAATCCCGGTCGCGTCTGCGCAGTGCATCCGACACAGCGGAAAATTGTACTCGTGGGTGGCGGCATGGACCGGATCGATCTCGATCGCCGCGGCGACATCGAATCCGGCTTGTTCGAATCCGAGGCTCAGTCCGCCGACGCCGGCGAATACGTCCAGGACGACCGGCCGCCTCATGAGAGTTCGCCTTCCAGAAAGCGCATCAGGCGCTGCTTCAGTGATCCCATGTGTGCTATTTCGCATTCCCAGACTACGCAAACCTCCCATCCCCTGCCTATCAAGTCGCGAACGTTTTTCGCGTCTCTAGCTATATTTCTGCCGATCTTGTCTTTCCAGTAATCGATCCGACTGGTGGGAAGCCGTCCCTTCCCGCAGTCGTGGCCGTGCCAGAAGCAACCGTGAACGAAGACTACCTTGCGCCGCGACCGGAACACGAGGTCGGGGCGCCCGGGCAGGTCGCGCCTGTGGAGACCGTAGCGATAGCCCAGCCCGTGCAAGAGCCGACGCACGGCCATTTCGGGTCCGGTGTCCTTCTGCCGGACTGCGGCCATTATCCTTGATCTGACGTCAGGTGTGCGATTGTCGACCACTTCGGATACTGTATATCCCCATAGTGCATTACGCAATGAAACCGGGAAAATCAGCTAAACTGGGTGTGGATCGTTTGATTGCTTTGGAGAATTCATGACTGAGGCTGCAAGGAAAGTGTTGGAGGACTGCAAAGCCGCTCTGGATATGCTCGATGAAGAGGGAGACGAACAGCGTTGGAGGGTTCTTTGGGCAGGGGCGATGGCTCTCGTGCGTGCCGTTGGGCATGTCCTGCAAAAGATCGACGGAGAAGACCCCACAGCGTCAACTGGTAGCTAAAGCGTGGAAAAGGTGGGGCGCCGACCGGGAGGCCAATGAGGTCTTTTGGGAGTTCATTCAAAAGGAGCGAAACAACATCTTGAAGGAATACCGGTTCAACGTACACGACTCGGCGGTCGTGGGTCTCGCGGCGGTGGAATGCGACGAAGCAGGCAACGAAGTAGCAATCGAGTCTCCGTCCATGCTCGACGAAAACCTCTTTCGACCTATAGAGGAGGGGTACCAAGTTGGGGAGGACGCAAGAAACGCGTATGCCGATGCGATAGGGTGGTGGAATGCGGAGCTTTCGCGTATGGAAGCAGCTTTGACAATACTGAAAAGACTTAAAAAATGAGCACCGGAAATCGATTCGACAATGTATGGGCCGCGCTGGAAGATGATCCCGTTCGTGTGGAAAATCTGAAACTGCGATCCATTCTGATGATGAAGATTGCCGAGCGGATTGAACTGCGGCAAATAAAGCAGAAGCAGGCGGCGGAGATTCTGCAAATTTCCCAACCAAGGGTAAGCTCCCTGCTAAGCGGAAAAATCAACGCCTTTCGCCTGGATAGCTTGGTGGATATGACTCATCGCTTGGGAATGCAAGTCACACTTGATGTAGCCGCTTGGTCATTTGCACGAGACAATACCTATTGAATGACCGATGCGGTTGCGGTCGTCGCGTTTGGACAGGTATAGCAACTGATCCACGGCTTCAAAGAAATCCCTTTCCGCGAGTTCGCCGTCTTCGGCCTCGTAGACGCCGACTCCGGTGCTGGCCTGGATTTTCCAGTGGATATCGCCCATTTGAAAGGGCGAGCGCCCGAGTTGGGCTTGAAGGCGCCGGGAAAGCCGAATTCCCTGTTCGAGATTGGTGGAGGGCAGGATGATGGCGAATTCGTCGCCGCCGAGGCGGCAGGGCGTGTCGAGGCGGCGGATTGCGCCCTGGATGACCCGGGCAAGATGGCAAAGCACCGAATTGCCGACTTCGTGGCCGTGGCTGTCGTTTACGGTCTTGAAATTGTCGAGATCCATCAGAACCAGGCAAGTGGGCTGGCCGCTGCGCCGGGTGCGCTCGAGTTCGAGGCTCAGGGTGTGATTGAAATGGCGCAGGTTCGACAGGCCGGTGAGCTCGTCGGTATGGACGAGGGCGCGCAGGTATTCCACTTGCCGACGCAGTGATTCCAAATCGGACAAGGTTTCCTGCGCCGGCGGCTGGTTTTCTTGGTCTTGCATCGCGCCACTCCCGGAGCCGCGGGCAAGTCCCTTGCAACATTCAGTTCCCGACAAATGGAGGTTAGCACATTGTAATCAGGGAACGTAAGACGGAAACTTCGGGACACTGTCCTATTTCCGTCATTCATCCCGTCATTCTGCGCGCAGCGAAGCGGAGTCGCAGAATGACGGGGTGGATAAATGATGGGGCGGAACGATCAGGGCAGCGCCCAGGCGGGGAGGTCGCCGAGGACGCCGAAGGTGAGATGGCCAGCGGTGTAGACGAACAGCGTGAGCAACAGCACCGAAAGCAGGTCGAGCCAGACTCCGGCAACCACCATCTTGACGATGGGGACCCGCCCCGAGCCATAGATGATCGCATTGGGCGGGGTGGATACCGGCAGCATGAAGGCGCAGGACGCCGCCAGCGTGGTGGGAATCAGCAGCAGCAGGGGGTGCGCTTCGATGGCCTGGGACAGGCTCGCCATGATCGGCAGCGACAGGGAAATCGTGGCGGTGTTCGACGAAACTTCGGTGAGGGCGGTGATGAAGGCCACCGTGCTTGTGACGATCACCAGCGGGCTGGCGTCGCCGAGCAAGGCGCCGAGCTGCATGGCGACATAGTCCGACAATCCCGAAGTGGTAAAACCCTTGGCGATGGCGAGGCCGCCGCCGAACAGCAGCAGAATCCCCCAGGGAATCTTTTTCGCGTCGTCCCAGTCGAGCAGCCTGCCGCCTGCCTGCTTGCCCGCGGGGATGATGAACAGGGTCAGCGCCATGGCGATGGAGACGGTGCCGTCGTCGATCATGTAGCCCACCGGCGAGCCGCCGAGGCTGGTGAGCAGCGAATCGAGATAGTAGCTCCAGCCGAACAGGTCGATCCCTTCCCCGAGCAGCCGCTCCTTGCGGGTCATCCACAGCAGCGCCACGGTGAAGAACACCCAGCCCACGCGCTTCTCCTCGATGCTCATGGGCCCGAGCTTGCCGATTTCCCGATCGATGAATCCTTCGCCGCTGAAAGGCGTTTCCCTGGGCAGCGGAAACACGATGCGCGTCAGCAGCACCCAGGCGATGAGCATGTAGACCAGGGTCAGGGGAAAGGCGAACAGCAGCCAGGCGGAGAATGTGATGTCCGGCGCATCGGGAAACAACTGCCCGAGCTGGGTGACGAGCACGCCATTGGGCGGGGTGCCGATCAGGGTGGCGAAGCCGCCGATGGAGGCGGAATAGGCGATGCCCAGCAGCAGGTTCAGGGAGAAATTGCCGGCATTGGCGGGAACTTCGCCGCCGCTGGCCAGCGCCTGTCGATTGAGTTCCTCGTAGAGCAGTATCAGCGACAGGCCCATGGGCATCATCATCATGGCGGTGGCGGTGTTCGACAGCCACATCGACAGAAAGCCCGTCGCCACCATGAAACCGAGCACGAGCCGATGCGGCTGGCCGCCGATGATGCGCAGCACATGCAGGGCGATGCGCCGGTGCAGGTTCCACTTCTCCACCGCCACGGCGATCATGAAACCGCCCATGAACAGCAGGATCACCCAATCCATGTACTGGTCGGCCACATTGGGAAAGATGACGTCGATGTCGCCGGGCAGCACGCCTTCGCCGAACTCCACGAGGCCGCCGGCGGGCACTTCGCGACCACGCATGATGCCCAGCAGGGGAAACAGCACAATGGGCAGCAGGGCGGTGGCCGCCAGCGGAATCGCCTCGGTAATCCACCAGATCGCCATCAGCAGAATGGTGGCGAACATCCGGGTCACGGTCGGGTTGCCGGGGTCGAGATCGACAAAAAGCAGGGTGAGAAGGAATACCGCCGGGCCCAGCCAGAGCCCGATGCGGCTATGCAGGGGAATGGCCTTGCCCGGCTCCGGTGCCGGCTCGCTGGCGGCGGCTTCGCTCATGTCCCCCGGGCAAAGATTTCCGTAAGAAAATTTTCCAGGGACTGGTAGGCGCGGCGTTCCGCGGTGGCGCTGTACACCGCGCCGAAACCGGGGTCGTTGGCCAGGGGATGGGTGAATGCGTGCATCGTGCCGCCATAGCTGTGTACTTGCCAGTCCACGCCGGCTTCGGTCATTTCCCGCTGCAGGGCCAGCACCTGCTCCGGGGGCACCATGGGATCGTCGTGGCCATGGAGGCAAAGCACCCGGGCGCGGATTTCCCCATTGGCCACATCCCCCGGCGTGAAGATGCCGTGGATGCTCACCACGCCAAGTATGTCCGCCCCGGAGCGGGCTAGCTCCAGGGCGCACATGCCGCCGAAACAATAGCCCATGGCGGCAACCTGGGTCGCCTTCACCTGGGGAATATTGCGGCCGGCCACCAGCGCGGCGCGAACCCGGCGGCGCAGCAGCGCCCGGTCCGCCGCGAAAGGCCCCATCAGGGCGGCATTGCGTTCGGCGTCGCTCGCGCCGCCGACAATGCCCTTGCCATACATATCCAAGGCAAAGCCCACATAGCCCAGCCCGGCGACCCGCTCGGCGGCCTTGCAGGCGAACTCCCCCCGTCCGCTCCAGTCGTGGCCCACCAGCACCAGCGGCTTCTGGATGGCGGATTCCTCATAAGCGGCATAGCCCTCCAGGACCGTGTCGCCGTCGTTGTATTCAATCAGTTGGGTAATCATGGCCCGGCTCTCCTGGATTCGCCGTTCAGAGATGCTCCAGAATCGACTCCGCCGAGCTGACGCTGATTTCCCCCGCGGGCTCGATGGCCAGATGGCTGATCACGCCGTCGTCCACAATCATCGCGCAGCGCTTGGCCCGGCTGCCCATGCCATAGCCGCTGAAATCCACATTCAGCCCGGCCGCCGCGGCAAACTCGCCATTGCCATCCGCAAGCATGAGCAATTCCCCGGCATTCTGGGCCTTGCCCCAGGCGCCCATGACAAAGGCGTCATTCACCGCCATGCAGGCGATGGTGTCAACGCCTTTCGCCTTGATGGCGTCGGCGTTGACCACATAGCCCGGCAGATGCGCCATGGAACAGCCCGGCGTAAAAGCCCCCGGCACAATAAACATCACCACCTTCTTGCCGCCAAAAACCTCATCGCTTCCCAGCGGTTTGGGGCCATCATCGGTCATCACCCGGAAAGTCGCCGCCGGAACCCGATCGCCTGCTGCTATCGTCATCTGAATCCGCTCCTGATCTGCTGTCTGAAAGGAAAAACCGCCGGCTGGACCAGACTGTGCCCAAAGCCGGAACCGCCGCATGGTAGCAGATTTGCCGCGGGTTGCTAATTCGGGAACAAGCTCCTAACGCCAATGCCGGACGGTCAAGACAGTCTGCGCTTGCCATGACTAGTCTGACTAGTTACGATAACGAAATGGCAATCAACTACTCGATCTATGAAGCCAAGGTGCGGTTCTCGGAAGTGATTCGGCAAGTGCGCGAAGGCAAGGCCGTTACTGTCTCCTACCGGGGAGAACCAGTGGCGGAGATTCGTTCGATCAAAAGTGCTGGACAGCAAACCATGGAAGAGAGGGTATTAGAACTCGAAAGGAGCGGTGTCCTGGTTCGTTCGGCGAAACCAAAGCAGAAACTTCGGCCAGTTGCCAAGCGACCGGGGGCGCTTGCGAGGTTTCTCGCCGAGCGGGGCGAATGAAGTTCGCTTACATCGATACATCGGTTTTAACGGCAATTGCCTTAGACGAACCGGATGCCGAGGAATGCGCATCGAGACTGGACAAGTTCACACACCTGGGGGCCTGCGCCGTAGGAATTCACGGCTGCAAATCCGCTCTCATCCACGCCCCCGGCCGCTCGATTTCGTTGCATATCCACCAATATTCGCCTCAATCGATCAGCCAGGGCCGCGGCGATAGCGAATTTTCGCTTTCGCGAATTCCTACGGCGCAGGCTCCTAGCCTCGTCAAATCTGCTCGAAGCTGAGATCAGGGCGGCATTCAAACGCGAGCATATCGACTTTCAGGAGAGCATTATCGCCGACATCGAATGGATTCTACCCGACAGAACGCTTACACCCGAGTTTTCGGAAGTCCTCCAGGCTGGGTACCTAAGGGGCGCAGACCTTGCTCATGTCGCAACTGCCCTCTATTTCATCCCTCAGCGGGGAAGCCTTGCATTCTCAACGCTTGACGCCAGACAAGGCGGCATCGCGAAGAAATTGGGATTTCCGGTTCTAATGGAGCAGATCGTTGCATGAACGATCAATCCGATTCCGGGAACGCAACCTCCCTTATCCAGTCGAGATGCAGCGAGATGCGCTCGTAGACGGCGATGGCGCCGTATTGGCCCTGGGTTTCCTCGGTGAAACGTTCGCCTTCGATTTCGCCGACTGCGACGCCGGCGAGGCGGTAGGCGCCGGGATTGCCGAGCAGTGCCGGGCCGCCGCTGTCCCACAAGCCGGGGGTGCCTTCCATGGGCAACGCGTTGGAATCCGGCAGGCGGGGGTCGTCGAAGCGCATTTGCAGACGTTCGCCGGCTGCCTCGATGCGATTGACCGCCATGCGGATTCTGCCGTCGGAGAATTCGCGGCCCGTGGTTCCCCAGCCGGAAAAACCCCAGCCCACCAGGGTCGCGATCTGTTCGGATTCATTGCTGCCGGTTTGTAGCGGAATCATTGGTCCGGGCCTTGCCTCGGCAAAGCGCAGCAGGGCGAGGTCGGTGCTTGCGGTGAGCCTGGCGTCGTAATCCGGGTGCAGGGTGACGGATTCTATGCGCCGATCCCGTCTGGCGACCCGGACCGGGAAATTTTCGCCATCATCCAGGGTTTGCAGCAGCGCGGTCTCGTGAGCGCAATGCGCTGCGGTAATCGCCCAGCGGGGATGGATCATCGTCGCCGCGCAAATACGGTGGCCGCCCCGCTGTTCGAGGTAGAACACCGCCGGGAAGTCGCTGCCGCGGACTTCATGATCGCGGGAATTGACATCGTGGCGGATGATGATGGCGCTTGTGTCCGGCAGCCAGGCGAACATGGCAAGGCAGGCGGCAAGCCAGACCGGTTTTTGCCGCGCTCCGCTCATTCCTTGTCACCCGCGCCGTTTCGCCCACCCTGCTCGTGTGAAGTCCGCAACCGGCGCAATGGCCGCAGATTGGGCTGGTAGCGCGACTTGCGGCTCGCCATGCGGAAAATCCTGAGCATGCGGAACACCACCGCCATCAGGGCCAGCACCACAAAGGCCATGATGCTGATGGCGAGAAACTGCCCGTTGCTCCAGCCGCTGGCTTCGATCAGATCGTTGAGCATGCTTGTCTTGCGAAATGGGTGGGGAGTTCCGGATTATGGACTTTGGCGAAGGACTTTGCCAAACATCCTCTCGTCATTCTGCGCGAAGTCGCAGAATCTCTGTGGGAAGCCACTGCATGAGATTCTGCGACTGCGCTTCGCTCCGCGCAGAATGACAGGGAGGGGGCGCAGGGTGGCGGTTTAGTCGATTTCCAGCACCAGGGCGGTGCGGGGGGTCAGGTTGATGGGGGAGGTGAGGTCGTGGGTTGCGCCGCGGATGATGTCCACGCCGCTGCGGGCATCGCCGAGGACTTCCTCGAATCGCGCGGTATCGAGGGCGTAGACATCCTCGTTCTTGTTGAGCACGACCATGACGCGCTCATCATTCAAATAGCGGAAATACACGTATACGCCGTCCTTGGGCAGAAAGTGGGTGAGTTCGCCCTGATGCACCGGCGCGGAGGTCTTGCGCCAGTTGAACAGCGTGCGGACCAGCGCTTGCGCCTGCAATTGCCGCTCGGTCAACCCCGCGCCGGATACGGCATCGGCGGCGTCTCCCATCCAGCCGCCGGGAAAGTCGCTGCGGATGACGCCATGGTCACCGCTGCTGGGGGTGAGGATTTCGGTGCCATAGTAGACCTGCGGAGCGCCGCGCATGGTCGCCAGGTAAGTCATCGCCAATTCGAACAGGCCGTAGTCCTCGCCGAGCTGCGACCAGATTCGCATCATGTCGTGGTTGTCGCCGAAGATCACGAGGCCGCCCGGGTCGGGATACAACACGTCGTTGACCAGCATCGAATAAAGCGTATTCAGCCCCCCGGAAAACGATTCTTCGGCGACCAGCGACGGGGCGAGCACCGAGTTCAGGGGAAAATCCATCACGCTCGGCAACCAGGACTGGTAGCCGTCATGCTTGTAGGCGCCGCCCTGCCAATACGCGACGATCAGGGGATTTTCGGTCCATTCCTCGCCGACCACGTTGAAATCGGGAAATTCTTCCATCACCCGCCGCGTCCATTCCGCCATGAACTCGCCGCCGGAATACGGATAGGTGTCCATGCGCACTCCCGCCAGGCCCAGGTATTCGATCCACCAGATGGCGTTCTGGATGAGATACTCGGCCATGAGTGGATTGTCCTGGTTCAGATCGGGCATGTCGGGCACGAACCAGCCGTCGAAGAACTCGCGGCGGTCGATTTCGGCGCCGTATGGGTCGAGGCTGAGGGTCTTGGCATGGGTGGTTTCCACATAGCCGTCCCACCGGTGAACCCAGTCGTCCATGGGCGGGTCGGCCATCCACCAGTGATGCAGCCCGCTGTGATTGACGATCATGTCCATGATCAGGCCCACGCCCTTTTCGCGCCCGACGCGGGCCAGTTCCGCCAGGTCTTCATTGCTGCCCATGCGCGGGTCGACGCGGTAGAAGTCCGTGGTGGCGTAGCCGTGGTAGGAATAGGCTGGCATGGCGTTCTCAAGCACGGGATTCAACCAGACCGCGGTGAAGCCGAGCCCGGCGATGTAGTCGAGCCGGTCGATGATGCCCCTGAGGTCGCCGCCATGCCGCGCGCCGGGCTGATTGCGGTCCACGACATCGCCAAGACCGTCGATCCCGTCGTTGCCCGGGTCGCCGTTGGCGAAGCGGTCCGGAGTGATCAGATAGATGGCGTCGGCCGGGGAAAATCCGCGGGTATGCTCCGGGTCCGGATTGCGCGCGTCCAGCCGGTAGCGATGCGTGATGCTCTCGCCGTCGCCGGTGAACTCGATATCAAAATCTCCGGGTTCGGCATCGTCGCCGATTCGCAGGCGCAGGAACAGGTAGTTCGGGTTTGCCGTGGCGAGCGTATCGAGCACCGTGACCCCCGGGTAGTCCACAGTCGGGCGGAAAGCGCCGATGCCATCGCCGTACACCAGCAGTTGCACATCGGATTGATGGAATCCGATCCACCAGTTGGGTGGTTCTACCCGCTCGATTTCAGCGGCGAAGCCGGGCGAATGCAGCCATCCGGCGCAGATGGCCAATGCGAACAACAAGCGGCGGCGGGTAAACCTGATCATTGCGCCTGACCCTCCAATTGAAACTTGCGCGGGTTGCGGGTTCCTGAAAACAGACGGGGCCTGACTTCCCGCGCCTACCGGGATTCCGCCGCCCAGAATTGCCGGTAGAGTTCGCCGCGAAACGCCTCGTCCCTGCCGTAGCCATCTTCGTTGATCCAGAAAATCTGCGACATGACGATGCCGACGAATTCCCGTTTCGGATCGACCCAGAAGTGGGTTCCCTCGTATCCGCCGCCGACCCACAAGCCCTCTTCTCCCTGTTCGCGGGTCCTGGTCGGCTCGCCGGTCACCCACAGGTTGAAGCCGTTGTGGCCTTCGGGATTGTCGAGTTGCGTATGCGGGGCGTAGATATCCTCGACCGTCGCGGTCTCCAGAAATCTCGTACCGCTGAGCGTTCCGTGATTGAGCAGCATTCTCAGGAAATCCGCGTAGCCGTCGGCGGTGGCCACCATGCCCTCGCCGCCGAGATAAAGTTCGTGCTCCGGGTCGTAGTCGGGCACGTCCGGCCCGAAGATATCGAGTTCGCCGGGATACGCCGGTCGCAAGCTTCCGCCCTGGCCGCTGATTCTCGGCGGCAAATCGGCGTCCGGCGGCAGATCGTATTGCAATCCTTCGATACCCAGCGGTCCGGTCAGGCGCTCTTCCACCAATTGCTTGAGACTTAAGCCCGTTGCGCGTTCGGCCACCATTCCCAGGATTGTGGTATTGGTCCCGTAGTAATAGGTGGTTCCCGGATGCTGGATCAGCGGCAGGTCCGCGAGGCGGGCGATAAATTCGCCGGAATCCGCCGCCGTTACCACGTTGCTGTCGGCGAGTGCGGAGTCGATGCACGGCATCCCCGTGGTGGCGTAATAGAAACCGGCTTCATGGTTGATCAGGTGCCGCACCGTCATCACGGTGTCCGCGGGGACGAGTTCAAACGGACAGGCCGGGTCCGCTTGCCCGAAATCGAGTTCAGCCAGACTCCTGCCATCGGAAGTGACCGCGACCCGCATGTCGGAAAGTTCCGGAATGTAGTTTGCGACTGGATCTTCCAGGCTGAGGACGCCGTCTTCCACCAGGTCGAGAACCACCGAGATGGTGACGATCTTGCTCATGGACCAGATTCGAATCCACGACTGCCCGTCGATCTGCGCGTCCGGCAGCAGGTCCCGATTCACGACACTGTGCTCGTATGCGACATTGCCGTCGCGGTCTTCGAGCCGGGCGTAGAGGAAGGGGTAGTGGCCCTCTTCGACGAAGCGGTCGAGGACCGCGTCGAGGGCGTCCGGGTCGGGAACTTCGATTTGCGCCAGCGCAAAATGCGCCCAGAAACATAAAACAAAGGCGGGCGCCAATGAGCCCGCCTTCGTCAAGAGCGCCGATCCGATCATTGGCGCCGGCGCTAGAACCGGTACGACGCGCCGACGAAGTAGGTCGCGCCGTAGGACTGCCAGTCCTTGACCATCCGATGATCGTTGTTGAGGAATCCGACGAAAGGTTCGTCGGTCAGATTGGTGCCTTGCAGGTACAGCGTCAGGCCGTCCAACTGGTCGCCTTCGAAGCTGTAGCTGAGCTGGGCGTCAACCAGTTGTTCCTCGCTGATCGAGCGCAAGGTCCGGCCCGCGCCGAATCCCTGCACCTCGCCGAGGAAATCCGAGCGGTGATTGCCGCTTATCCGGGCCGAAAAACCGCCTCTTTCATAATAGAAAGTCAGGTTCATGACGGTATCGGACAGACCCGGCAAGGGCGTCGACGGGTCGCCGGTGCCGCGCTCGATTTCGCTGTCGGTCCAGGAACCGTTGAATACCGCGCCAAATCCTTCCAGGGCCGGATTCAGCGCTTCGCCGGCGACTTGCAGCGACAGTTCGTAGCCCGAGATGTTGCCGCCATCGCCGTTGGAAGGCCGGCTTACGATGCCCGTCGTCAGCGCCGGAGTGACGCCGCCGGTAGGAAATCCGGCAAAGTCAACGAGTCTGGGCTGCTCGTAGATGTAGGTTGTGAGATCCTTGTAGAAAGTCGCGAGCGCGAAGTAGCCCGTGGCGTCGGGGAAATACAATTCATAGGACAAGTCGATCGAATCCGCCATCCAGGGCCGCAGATCCGGGCTGCCGCCGCTGCCGCCCCAGGGCGCCTGGTTGATATCCGTGGAATCGGCCAGGCTGGCGTTGAAATTTACTTCCCGGCCGGCGCGCATCTCGTCCATCCGCGCCCGGGCGAGAGTGCGCGCGATGCCCAGACGGATGTATTGCGCGTCGGCGATCTCGAAATTCAGGTTCAGGCTCGGCAGGTATTCGGTGTAGTCGGCGCCTCCGGTGACCGTTTGCAAGGTGGTCGCTTCCGCTGCGCTCGAAGGCGGCGGCCAGCCGCCGTTGGCGGCGCTCGACCCCGACGAACTCTGGTCGGTGCGCACTGCCTGCACGCCGAAATTGCCTGTCACCGGCACATCGCCGAGCGAGGATTCGATATTGAACTTGACGTAGGCGACGGTCACGTCTTCGTCCACCGTCCAGTCGTTGGAAAGCACGCCGCCGCCGAAGTGATCCGCGCGGTAGTAGATTCCGCTGTCGTACAAGGCGACCGGATCGAAAGTGGCGATGGTCGCCAGGCCGAAGGGAACGGTGACCGCGCCGGTGGGCGTGAAATCCTGCGTGAGTTCGCCGCTCGTCAGCCCGAGGAAGCCCTGGTTGCTGGCGTTTCTCGATTTGCTGCGGCTATCGAACTGCACGCCGAAATCGACGCTGCTGATTGCGCCGCCGAGATAGCGCTCGGCGCTGAGCTTGATCTGGGTCAACTCGTCTTCGATCGACGGTCGGTTGTCGTAACCCACCTGGCCGCCGGGAATGGCGGGGTTGCCCCAACCCATCGGGCTGGTCAGCACCGTCGCGCCCGGCGAGAGGACATCGGCCGAGGACGTGAAGCGCGGCGCATGATTGCCGATGACGAATCCGATCGTGTCCGTCGCGCCCTGGCCGCTGGGGCCGGTTCCCGTGTTGAGTGAGAGGATGACGTCCTGGCGGTCGACGGCGGAATGGCTGATGTCGGCGGTTACGTCCCAGTCGTCGTTGACATCGAACTCGAGGTTCCAGCCGGCGGCCCACAGATCCGCGTCGCGCGATTCGAGATTGTTGCTGATGACCGCCTTGGCGCTATTGAACGTGCCGCTGGTTATCAGCCCGTTGTTGACCTGTTCGTTTGCCAGATTAACCCCGGTGTTCCAGGAGAACCAGGCAGGATAGAGGGGCAACTCGTATTGCCTGGACAGCGAGGATTCCTCGAAGCTCGACCGGTAGACGTCGATCGTGGAAGTGACGCGCTCGTTGGGCTGAAATTCGAGTACGGCCATGAAGCTGTCGCGGGTCAGCTCGCCGGACTGCGCCTTCGGATTGATGCCGGTTATCCCCTGGGCGCCGTTGTAATCGTTGTAATCCCAGATGTCGATCACTTCGCGCTGGCTGGGAGAGCCGATATGGGAAAAGCCCAGCGCCACGCCGACGGTGCCGTCGGCGTTCTGGTCGATATACGAGCCGGTGTACCGCCAGCCGGCGTCGTCAAGTTCGGGATTGAGCGCGCCGTACTCGTTCATCTCGTAGCGGGCATTGACCACGACGACGCGCTCGTCGTAATCCAGCGGGCTTACGGTGCGCATGTCCACCGTGCCGGCGAGTCCCTGCCCGGTCAGCGAAGCGTCCGGCGTCTTGTAGACGACGACGCCTTGCAGCAGTTCGGAGGGGTACTGGTCGAATTCGACGCCGCGATTGTCGCCGGCGCTGACCTGCTGGCGCCCGTTCAGCAAGGCGGTGGAGAAATCAGGCGCCAGGCCGCGGATGCTGATCACCTGCTGGCGGCCGTTGAGGCGCTGGCCGGCGAGTCCCGTCAGCCGCGTCAGGGCTTCGGCGATGCTGTTGTCGGGCAGCTTGCCGATATCCTCGGCGGATATCGCTTCCACGATCAACTCCGAATTCCGTTTCGTCGCCATGGAATTCAGCAGGCTCTGGCGGAAACCGGTAACGACGATTTGCTCGATCGTCGCGCCTTCCTGGGCCACGGCCGTCCCGGCGAGCGGAGCCAGCGCCGCGGCGACGGCCAGGGAAAGCGGCTTCAGATTCTTTGAAAAATCGCCTTTCCGGCGAAAATTTGTTCCTCGCGGCTCACTTATTGAAACGCTTCGCGTCATGGTATTCCTCTCAGTTTCACCGATCCGGCGATGTCTGGAATTCAGCTATCCTGAACTTATAGGCTTATGCGCCCGGTTTAGCAATAAAATGCATACGTATTCATATCGGAGCGGCTCAAAGCCCTCCGTCCTGCTCAGAAATCATGCGGCGAAAAAACGCCTCTTCGCCGATCGTCTCGTACGCCCGGCGCAATAGCTCGCGCCGCTCGTCGAAGCTCATTTCCTGGCCTTGCTGTTCCGGCGTCCATCGCAGCAGTCCGTCCCCGAAAACCACGCCGAAATAGGGCGCATAGCGAAATTCTTCCGCTCTGCCGAGCATGCGCGGATCCTGCCGCGATTCGAGATAGGAAAACAGCCGGTCGCCGAGGCTGTCCAGCAATTCCGCGTGGCTTCCGTCCGCGGCGAGATTGCGCATCTGCCAGGCGTCGGCGCGAACGTCGTACAGTTCGAACTCGCTTCTCGGCCCGAAACTCAGCGCATGCAAGGCAGGGTATTCCCCGGCGTTTTCTTCCATGAACGATTTCGCCGGGCCACCGTCCACGTCGAGCGGAATCGCGTCCGGCCTCGCGTTCCAGATCAGCAGATGATCGTGCGTCCTGATTGCCCGCGACGGAAAGGACATTCCGCCCGAATCCGGATAAAACCCGTGCCGCTCGCGGTACATGTAAACCGCTTCCCGCGCCGCCTGGCCGGGCGTGCCGGGGATCAGCAGGGGCGCCAGGCTCTGTCCGCTCATTTCCGCTTGCGCTTCCACGCCGGCGAACTCCAGGAAAGTAGGCGCGATGTCCGTCAGGCTGACCAGGTTTTCGATCCTGCGGCCGCCGGCGATGTTGTCGCCCCACCAGAACAGCAACGGCATTCTCGTGCCGTAGTCGTAAAGAGTCGCCTTGGCCCGCGGGAAGGGCATGCCGTTGTCCGAGGTGAATACGACGATGGTATCGTCCTGCAGCCCGCGCCGGTCCAGCGCTTCCATCACCCGGCCCACCTGGGCGTCGATGTATTCGATTTCGGCGTAATATTCCGCGATGTCGTCGCGTACTTCGCCGGCGTCGGGCATGAACGGCGGTACCGTTACGGCGGCGGAATCTATGCCGAGCGCAGCCGCCACGCCCTCGGTATAGCCGCGATGCGGCTCGAAAGTTCCCATCCAGAACGAAAACGGCCGGGTCTCGTCGGCGGCGTCCAGGAATGCCTCGAAATTCGCCGCGTAATCGATATCCGACATCTGCAATTCTTCGAACCGGTCGCCGTAAGGCCGGCTTCGAATCCCGTTCCAGGGCCGGCCTGCCGGATTCACGTCCCTGTCGATCAGGAATCCGGGCGCCCAGCCCTTTCCCGTAGCGCCGACCCGGTAGCCGTGTTGCGCCAGGATTTCGGTCCAGGTCGCGAACCGGGCCGGCAGATAGCCCCAGAGCGTTGCCCCCTCTTCCAGTTCGAAACCGTTCCTGCCGGTGAGAATGGACGCCCTGGAAGGAGTGCAGGAAGGCGTGCTGACAAATGCGTTTTCGAAAACGACGCCTTCACGCGCCAGCCGGTCGAGATTGGGCGTGCGCACCTCGTCACTACCATAGGCGCCCAGGTGCGCCCAACTCAGGTCATCGGCGATGATGAACACGATGTTCGGCGGTGCTGTCGTGTTTGTGGCCGGTTCCTGCGGCACCGGCGAACATCCGCCGGACAAGAGCGCATGCAGCGGCAGCAACAGGGCAAACCAAGCTGGATTCCATCCCTTCGCCGCTGGCAGGGGAAACCTAACGGATGATCGGCACTGCGCCAAAGCCGAGACTCTACCCCTCAGTCTTGTTACGAAGTCCGGTTGAGAATTTTTCAACAAAGCCTTTCCCGAATTCTTTAGTATGGGCGGGGCATTTCATCGTGAGTGGGAGAAGATTTTCATGTGGCGACCTTCCTGCACCTGCGTAAGGATGCATGATAACCTTCTGAAAACAAAACTTGGCATACGGACCCATGATAAGAACTAACGTACGAAGGCTGGACGAAGAAGTGGTGATTCGCCAAAGGCTACGCGCATCCCGGAACAAACGATCGCTTGAGGGTGAAGCGCGGCATATCCTGAAATGTGCCGCCGCCGATATGGTGCCGAAGCGCGCCCTTTTCCTACAGGTAATTGAGCGGCTGAGGCCCTTGAACAAGGGTCGCAAACACATTCCATCGGAAATGCTCATCCGAGAGGACCGTGACCGAGGCCATTGCGATACTGAATTCTCGGTGACTTGAGGCATGACCGATCAGTACTTAGGTCCCCTCGTCCTGGGAGACGAGGTCAATTCCGAGCTTCGTCGGCGGAAGAACAAGGACTTCCTTAAGACAGTCTCGGGCTCGACAAAGAAGCTTATCGCAGAGAAAGTTAAGCTGGAAGAAGAGGATGGCTGGCGCGTCGTCCGAAAAAACGCCAAGTCCACCCGTATGGCCAAGCCGAAGCCAGCAGACGAGCAGCTAGAAGACGAGGTCTGGTCAATTCTGGCCCAAATGGGCTTTAAGGAGATGAGCAAGGGCCGAAATTTCACAATTGCAGTCGAAGATGGACTTCCTCCCCGGCAAATTGATGTTTTCGCCAAAGACGATGAGAGCATCATAATCGTAGAGTGTACGAGATGCGACGAGCCCAGCAAGAAGAGTATGGCAAGCTTGATCGAGAAGATCAGGGCAATTCGGGAAAGCGTACACAAAACGATCCTAAATGCCTACGGACGGCGGATTAAACACAAGGTCAAGTTTGTCATCGCAACAAGGAACATCTCATGGAGTGAGAATGATCTTGCCAAGTGCGAGGAAGCACAGGTCGCAGTCATCTCCGATGGTGAACTCAACTACTATGCGACTCTCGTACAACACCTCAAGCACGCTGCCCGCTATCAGTTTCTCGGGCATATGTTCGGTGGGAAGAAAATCGACGGACTCGCCCATAAAGTCGTAGCAACGCGCGGCAAGATGGGCGGTCGGACATTCTACACGTTCCTAATACCGCCTGACGAACTTCTCAAGATCGCTTATGTCGGCCACAAGGCGAGCCGCGACATCGAGAACCTAGAGACTTACCAGCGTATGCTCCGGCCGCAACAACTCAAAAAAATAGCTGAGTACATCAATAACGGCGGCAGGTTTCCGACCAACATCGTTGTGAACCTCAAAACAACGAAAAAGTCGAGTCTCAAGTTTGAAGAGAAAGAGGGTGAAGAAGAACTGGGTGTGTTGTACCTGCCGCCCATTTATGCCTCAGCGTGGATCATTGACGGTCAGCACAGGCTCTACGGCTACGCCTATGCGCGTGAAAAAGAAGGCTTCAATGAGGACTCAAGCGTTCTGCCCGTTCTCGCCTTTGAAAACCTGCCAGCCGACGAGGAGATGAATCTTTTCATCGACATCAACTCTAGGCAGGTCAAAGTCAACACCGGACTGCTTGTGGAACTCTACGCCGACCTGCACTGGAATTCCTCCGACACAGAAGAGGCCTTCCAGGCTCTTCTTTCGCGCTTAGCATCGCGCCTCAATAGTGATCGCACCTCACCACTTCATGACAGGATGGTCGTTACCGGCAAGAAGAAGACACAGTTTCGCTGTCTGACGCAGACTTCAGTCCGCGACGGTCTGAAAGTCTCCAAACTCTTGGGAGTTTTTAGCAAAGGCGCGATAGTACCGGGGCCGCTCTTGACCGACATGGTCGACGGCCATGACGCCAATCTCAGGAAAGGTATGGCCGTCATCTCGGAGTGTCTCCGGATGTTCGCAACCGGGATGCCAGACCACTGGAATATAGGTGATGGACCGGGAGGCTATATATGCACGAATAATGGCATCCGCGCTCTATTCCTCGTCCTCAAGGATATTGCAGACCACATCCGTTGGAAAGATGGGACGGAGCTTTATCTGTTTAATTCCGACGACACATTTGAGTCCGTCAAGCCGTACTTCCAAGTGCTCGTTGACTATTTTAAGAGCGCGAAAGCGCAGGAAATCTTAGCATTCCGACGTACCGGCTCGTCTCTAACAGCCGTGCAGCGACAGGCTTGGGGCATGGAAGCCCACATCAATGAGAAGATTCCGAGCTTTCTTCCCCCGGGTCTAAAGGCATATCTTGAATCGCGTGACGAGGCTGGAACTGAAGAGGCAGCGGCGAAGGTCACCAAGATCCATAAACGACTATTTGATTATGTTATTGGTACGCTGAAGGGACACTTCGGCACGCAGAACAAGGAGTGGTGGACCAAAGGAATACCGCTCAAGATCAGGCAGGAATGTTCCGCCGCGTGGGAGGCGACAAACCGGAAGGGCGAGGAGGAGTCGCAACTCTATCTAATCAGTTATGTTGAGATTTGCCACCATAACTGGAACTTGGTTAAAGACGTGATCTCGCTCGGTACAAAGGATAAAGACAACAAGCAAAAAAATACGAAATGGATCCGTGATCTTAATGAGATTCGAAAAATCACGACACATCCTGAGCGCGGCGTGCTTACGACTAACCAAGTCACATTCGTGAATGAGATAAACGAAAAGGTTGAGCGGTGCTTCCCAGCCGAAGGCGCCCAGAGCTAGGGGGCGTTCGCGGTGAGCGCCGGGGTAAGCGTCACCATCCCTGCCGGTAGGGCGGGATCGACAACCATCCCTTGAGTTGGTAGGCTGGCATAGGATCTGAATCAGGGCAGAAAATGGCCAACAAAAATATCCTTCTTATCGAACCGGGCTACCGTAACAAGTACCCGCCGCTAGGACTTATGAAAATTGCCCAGTATCACGGTCCGAATGGCAAGCGGGACAATGTTCGGTTCGTGAAGGGCGAAGACCCGGCGGCCTACAAAATGGCGTGGGAGCGGGTGTATATTACGACGCTCTTCTCATTTGAGTGGGAGCGAACGGCGCGTAGTATCGACTATGCCATTGATTTGGTAGGCGGGCAGGCGCACCGTATTTTTGTCGGTGGTATCGCTGCCTCGCTCATGCATGAGAACTATATCGCAGAACCGCGCTGGCGAGGAGTGCGCTTCATCAAGGGGCTTCTCGGTGAAGCACCCGCCGTGTCGCTTAGGCTAGACCCATTTGAGGATGAACTCTATGCCGATGACATAGACGGCAAGCCCATTGAGGACCTCGTGCCTGACTACAGTATCCTCGACCATATTGAGTATCAATATCCGGTCAATGACGCTTACTTTACCTATGCCTCGCGCGGCTGTGTCCGTAAATGCGCCTTCTGCGGCGTGCCAAAGCTTGAGGGCGGTCAGCGCGATACAAATTCGCTGAGTGAGGTCGTGGAAGGCGTCAGCAAGCTCTACGGCGAAAAGCGTGACCTGATCCTGATGGACAATAATGTGGTCGCCTCTGCGAAATTTAGAGAAATTATCGCCGAGATCATCGCTCTTGGTTTTGAGCGCGGTGCCAAGCTCAAGCGTGGACGATATGAGCTTCAGCGGCGCGTAGACTTTAATCAAGGGGTCGATGCCCGAATTCTTTGCAAAGACCCAATGTATTTGCAGCAGCTGGCACGGATTGCGATCAAGCCTCTTCGTATCGCCTTCGATCATCTTGGAGTAAAAAAGCCATACGCCCTGGCTATCCGGTACTCGGCAGACGCCGGGCTGACCGAGCTGTCGAACTATATGCTATATAACTTTATGGATAGCCCGGCTGACCTGTTTGAGCGAATGCGACTCAATGTGACGCTAAACGAAGAACTTGGTATCCGTATTTTCTCATTCCCGATGCGCTATCAGCCGGTCACGCGACCTGATCGGGGCCATGTCGGCAAGAATTGGAATTCCTACTATCTGCGCTCAATGCAGGTGATCCTGCAGGCCACACACGGAATTGTCAGCGGCGCGCCAGAATTCTTCCGAAAAGCATACGGCGATACGTATGACGAATTCGAGAATATCTTGTTTCGGCCCCACCACTACATCTTCAATCGCAACTGGTACGAACAACATGACGGAAGGCAAGAGTATGATGAGTTTCAGGCGGCAATGAATACGCTGTCTGAAGGTGAAAAAAACGAGCTTTTGGGGTATTTGTGTACACACAATAAAAATGAATACGCTCGCAACCTTAACGAGCTGGCCACCGGTAAGTTGCGTGAAGCCGCACGGTTCTTTGTGCCGATGTCCAAGGCGGACGAAGCACAGATCTGGGAGGCGCAAAAGCGTCGGCGCGTTGAGAATACCAGTGCTTTTCTCGTGCCCGAGGATGAACGGGTCGAAGACGCCGGACTAAGCGATGAAGATGTGCAACCGGCTTCGAAAGTAAACAAGCAATTACGAGACATAACGCAAGTCTACGCGTGATCGAAGGATTGGAGCTAAGGGCATGACTAATGCGGCGCGGAAGGACGAGGACAGCTTTGACGAGTCAGCAATTGTTGTTGGCAAAAACATCTTGGAACTTGTTAGCAGTTCCATGTACATCAATCCACTTTCGATCTTCCGCGAATATATCCAGAACGCGACCGATGCTGTTGATGATGCGGTGGCAGCGGGCCTTCTTCCTTCTATTGATGACGGCCTTATCGAAATCAACCTAGATCATATCGACCGCCGAATCGTGATCCGTGACAATGGCAATGGTCTCGCCAATAAGGACTTTGCGAAGCGGATGCTCTCGTTTGGGGCTAGCGAGAAACGCGGTACCGATGCACGTGGATTTCGTGGTGTCGGGAGACTGGCAGCCCTCGGCTATGTGCAGCAGCTATTATTCCGTTCCCGCGCCAAGGGCGACACGGAGGTCATAGAGGCTTCTTGGGACGGACCGATTGTCAAGCGTATGCTGGCCTCCAATAACATAGAATCAGACCTGCACTCGATAGTTAGAGAGGCCGTAACATTAAAGCGGCTAGAGCCCGGGGGTTTTCCAACGCACTTCTTTGAAGTTGAACTCGTCAAGCCACGTCGCATCGCTAATGACCGGCTGCTCAATGAAATCGAGATTGAAAGTTTCGTTAGCCAAGTCTGCCCCTGCCCCTTTGCCCCGGATTTCTCGTTTGGAGAAGAAATCGCCGCGCTGCTCGCCCCTTACGGACGCGCGGGCAAAGCGTACAAGATACACATCAACGGTGCGGAAGAGCCGGTTTATCGACCTTATCGTGACCAAGTCGAATACTCTGAAACCAAGCGCGCCTCACTTCATTGCCTAAAGACCTTCGAGATTGAGAGTATAGATGGTGAACTTGCTGCCGTCGGCTGGCTGATCCATCATGACTATCAGGGAGCGATACCGTCTGCGCAGGGCATTCGCGGGCTGCGCGGCCGGGTCGGCAATATCCAGGTCGGCCATGACCGGCTGTTCCTAGAAGTATTCCCAGAAGACCGTTTTTGCTCATGGACCATAGGTGAGGTTCATATACTCGATAGCCGTGTTGTACCTAACGGCCGTCGCGACGAATTTGAAAGTAACACGCATCTCGACAATATCATCGCCTATCTCAGGCCTATTGGTGCCGAAGTGGCGCGAGAATGTCGTGTGTCCTCTCAAAAAAGAAATCGTCTCAAGACGTTTGAGCTGGCGACCGACAAAATTTACGAAAAGCTTGACATCTTGAAGCAGGGAGCGGTTTCCAGACATTTTGCTAAGTCAGTTAAGGATGAAATCGCGGCGTTGTTTACAGAAATGAGAAAGGCCGCGGATTTTGATCTTTTCAATGATGAAGACCGCCGCACCATGAGAAGTCAACTCGCTACGATAGAGGAAGTGGTCAATGCGCATATC
Source organism: Pseudomonadales bacterium (assembly GCA_022821865.1). GTDB lineage: Bacteria > Pseudomonadota > Gammaproteobacteria > Pseudomonadales > Pseudohongiellaceae > UBA9145. The sequence continues at coordinate 31,958 of JAJECW010000117.1, forward strand.
ACGAAGACTGAAAATGACATCTTCGAGACCTTGCCAGCGCGGAAGCGCGCAACCTATAAAGAAATTTTTGATCTTATCTATGATTGCTCCGTTAACAAAGTCGCTGCAAAAAGTTTGATTGATCGAATGTTGAATCGTCTGTCACGTCCATGAACCATGTAATGGTGTCCCCGCTTTTGGCACAAGCGAGGACCATTTGGGCCTATTGCACCGCACCGTGCCGCAGATAAGAGACGACGTGACGGAGAGTTGTTGTTTCTCCTTGTCGCTGAGCATCAAAGGAACGGCCGGACGACCGTGTATCCATATTCAACCCAGGTACACCTTAAATCGGTCCTCAAACTGTCCTGTAAACTAGGACCACGCCAAGTCTAAGCAGGAGGGCAGGGGGAACATGCTTAATGGTTGCAACAACTTCAGGTCTGGGAGGAATACATGACAGTACACCTGACAGCACGTCTCGCTTGGCACGATGATGGTTGGAACGGTCGTATCTGCAAACGGCCGGAATGCAACACCTACTGCGTTGGGATGCACTCCTATCCGGGTAATGTAATTGCCCGTGAAAGAGACCTCGGAGGGGAACTGCCACTCGCAGGTCAACCCGTTGCCAAGCTCACGGGAACCGACCTGCCCCCTTGCATTTACAGCGTCAACGCGTTTGGACCCGAGTCCATACGCGGTTACTCAAATCCGCCCGACTTTTTTCGGGACGGTGCAGAACGGACTGAGTGGGACATTCCTGAAGCAACGGTTTGTGTCTGGCCCTATGAGGCAATGTATGGCGATGACGTCTATGACGAAGCGGGCCGGCGGGACAATAACCGCCGTTCGGCCAATGCAGATCAGTTCTTTGCGGAGATTGAGGACAACAAAAGTCTCATCTTCTACTATGCAAACTACTCCAATCCTTTCTCGGAAGAAGAAAGCTCGCGCTATGTCCTCTTAGGTGTTTCGCGAGTTAAAAAGGTCGGTGGCCGTCTCATCTATGATGAGTCTAATGATTACATTCGCGAACGGTATGCGGGTGGTATGATCTGGGCACGCAATGTTTCCTCGCACTATCCACATGAAGGCTTGCGACTTCCGTATCACCGCTATCGCGACGACCCCGATACTCTGAAACGCATTGTGCAATTTCCAGAGAATCCGCGTACCTGCAAATACGGTGCTCGCCTTCTAACCAATGATGACGCGATAGGACTGCTGGAGCAGTTCTTGAGCGCAGTCCATGAACTCAAGGTGATTGGTGATAAGAGTGAGGATTGGGATGAGCGCGAGCGTTGGCTGCTGGGCTGCATCGTTGAGCTTTGGAGTAAGCGAGGACTATATCCTGGCCTTCCCAACGTCATGCGCTTTCTCGGTGCCGATGTAGCGACTGCGCCTGCCCGAGCCCTCATAGAAAAAGGTGAGTCAAAAGAAGCACACAGGCTCTTCTTTGAAGCGATTGAATCCGGTTCTGAGGTGTCGAGTTTTGGATTGTTCGGTAAGCCGCTGCAGAAGCTAAGTAGACAGTGGCGGTTAAAACCAGAAACCGCACAGTCCCTTTTACGCGATGTCCTGCCACGCTTTAATCTCGAAATCGAACAGATAAAGCTTATCGTCTGTGAGGAGGCAGCTACACGCAACGCTCATAGTTTACCGGATGACGTCCAGGCGCCACTTCAAAATCCCTACTTGCTTTGTGAAGGCTATGTTGGCAATACCCCCGATGACCTGATTCCTTGGGGAACCATTGATCGCGGTGTACTCCCATCACCAGAGTTGGGTGGTGAAACGCTTGCTGAAATGGAATTCGACGATGCGCGCCGTTTGCGCGCTTTGTGCGTTGAACATTTACGTCGCGAACCAAATCAGACTTTCAGAGCGGCCGACACTGTGCTGGCTGAATTGAATGCCCGTCTGGCTAAACTTCCTGAATGGAAGGTGGCTTCCTTCACAGAGCGGTACTTCGAGGTAGACCGCGACATCCTAGAGGAAACGCTTGTGCTCCGGACAGAAAGTGATCGCCTCTGGCTTTATCTGAAAGATGTCTATGAGGATGAACGCTCGGTTGAGGAGGCGCTGACGAAGCTCGCTGGTCGACCGGACATGGATCTGACTCGGCCTTTCACTGACGAAGACTGGTGCGATGAAATCCGCGATATCAGGAGCCCGCTCTTGGAAAAGGCCCGCGAGCGGTATGAGCAAGCGGTTCATGCACAATCAGAGGCCTGTGCCGCAGTCTTTCGGCGTCCGCTCGCTCTTGTTACGGGGGCAGCAGGGACAGGCAAGACATCGGTGATTTGCGCCATCATACGCGCTGTTCGTCAAACGGAAGGCGATGGCGCGCCACTCACGGTTTTGGCACCCACAGGCAAGGCATCAGACCGCGTTCGTGCCAAGATGCACGAACGCGAAATCGAACGGGTTGCGACATCGACGGTTCATTCCTTTTTGGCTAAGGGTGGGTGGCTCAATGACAACCTAACCTTCAAGAGCACAGGTGGTAAGCGTGAAGGTAGCGGTACCATTATCGTCGATGAGGCTTCAATGCTTGACCTAAGCTTAATGGCCTGCTTGGTTCGTGCCATTGACTGGCGACAAGTAAGGCGCTTTATTCTAGTCGGCGACCCGAACCAGTTGCCGCCTATTGGCCGCGGACGTGTTTTCGCCGACACAATTCACTGGATTGCCGAGAAGCAGTCAAATAGCATTGCTCGGCTCGAACACAATCTCAGGCAGCTCGAAAATGAGGTAGAAGGCAATGGCACTGCTATCCTGCGTCTGGCTGATCTTTTTATCACTGCAAACGCACGCGACGACGGACAGCCAACTCCTTCCGATGCTGAGGAGTTGTTAGCAAAGGTCCACAAAGGCGGTGATGTCGACGCGGATTTGCGCGTTATCTATTGGGATGAGCCGGCAACATTACCAGAGACGCTTATTCAGACCATTGAAAAGGAAATGGCAGACCGCACCGGCGAGTCTCTCAATTCCGAAAAGCCTTACGAGCTATGGCGTGCTGCATTTGAATGGAAGCCTGAAAAGTACCAGGTACTTACGCCGCATCGAGGTGAGCTTCATGGTGTTGAGGCGCTTAATGAGGCCGTTCAGAATCGCATTGCCGCCGGTGTTATGCACCGCTACGGCCTTCTCGATGGCATTACACTTTATGACAAGGTAATCCAGTATCGCAATCGACCGCAGTCCAAACCGATTTGGGCGTACAACTTCAATACGCGTAAAGCTGAGCGCGTCGAGATTTTCAATGGCGAGATTGGATTTGTTCAAAAGCACAGCTTCGACAGAAACCCTGGTAGGGGGTTGAAGCGTTTCCAGGTCAAGTTTGAACGCAAAGAGCATCTTGCCGTGGGTTATGGCAGTGACCTCTCTGCAAACGGCGGCTTTGAGCAAGTTGAAGACAATCTGGAGCTCGCTTACGCGATCTCAGTACACAAAGCGCAGGGCAGTGAATTCAACCATACCTATGTATTGGTGCCACGAACCAGGGGCCGCTCACTTTCCTCAGAACTTCTTTACACAGCCCTAACTCGTGCTCGGCAACACTGCACCCTGCTTGTACAGGGTGACGTGTCTACATTGCTTTCCGCGCGACGCCCGGAGAACGTCCAGACCGGGCAGATAAACTCTTCGCTGTTCGATGGCTTTTTTCGCGCCGTTCCAGACGAACTCATCAATCGAATGGGCTGGTACGAAGAAGGACGCATTCATAAAGCACTTAGCGGCGATATGGTGCGATCCAAATCTGAGCTATTGATCGCTACCCTTCTACATGAGCGTGATGTTGCTTTTGCCTATGAAGTCCCTTTACGCGCTCCAGATGGGACAATGTGCTTGCCGGATTTTACAATCTTCTGGCAAGGAGAGACTTGGTACTGGGAACATTGGGGCATGATGTCATCTAACTCTTATCAGGTACAACGCAAACGAAAAATCGCATGGTACGATAAGCATTTCCCCGGCCACCTGGTCGAAACTTTCGAGGGGCGTAAGCTAAGCGAGCATGTTGCACAGCACATTGATGAGAAGTTCTCTTGAGGAGGGATGCAGAGAATTCGCCTTCTAAGATACCAAAGCAACTGGCGCGCAGATTAGGAGTTCTGTAGATTCAAAGTCTTCATACTCATTTGTGAAAAGTTTTTCCAGTATGTTGCCAATATGATAACTGTTTACAGCTTGGCTTCCCTACATGAGTCCGAATCCTATTTAGGAATCGACTTTTTCCTGTTCAGATTTTTCTCTGAGTGCTTTCACTAATTCAGCGGCCCATCGATGATTGTTTAGCAAGCTGATAGCATATTCAATGTCTTCCGAATTAATCCAATACTTCGGTTTACCCACACTAATCGACGCTGATATTTCAGAAACTATCTCTTTTCTTTCCTTGGAGTTAAGCATTTTTAGAGCAGAAACAACCTTGTCAAGATGTAGATTCTTGAGGCGGATCTGGTCTTTCTCATTTGTGAATGATTCAAGGGAAATACCGCGAAGTACATCTACTGGCCATGAATCGGATTTATTCGCAAGTTCTCCTAGAAACATACTTGCAGAATTTCCTCTCCCTTCGGCACATTGTAATATGTTTCGACCCAACTCAACCTGTTGCGCTTTAACAAGTTCAGCGGCTTGGCTTGGGCCATTCGATACTATAAGGTCGATTGCCGGATTTTGTTCGTACCAATCTGAGGTTTTCATCGCGCAAATCAAATTGGTAAAGCTGGTTACTGTACTGAGATTGGCAGAACGAATTTCGCTAATTCCCATATTCGATACATGCTTGAGAAAGCGATCCTGTTGTCGATTTGACAATGCCTCGCCATTTTGAAGTCGTTCAAGAAATTTAAGAACACTAGCATGTTCAACGGATCTTGTCAGGATCGAGCCAACCAATGAATCTTGAGCTCTCATGCCGATTAAACCGAATATCTCCCTATTTATACACACATGCGATAGCACTTTTGGAAACTCGATCACTTTGCCGTGCCAGTCCTCTTTTGTGAATACGCTTACACCGGCTTCCAGAAGTATCGCTTGAGAAAACCAAATTCCTCGACGAAAAAACACGGACAATGATGGGTCATCTGCGATTTCTTCTAGGTTTTTCCAATACTTCTCAAGAAGAAATCCGTAAATGCTTTCATCTAATCTGGGCAATATTTCCTTTGCGAATGCCGTAACTACTGCCCGTTGATCATCCAAATAGCTAATCTCTTCAATAAGAGACTTGAGCAATTGTTTACAAAAACCATGCTTCAATTTGACTGGCTTGGACAGCACATTTTCTACCACTGCAGATGCAGCATGCAATATTTGCTCGGATGTTGGCGATTCCTCGTATGGATGCCCGTATAGACATCGCATTTCATAGATATGATAAAGAACAGTATAGCTAGAATCAGATAAGAAGCCGTATTCGCGAGCTTTATCAAGCACAAATTTGTCGACAGCCTTGTGATCTTGCTCTTTCTCTTCAATCGAACCAACAATTTCACCAGCAACATTATCCCGCGTCTGTGCTTCACGAAAACGTCGCTTTAGTGATTCGGCACAAGCAAGCCATATCATCAGATATGCAGCGCGAAGTACGCCTGCTTCTGCCGCTTGGACGGCATCGTTAAACAACGGAAGGTCTTCAGTAGACAAAATCTTTTCCGCATAGATACTCAAGTCCACTTTCTTGGTAGTGGAATTTTCCAAAGATTTTTGCAATTCAGTTCTCCAACACCAAAGTTATTTGCTCACCGCTGTCACGTAGCTCTCCTGTGCGTTGCATTAGGCAATCCAAGTTGACGCGGCGGCATTGTGAAGGCGGGCGATTAGGCATCAGATTCTTTCGTAGCCTTCATAGCGCACCCAATCGAAGTCGGCGTATTCGTCCGATGCGTTGCCGTTGCCGGAACTGTAGACGCCCAGGTAAGCGCCGGTATATCCGCGGCTCAACAACCTCGCGGCGTCGGTTTCGGCGAATACGGTGAAGCTGTCGCCCTGGTCGAGCGAATACTCGTAGCGGTACTTGTGGTCACGCGATACGACCCGCAGCACGATTTCGCCGGTGTAATCGTCGAGCGCCTGTTGTTCAAGCGTGACCGGCGCCCGGTCTCTTTCCGCCAGCGTCAGTTGCAACAGGTTTTCCCCGCCGCTTCTCGCCACCGTGAAGTTCAGAAAATTATTGTCTTTCTGAAACAGGCTGACTCCGGCCTCGACGTTTTCCTGTTCCGGTTCGAACTCCATCCTGACGCTGTACCGGAAATCACTTTCCTGCTGCCGCACGCCCATCAGTGCGGCGCGCCCGCGCTCGGCGATCACGTTTTCATGGGCGTAAAGCCGCAGATATCCCTCCCGGCTGTCCAGGGAATAGATGCCGGGCAGCGGCACTCTCCTGAAATTCCATTGCAGATCCAGGCTTTCGCTGTCGAAATCGTCGATGAAGGTATCGTTCCGGTATTGCGGAGCGTCTTCGAAAGGCAGCGGCGTCGATCTTTCGACTCTGCCCGTGGCCGGCGCAACGACAGGCCATTCGTATCTGGGGTCCTTCCACTCGAACGGCTCCCGTTCCCATTCGACCGGCACCAGATGCGATTCGCGCCCCATATTGGAATCGCCCTGCTCGTCGTTGCGCTTGCCGAGCGCCACCATGTACCAGCGCCCGTCCGCCAGTTCCACCATGTCCGCGTGGCCGGTGCTATGCACCCAGTTGCTGTAGGACAGATTGCGCGAGGTGAGAATCGGGTTCCTGTCGTTGGATATGTAGGGGCCGGTGATTTCGTCGCTGACCGCGATCATCACCGCGTGGTTGTAACTCGTGCCGCCTTCGGCAATGAGCAGGTAATACCTGCCGTCTCGCTTGTAGATATGCGGACCTTCCGCCCAGGTGCCGTCGCAGGCGCCGCGCCACAGGAAGTGCCTGTCGCCGGTGAGCCGCCAGTTTTCGAGATCGAGTTCCTGCAGCCAGATCTCGCCCTGGCCGGGGAATTCCGGATCCGCGGGGCCGTGATTGCCGACGTACCAGGCTTTGCCGTCGTCGTCGAAAAATATGTCGGGGTCGATGCCCGGAGCGCCTTCGATCACATGGGGCTCGGACCACGGCCCGGCCACATCTTCCGCGGTAATGATGAAGTTCACCATTTCCGTCGGCTGTCCGTTGCCGGGGTTGTAGACGTTGGTCGTGATGACATAGAACAGGCCGTCGTGCCAGCGGATGGACGGAGCGTGTATGCCGCCGTCGGACTGGACGTCCACGAGATTGACCGCGTCGCGATAGAGTTCGGGGTCGTGGATGCCGTATCCGGCCAGCGTCCAGTTGACCAGGTCCCGGCTATGATGGATGGGCAGGCCGGGAAAATACTCGAACGTGGAGTTGACGATATAGAAGTCGTCGCCGACCCGGACGATGGAAGGGTCGGGATAGCCGCCGCGCAAGATCGGATTGCGGAAAGTTTCCGACTGCGCCGAGGCTTCGGGCGGGAACAGCGCCAGGCAAAGCGCTGCGCCAAGACAGGACAGGAATTGCGTGACTGATCTTGCGGTACGGGGATTTCGAATCATGGGTCTCACCTGTGCGTTTGACTCAGGAATGCGCCGGAGCCGTGACCGGGGCTGCGGCGTGCCGTTCGACGCGGATTACCGCCAGGGCAGCCGCCGCCATGGACGCCGCGGCCAGGGTCAGGGCGTGGATCGGTTCGCCGCCGAACAGGTATTCGATGATGATGCCGAGTACCGCAGCCGCCAGCAACTGGGGAATGACGATGAAGAAATTGAAGATTCCCATGAAAATTCCCATCCTGGCGGTGGGTATCGCATTGGCGAGAATGGCGTAGGGAATCGATACGATGGACGCCCAGGCGAAGCCGATGCCGATTTCGGAAGCGAGCAGCCAGGCCGGGTCGCGCAGCCAGGCGAAAGAAGCCAGGCCCGCCGCGCCGAGCAGCAGGCAGCACTGATGCGAGCGAAACAGGCCAAAACGGCGAATCAGCAGGGGAATCAGCATGGCGGCGAATACCGCGGCCACGTTGTAGCCGGCGAACAGCACCGCAACCCAGTCGGCGCCCTCATTGTATTGAACCGAGGTCGTATCGCTGGCGCCGTAGTGGAAGCTCGTCACCGCCGGGGTGGTGTAAATCCACATGGCGAACAGGGCGAACCAGGTGAAGAACTGCACCCAGGCGAGCCGCTTCATGGTTTCCGGCATCTCCACCAGATTGCGACACATGTCGAAGTAGAGGTTGTCGATTCGATTGCGGTTCTGCATGGCGATGGCGGCGCACTGCAGCAAACCGAAGACCATGACCCCCGCGCCGAGCAGATAGAGGCTGTACTCGGCGCGGAACAGCAGCGCCACCGTCAGGCCCAGGGCGCCCGCGGCCAGCCATGCCAGGGCGTTGCGCAGGCGAAAGACCGGCGCATCCGCGGGCGCGTCGTTCGCGCTTTCCTCCACATTCTCGTCAAAATTCGCCATCTCCCCGGGGCTGTACTCCCGGGTTCGGGCGATGGTCCACATCACCGCGCCGAACAGCACCCCGGCGCCGATGTAGAACGAATAGCGAACCGATTCGGGAATCTCGCCTTCCGGCGCGGTATTGGCGACCCCCAGCCAGTTGCTCATCATCCAGGGCAGCGCCGAGGCCACCACAGCGCCCAGGGCGATGAAAAAACTCTGCATGACATAGCCGCTGGAACGCTGGCGTTTGGGCAGCATATCGCCGACAAAGGCCCGGAAGGGTTCCATGGTGATATTGATCGAGGCATCGAGAATCCACAGCGCGCCGGCGGCGATCCACAGGGCGGGCGAGTTGGGCATCGCCACCAGGGCCAGGGTGGTGAACACGGCGCCGACGAGAAAATAGGGCCTGCGCCGGCCAAGCGGGTTCCAGGTCCGGTCGCTCAGGTAGCCGACAATGGGCTGCACGACCAGCCCGGTGAGCGGCGCCGCGACCCACAGCAGCGGCAGCGTCTCCATGTCCGCGCCCAGGGTCTGGAAAATCCGGCTTGCGTTCGCGTTCTGCAGGGCAAAACCGAACTGGATGCCGAGGAAGCCAAAGCACATGTTCCAGATTTGCCAGAAACCCAGTTCGGGCTTTTGCCTGATTTGCATCTTGTCTCGCCTCCTCCGGATTTCCGCCCCGGTCAGGGCGGCGGCGCGGCGCAATGCCGGCGAATGTATTCTTCGTGTTCGGGAAACTGCCCCACCGCTCCCTGGATGATGGTCCTGAGATTGTCCAGGTATTCTTTCAACTGCCGTGAAGAGACGCCATTGGCAATCGAATGGTAACTGCTCGGCTCGATGTTCTGGCCGAGCATGACCTGCAGCCAGGCTGATTCGGTAAACAGCTCGCCGAGTTCACGATACACGCCGCCGCCGGCCCGGAACAGCTCCAGCCGGTGCTTGAGCCGCTCCGGCGCGGGCGCATTCCGGCAATCGCGCCAGAAGGGCAGATCGTCTTTCCCGTTCAATATGTAATGCAGCACCAGGAAGTCGCGGATGCGGTCGAAATCCCACAGGCTGCGGCGGTTGAACTCGTCGATGTTCGCCTGTTCGAAGCGACGGTCCGGAAACAGGCGCATGAGCCAGCTTACGCCGGTTTGAATGAGATGGATACTGGTCGACTCAAGCGGTTCCATGAAACCGCCGGCCAGTCCCAGGGCGACGCAGTTCCGGCTCCAGAACTGCTTGCGCCTGCCGGTGGTGAATTTCAGCAGCCGGGGTTCGTCCAGCGCGGCGCCGTCGAGATTGTCGAGCAGGGTGGAAACCGCTTCGTCGTCGCTGATGTAGCGGCTGCAATAGACATGGCCGTTGCCGATACGATGCTGCAGGGGAATCCGCCATTGCCAGCCGGCTTCTCGGGCGGTCGCACAGGTGTAGGAACCGAGAGGGTCCACCCGCTCGCTCGGCACGGCAACCGCCCGGTCGCATGGCAGCCAGTGCGACCAATCTTCGTAGTCCACGCCGAGCGCCTGTCCGATCAGCAGTCCGCGGAAACCGGTGCAATCGACGAAAAACTCGCCGGCCACGCGCTGGCCGTCTTCGAGCGCCAGCGCTTCGATGAATCCGCTGTCCGCGTTCCGCTCCACATGCGCGATCTTGCCTTCGATGCGGGTCACGCCCAGCCGTTCGCTGAATTCCCTGAGATAGAGCGCGTACAGCGCCGCGTCGAAATGGTAGGCATGGATGATGCCTTGCAGCGGACTTCCGGGCAGCTTGTCGACCTGACTGAAACGATTCGCCAGGGCGGCGGTCTCGTTGACCGAATAGTCCCAGAACCTGCCGGCGTGGCCTTCGCGGACGGCTCGCAGCCAATACTGGTGAAAATTGCCCTGGCCCAGATTGCGCCCGATCTCGCCGAAAGCGTGCATGTAACAATCGCCGGCGCGGCCCCAGTCGCGGAACTGAATGCCCAGCTTGAAGGTTCCCTGGGTTCGGCGCAGGAAATCGTTTTCGTCCAGGCCGAGCACCCGATTGAATTCCCGGATGGGAGGAATCGTGGCCTCGCCTACCCCCACCGTGCCGATCTGCTCGGATTCCACCAGGCGGATGCGGACCGTGGGCCCCATGGTCTTTGCGAGCAGCGCCGCGGCCATCCAGCCGGCGGTGCCGCCTCCGGCGATGACGACTTGCTGAACTGGCCCGGCTGCCCCGGGAGTCGCCGTCACGGTCAGGCGGCCAGACCCGGAGGCGAGGCGCCGCCCCAGCACTCCGGGGTATCCGCGGCGTGGTCGTAGACGTTGCGCCCATTCTCAAGAAAAGATACGGCCAGATTGAAGCGTTCGCCGCCCTTGACCACCCACTGCTCGTTGAACAGATAGGCCTCATCGTCGATGGTGGCGCGATAGACCTCAGCCATGAGGTCGCCGAACAGGAACCGCCAGGTCCGCGAGCTGTAGCGATAAAGGTTGTTGACGAAATAGCGCTTGCCCCGGAAGGAAAGCGCTCCGGCTGCGACGAGCCCGGCGTCGAAACGCGCGTCCATGTAGTCGAGGAAGTAGGAACATTCCTCTTCCGTTTACCCCAAGCCCGGATGTTCGTCAACACCGCCAGGGCCGCAACTGTGGCCTGGTTTAATGAATACGATTGCAGGCGGGCCGGCGCGACCCACGCGCGCTTGCTGCTCAGGACGCTGATCGGGTTGATCGGGAGCAAGGGCCTGAAAATGGAAGTGATCGAAAGCGAGCCCCGCTATGAAGGAGGAGACGTCTACCGGCGCCAAACGGGCTACGAGTCGTTGCATATGTCTTTCGGTCGCTGATTCGCAACGGAGTATCGTCGGTCGTGCCTGCCTGTGCAGATGAGAAGTTGTATACATAGACCAATTTGCATATAATTCTTGCGTTTTATGAAATGCAAGAATTATTGAAGGAGAATCGACGATGAGCGAAATCATCGGCGCTCGCATAAAGGCGTCAAGAAAACGGCGAGGTCTGTCGCAGGACGAATTGGCGCAGCTGTTCGGGTTCAAGGACAGACAGACCGTGTCGGCGATAGAAACGGGCGCGCGAGGCGTTTCGGCCACAGAGTTGTTGCTTGCCGCGGAGAAACTCAACGAACCTCTTGAGTATTTCACGGATCCTTTTAATTTGGACGGCGAGGCGCGCTTCTCCTGGAGGCAAAGCGGCATTGGGCACCGGGAACTTGCCGAATATGAGCGCAAGGCCTCTCAATGGTTGGGTTCCTACCGTGCGTTGGCGGCGCAGACAGGGCGACCTGCGCCGCTTATGCGGCGTACACTCGGCCTGACCAAAACCTCGAGATTCGAAGATGCGATAAGCGCGGGAGAGCGTTTCGCCAACGAATTTGGGTTGGGAGAAGTTCCGGCGCGACGGTTGATAGCTACGATGCAAGAGGATCTTGGAATCCTTGTCCTGCTGGTGGATGCCTACCGGGGTATTTCGGGGGCGGCGTGCCGACTGCCGGAACTGGATGCGGTGCTGATTGCTCGAAACGAGGTGCGGGGTCGGCGCAACTTCGATCTGGCGCATGAGTTGTTCCATATCCTGACGTGGGATGCGATGCCGCCGGAGCACATCGAGGATGCCAGGGACTTCGGCGGTAACCGGGTGGAGCAACTCGCCAATAACTTCGCGGCCGCGATTCTCATGCCGCGGGAAGTGCTTGAGCCTTATGGGACATGGGACAAGTTGGAGATCAGCGAGTTGATCGCGCGGTTGAATGCGGTAGCTGGCGAATTGGAAGTAAGTTCATCGGCCCTGCGGTGGCGGCTGGTTGCGATGGGGCAATTGACTAGGGCGACGGCGCGAGCGGTCCCGGAATCGGCTTTGCGCAACAATGGCGGGGTGAGCGATGAGGTAGAGGCGCCTCCGTTGTTCTCGTTGCCGTTCATGGAGGTTGTCGCGAACGCGATTGACCAAGGCTACTTGTCGGTTCGACGTGCGGCGGCGTTGACCGGGCTGGCCATTGAGGACCTTCAGAATCTGTTCGAGGCTCACGGTCTTGAGTTTGCGATTGAACAGTGAACGGGGCGATTGAGGATCGGGCGCCCGTGCTCGTGGATGCCAATGTGATCATAGAGTCGTATCGGACCGGCACTTGGAAAGCACTGACAAGTGGCCATTGGGTAGAGACAGTTGCGGTCCCGACAAGGCCAGCCTGCGATGCGGAGTCCGGCTGGGTTTCCGGGATCGGCTGATCTCTCTCCAGGAGTTGCTCGAACGGTTGGGGCATAGAACGAAGATTGCGCTGAAGCCGCATTACACGATCCTTTGGTTAAACCGAACGGTCACGGAATTGGTGCTCGCAGAGGGCATTGTCCAATGAGCGGACACCGCATTGCCTGGAAAATGTCTTGTACTTGCATGGCCGGCGGGAGGTCGCATTATCGAGAACATGTCGGCGCAATTCCAGCTATCGAGGGCCGCGATGGTGCTCGACGGTTCCTGGAACTGGAACGCCTACCTGGCGGCCGGGCTCGACCTGGGCATGGCGATCATGCCCCTCGTTTCCGAGACGGGCCTCCGAATGAGCCCCATGTTCAGCGTATTCGGCTGGGCCGTGTCCAAACAGGGCGCGAGCAAGGTGGAAGCCGTCAAGCTCGCCCAATGGCTCTCCTCCTACGAAGTACAAAAGGAGTTCGCCCTCGAAACCTATGTATTCTCTGAAAAATTCCCTCCTTGGAATTTTTCATTATCGCAAAACAAAAGCGTGGTTTTGTTTTGCTC
>JAJECW010000031.1 GCA_022821865.1 Pseudomonadales bacterium
CCGGGTCAGATGATCAGTCCGACCCTGTCAAAGGGCTGTTGTATTGAGCGAGTAACCCGGCGTGGGGCCACTTCGCGTTGCTTGCGATGGGGAGAGTATCAAGGTGTGGCGGGGGAAGTCAAATTAAATATATAATCCCCATTCATATTGGACGAAGTGGGAATAGAAACCGGGGAGGCAGAGCCAGACACGCTGGACTCGTTGATCAAACCTTTCGGAAACGCCTTTCCTTCAACAGCCGAGTTTTCACGAAACGCAAGAGCAACCCTCCCGAATGTGGATGCTGCCAGTGACCCGGACGGGGCTTTGCTCGCCTGGATAGAGCACGAGGAGAGACTGTTCCGGCATCTGGAACGAAAAATAGTTGCCGCGCGTCTGGAAAAAGGCTTCCACGATGGGGAGGAAGCAGACGTTGATGCATTCATCGCTTTTTCATTGAGCGTCCAGAATCGACGGAAATCCAGAGCGGGGTATGCGGTAGAGAACCATCTGGATGAGATTTTCCGCCGCTTTGCATTGAGGTACGAGCGACAAGCAAGTACCGAGAACAAGTCCCGTCCTGACTTTCTGTTTCCCGGTTCGGAGGAATACGGGAATGAGGCTTTTCCTGAATGCCGACTTAGCATGCTGGGCGTCAAGTCGTCCTGCAAGGAACGCTGGCGCCAAGTACTTGCCGAAGCCAGACGGATACCCAGAAAGCACTTGTTGACTCTTGAGCCAGGAATAAGTGAAAACCAGACAGGTGAAATGGCGAGCAATGAACTCCAACTGGTCTTGCCAGCCGGTCTTCATGGCACATACACAGACGCGCAGCAATCCTGGCTGATGTCAGTGAAGGAATTTATCTACTTCATCAAAGGCCAGCAAAGAAGTTAGGGCCTGTTCACACTATGCGAAGCCGCTCTGTTGAGTCTGTCACAGCGCCAATCAAGGCGCGAGGAGCGTGGTTTGGTCAATCCAAATGAGCGACGAGCAACGCCGGGTGGCGTTGTGACAGGCTCAACCCGAAGGGCCGGGCCTGTTTCCCCGCCGGGCGTCGTTGCCGCTCGCTTGAGTGGGCTGGCCACGCGGCGCTCGCGGCGCCTGGCCGGGCAGGAAAACAGGCCCGGCAGAGCGGCTTCGCATAGTGTGAACAGGCCCTAGTCCACCGGTCGCGCGAGAAGGTCTGCGCTCAGAACTTATCCCAGCACATCCTTGCCGCCATCGTCCATTTTTTCCGGGCAGGTCCAATACGCATACTGGGGCATCCAGTCATTGAAGCCGATGCCTGCCATTGCGAGCAGGTTCCACGTCGAGCAATAGAGGTCGCCAAGGCCGAATATGCTGGAGTTCAGGCGGATGATCTTGTCGCCGTCGCGCTTGAAGGTGGCCACGCCCGGATAGTCGCCGCCGCCGTGGGAAGCAAGCCGAAAGCGCCAGCCGCGGCTGTTCGCCATGTGCCGCTGCAATTCCGGCGCGTCCTTCGATACCAGCGCGACCGCCACGGCCGATTCGAGATGCGACAGTATGCCGTTCAGGCCGTCCGCCCACATCGTGCAATAGCGGCAGCCCTGACCCATGTTGTGGATCAGCAGCAACTTGTCACGCCCGCCGAACAGATTGAGCAAGCTGACTTCGCCATGCTCGGTGGCGAAACTGTAATTGGGGACTTCGTCGCCGGAATTGCTCCGTTGCAGGGTTTCGAGTTCCCCGATGAGATCGAATATCCGTTTCTGAAGTTCTTCGATGTGTTCGCTTGACATGGTTTGCGCCTCCCTCCTGCATATAGACCTTCGCGGGACGCGATTATGGTTGTGTCGGGTGAAATCTGCGTCAACGCCGACTTGCCCTGACGTTCGCCTTGAACTGGCAATGCCGGCCGCAGGTTCGCCGATTGGGCAAATTTTAGTGAATGCGCATGGACGCTCACATCGCCCCGTCCGGAACTATTTTTGCCGATTTCTAGGTAGTTCCTTGAATCTGTGGCTAGACTGCGATCATGAAACGTCACAAGGCGAATGTTTGCGATCTTAAGTTGGGCAAAGATTGTTATGGGTTCGAACAAGATTGAAAACGAGCGTTTGTTTGGCTCCCGATACACAATACAAATTCGGCATATTATTGCGATTATCCTGATTTCTGCTAACGTTATTTTCGACGCGCCCGAATCGCTGTAACAAAGTCAGAAAGCTGTTCTATATCACTCTTAAGTTCCGAAGGTTCGGGTACGGGAGCACGCGCGGCGGGAGCCTCGTCATGTCCGCGTAGCCATCTTGAGCACTTTGTCATTGCAGACTCGACAGCCCGACAGTCATCTCGCGTAATGTCCTCAAGTATCTTGACCTGTTTAGTTTGGACACCGGACCTAAACCGCTCGACTACACCACCAAGTAGCACCTCTTCAAGGGCGCGCTCCCAAGCTTCTCTAAGGAATCCATAAATCTCAACTGCGTTCCGTTCGTATGAATCCTGATTTCCGTCTCGATGCAATTTTCTGGCATCTTGGAGTCGCTTATTAAAGTGCCTCACGCGGCTGCTGACTTTGAGCGCCACCCATGGAAGCTCTTCAGCGCAAACCCCCGCACCCCTCGGAAGATTGCGGACATGCTGGTCGCGCTGTTCAACCTCCTCTTCCTCCGCAATTTGCTTTAGCTGAAGGAGAAACACGACATCGTGCGTAAATACGATAACCTGCCGAGTCTTTGCCTCCACGACTAGGCGCCGAGCTACATTCTCTCGCCATCTGTAGTCGAGCGATGATACGGGATCATCGAACACGATAGCTGAACGATCATCGGCCGTACTTAACTCAGCAAAAAATGAGGCAATGGCGAGACAGCGCTGTTCACCTTCACTTACGACACTCGGTAAATCGACACGTGGCGCACGCTTAAGGATCAGCCTATGAAATAGAACCCCCTTCTCTCCCCCGGCTTCTTCTAACTCTACTTCGACATGTTGGAATCGAAGGCTTGCAAGTTCACGGCTAAAACTTTCTCTGAGCTCATCAGTGACAGCCTTCCGAGTAAGCAAGGTGCTTTTTTGCGTGATGCCAATCGTGTTCGTTTCTCGAAGGCAGGAGTCATAAGCAGCGTGTTTTCTCTTACGCTCAATTTCAGCGAGGACGGTCGTTTCATGCTGAGCAAGCACTCTGCGGGCACTAAGTTCACGCGCCTCTTCTATCATTTGATTCTTTAGCTTTGGATCTTTCTCATCTCGAAGTGCCTCTGCGCGCATGGCAAGCTGGTCAGCGAGAGCGTCAACGTCAGTTGCAACTGAAATGAACTTCGCACGATTATCGGCAAAAACGTTGTTTTCTTGCAAAGCGAGGACGATGGCAGCGCGTCGATTCTCGGCGGCCGCAAGTGCTGCTGCGATAGCTTGCGCGAGTGGTTCGTGTTCAATTTTTATCTCAGCAAGAGCGTCCTTCGCAGAGCGAGGGATAACCTCAAGGTCGGCAAAGGTTTGCTTCTGCTTTTCATAGGTGTCTCTGGTATCCCTGAGTTCGCGTTCTGCAGTGGATGCAACGAACGCCTCGAACGCGCCGAAGCGGCGACGGGCAAATTCGTCGAGATTCTGCTGACAGAGTACGCAATGGGCTTCACCCTCCACGATAGGAAACGGGGCCTCGGGATAGGCGGAACCCTCAGAAAACTCGCGAGCCGCCTCCCAAAGTGATGACCACAACTGAGTGCCCGTTCCTGGTAGCATCCCCTCGGGAAATGCAGCCTCCCGCAGGCTCCTTGCCTCGCCGAATTTGCGGCGAGCTACGTCACGTAGAGCAAACACGGCGTCAACGGACTCTGGGGAAAGCAAGGCTTCAACAGCGCGCAGATGCTCCGCAAATCTTTCAACACGACCAGCGCGATCTCTTAATTCTTGCCGGTGCCTCGCGGGATCGTTTGCATTGCTATCAAGCAGCGCTCTTTCCAAGAAACTGAGCCGAGAATCTTCGTCCGATGAAATGCGAGACAACTCCCATACCATTTCCGGCGTCGTCAGTACATTGACGTTTTCAAGCAGTTTTGCGGAGGCTGTGCCTTCAGGGATTTGTGCTTGGAGGACGGCGAGTTCGTTGGAGGCAAGTGATCGCTGTTCATTCACGAGTTGTTCACGGACTTGATTGCACGCTTGCGCCAGTTTATCGAAAAGATCGAGACCGAATGGACGGAAGGCAACATCAGTCTTCTCTGTGAGGTACACAGCAGCAGAACGGGTATCGAAGACGCTTACTTGCGAGATGGACGCGTCGCTCGATTGCCCCACCCACTCTCTCGGATTGGGATCGGAACCGCACTTGTATTTTATTGCTATATCGGGGGTAAGCGGCGCCGCGCCCGACACTACATTGCCGAGAATCTCTTCCTGTCCGCGAGCCCGGCATGCGCTCTTAAGGATTCGGATGTACCCTGTCTTACCTGCAGCATTGTCGCCGTACACGACGGTGAGCCGAGGGGAAAAGCGAAGGGTCTGATTCTCAGCTAGGGCATTCACCCCACGGTTATGAAATATCGAGTGGAGTGAGACTGAAGTACCTACTTCTCCCTTCGCTGAAACATGTTCATTGGCAAGTGGAGAGACCGTCTGCGGGCCAGCAAGGCCGTGTCCAGATTTGCAGATTTCGGTGAGGCATAAGATGTCCTCATTCGAAAGCTCGCCTCCGATTACGAGACGTCGCAACGCGTCGCGCTGCCAGACTGGTCGTCGCTTATCCTCGGACCAGCTAAGAATTTCTTGCAGGATGGTCATTGTCAGTTCAACAGAGTTCGACTCTATTACTCGATCGCCAAGGCATGTAACGCTCGAATCTCTTCCACCTTCTCCTTTCTAACGGATGAATTCCGACCACCCGTTGAGCAATTGATCAAATAACAATACTTACGCAGGCAAATCGCTGAGCTGCGAATCCTTCGCCGTTCCTTCAAGTTACTGAGTCACTGCGTAAAAATTATGGTGCCGAAGGCCGGACTTGAACCGGCACGGCCTTGGGCCACTACCCCCTCAAGATAGCGTGTCTACCAATTCCACCATGTGTCCCAAGATGACGAACTTGAGACTCCGCAGTCCACCAGCATCGAATCGGATGTCTCTCCCGTAATCGCGCCTTCCACCAGCCCGTACAGATTCTGCACTCCGGGCCGTATACTGCTGCCGGCTAGAGCTGCTGCGGACTCTCCCAAATGCGCCGGGCAATCGGCGATTTCAACTCAGCCTGCGAGACTCTGCAGGGGTGGCTTGACCTCATCAAGCAATTGCCTGTTTCGCGCCCTGAAGCCGTGCATATTCCAGATTGCAACAACGAGTTTGCGGCGCATGTCCCTGATTCCCGAGCGAGTGAACGCTGCCCGCAGACTGTGAAAAACGGCGCACTAATACTAGCCGAGATGCCGCTTTCACGCAATTGACTTCCACCCGACTTCCACCCGCAAGTTCGACATCTGGCGCATGGCAAGCTCCCGGCGCCAGCCCCGGGGTCAGGCAAGAAACTTTCCTTCCGCGGCCATCTTGATCGCGGTTGCCCAGGGAAGCACGGTCACGTCGTCGTATTTCTGCGCGCGTTCCCCCCGGTACACCCCGAAAGCTTGCTCGATTTCGCCTGATTCCAGCAAAGCGTTCAGCCCTTTGTTGAACGAACTTTTCCACCCCGAAGTGGATTTGATCTCGAATCCCGCGGCGCGATTGCCGCGCCGCCAGATCAAATCCACTTCGTTTCCCGACGGAGTGCGCCAGAAATGGAATCGCGCGCCTAGCGAAAGCCAGGAATTGAGCGCCCTGAATTCATTGAGGACAAAAGTCTCGAACAAGGTTCCCGTCTCTTCGGATGAAGGATTACCGCGGTGCAGGCCGGCCAGCGCACGCTGTACGCCGCAATCGAACAGGTAGAACTTGACGTGAGCCACTTCTTTCACCTTCGTCCGATTGCGCCAGGCCGGCAGATACCAGCCCAGATGTGTGTCCTCAAGAATGCTGAAGTATCCCTGGACCGTGGAACGGGCAATGCCCACCTCGCGCGCGATATTGGCGATGTTGAGCAGTTGACCGTTGACCGTGGCGGCAATCGTGAGAAAGCGATAGAAGCTGTCGAGGTTTCTGGTCAGCGCTTCCTGCTGGATCTCCTCTTTCAGGTAATTCTCGATGTAGGCATCGAGGAAATCGACCTTTTCTTCTTCAGAGGCGGCAGTCACGCTCATGGGCAATTGTCCGTAGCGCAGCGCGTTTCCCAGGCTGAAATCCGCTTCCGTCTCCAGCATGCTCAGGGGGAACATCCGCCTGGAAAGCGCCCGCCCGCCCAGCATGTTCGCTTCCGAACGCTTCAGCTTTCTGGCGCTCGAACCGGAGAGCGCGAACCGGAGCCTGTCGCTCGCAAATAGCAGGGCGTGAACTTCGTCGAGCAGTTCCGGCAGTTTCTGCACTTCGTTGATGATGATCCAGTCCGATTGCCCTTCCAGGGTAGCGACTTCCCGCGCCAGCAGTCCGGGGTCGCGCTTGTAGCGAAGAAATTCGCCGGACCTGAGCAGGTCGATGCGTAAAGGCGACTCGGCCAATACCTGTTGCAGCCAGACGGATTTTCCCGTACCGCGAGGCCCGAAAAGGAAGAAACTGCTTTTTGGAAGCGGGAGCAGTCTTTTATACATGCCGATGATTCCGTTATTTCTACCGTAAAAATAACGGAATCATCGGCATGTGGCAAGTAATTGCTGCCGTTTTACACTCTTTCCGATATTGCCTACTATCCCGGATGGTATTCAGCCCAATATCCGGCTGATTCGGAGGCTTGCCATGTTGAGGCGCATCACTTTCCTGCTCGCCGCGCTTGTCGTCAGCGGTTCGGGTTTTGCCCAATCCGGCGGCATCGTTCCCGATTTCGACTATTTCATGAATGAAGTGCAGCCCATTTTCCTGGCGAAGCGGGAAGGCAATGTGCGCTGCATTCAATGCCATTACCGGTCGAGCAATTTTCGCTTGCAGATGTTGGAGGAAGGCGAGTTTTTCTGGACCGAGGAACAGTCGCGCATGAACTACGAATCGGCGCTGACGATGGTGCTTCCCGGTGAGGATCCGCTCAACAGCAGGCTGTTGACGCATGTTCTGGCGCGGGACGCCGGGGGCGACCCCTTCCACGGCGGCGGCACGCATTTCCAGAGCCAGGACGATCCCGAATGGCGCATCATGGCGGACTGGGTGGCCGGGGCGACCGAGCGGCGCGAACCGGCGGAACTCGCCGTGCGCATCATCCAGACCAATGCCGCCGGCGACGATTCCCATGTGATCGATCCCGAGACCAACGAGGTCATCGGCAGGATCACCGACATCGAGATTCCCCATGGCATCGTCGGCGCCCCCGACGGCAGCCAGCTTTACATCACCAACGAGGCCATGCACGCCCTCGACATGGTCGACGCGCGCACCATGCGCGTCAAGCGCCGCATCCATCTCAGCGGCCGGCCCAACAACGTCGCCGTCATGGGCGACGGCAGCAAGGTCTACGTCGGCATCATGGAAATGCCCGGCTCGGTGGACATCATCGACGTGGCGAGCATGAAACTCGTCAAGACACTGCCGGTGGAAGGGGCGATCCACAACATCTATGTCACGCCGGACAGCAAGCACGCCGTGGCGGGCTCGATTCACACGAGCACGATCAATGTCATCGACACCGCCACCGACGAACTCGCCTGGACGCTGGAAATGAGTTCGGGCATCCGGCCCATGGCCTTCAACGCCAATCCCGACGGCTCGACGAAGAACATCTTCGTGCAATTGTCGGGCTTCCACGGCTTTGCCGTCGTCGATTTCGCCACCCGCCGGGAAGTGGCGCGAGTCGAACATCCGCCGGTTGCCGGCGAGGAAGCGCATTACGACGGCTTGCAGGGCGCTCCCGCCCACGGCCTCGGCGTCTCTCCCGACGGCAGCACGCTCTGGTCCACGAGCAAGGTCTACAGCCACGTCTACATCCACTCGCTGCCCGACCTGGAAGAGATCGGCCAGGTGTTCGTCGGCCAGCATCCCGAATGGGTCACTTTCACGCCGGACGGCAAGACCGCCTACATGGGCGCCGCGGGCGACCATGTCACCTATGCGGTAGACGTGGAGTCCATGGAAGTCGTCGCGGTGATTCCGGTCGGGCAGGTGCCGAAGCGCGTAGCCATGGTGCGGATGGCGGTGGATGAGTGAGGCCCGGTCTGCGAAGCAGACGAAAAGCAACGCTTTTCGAGGGCCGAACGACCCGGCATGGATGCCGGGGCCAGGGCTAATCGAAGTCACCGAATTCGCGCCATGGACGGCATGCAAGATCTGACTGAAAGCGACCAAAAAGAGCATTGCATGCACGGAAAAGAGAGAAAGCCGATGATTCGAGTAATCCTGCTGCCTATAGCGTTGCTGTTATGCGCCCAGGCCGCCGCCGCGCAAACCTTCATCTATTGCGCGCGAATGATCGACGGAGTCGAATTGGCGGTTCATGAAAACATGACCATCGAGGTCCGCGACAACCGGATCGCCGCGGTCCACGACGGCCGGCACGACGCCACCACGGTCGACCTGGGCGATTCCACCTGCATGCCCGGCCTGATCGATGCGCATGTGCACATCGTCTCGCAAACAAGCCCGACTTCGTTTGTCGACCGGTTCCGGCTCGACCCCGCGGATTACGCGCTGGGCGCGGTTCCCTACGCCGAACGGACCCTCATGGCCGGCTTCACCACGGTGAGAGACCTCGGCAGCGCCGATAACGTTTCCATCAACCTGCGCGACGCCATCGACCGGGGGCATATCGTCGGACCGCGAATCCTGACCGCGGGCAAATCCCTCGCCACCACCGGCGGCCATGCCGATCCCAGCAACGGCGTCAACGACGAGCTGACCGGCGATCCGGGGCCGAAGGAAGGCGTCGTCAACAGTCCCGAAGACGCGGCCCAGGCCGTGCGGCAGCGCTACAAGGACCGGGCTGATCTCATCAAGATTACCGCCACCGGAGGCGTATTGAGTCAGGCCACCAGCGGACTGAATCCCCAGTTCAACGACGCGGAGTTGCGCGCGGTGGTGGAAACCGCGAGAGATTACGGCTTCAAGGTGGCGGCCCATGCCCATGGCGACGAGGGAATGAGACGGGCGGTAATCGCCGGGGTGGATTCCATCGAACACGGAACCTACATGAGCCTGGAAACCATGCGCTTGATGCGGGAGACGGGAACCGCCTTCGTGCCGACGATCATTGCCGGCAAGTTTGTCGCTGAAATGGCCGAAATCGACGGTTATTTCAGTGAAACCGTGCGCCCGAAGGCGCGCGAGATCGGCCCCATAATCCAGGACACTTTCGCCAGAGCCTACGCCGAGGGCGTACCGATCGTGTTCGGCACCGATTCGGGCGTTTCGCCCCATGGCGACAACGCGAAGGAGTTCGGCTACATGGTCGAAGCGGGCATGCCCGAAATCGAAGCGCTGACCTCGGCGATGATGCCGGGCGCGACCCTGCTCGACCGCGCCGCCGATCTCGGTTCGATCGAAGCGGGCAAATTCGCGGACATCATCGCCGTGCCCGGAGACCCCACGAGCGACATCTCGCTGATGGAGCAGGTAGATTTCGTCATGAAGGACGGGCAAATCTACAAGCAGTGATCCAGCTAAGCGCCATGATTCCAGCCGAAACCTGGGAGCCGACATCGAAAGAATTGGAATTCATTGAGGAACGCATTCGTTCCCGCCCCAGGGGATGAGTGGCCGAAGCGCAGTATCATCTTGATTTTTGTACGGTAGTCGAGAGAAGTACTGAACGTACGATTTTCCTGTAAAAAGCGAAGATTCAACTTATGCAAAAGATTAGCCCTACGATCATCGGCGCCGCAGGTGAATATCACGTGCTAAGTCAGCTATTACGCCGTGGCTGGATTGCGGCTCTGGCTCCAGATGGTGCGCCAAATATGGACATTCTGGTGACCGACGAGAACAACGAGAAGTTATGCGCCATTCAGGTGAAGACGCGACGTGATATCGGAGCGGACAAAGGCTGGCACATGAAGCTAAAACACGAGACCATGATCGCCGATGATCTGTTTTATGTCTTTGTTGATGTTGGCAAGCAACCGTCCGATCCAACAGTCTCATACATCCTGCAAGCGAGCGTGGTAGCGAACTGCATTCAACGCTGTCATCGAGTCTGGCTCGATACCCCCGGTAAAGGTGGTCGAAAACATAAGGACAGCGATTTTCGCAGGTTGTTGCCTGACCACTCTTTTGTCAAGCCAATCACAGAGGAAGGGATGAACATCATCAATCAGTATGGGCGAGGTTGGCTCGAACCATATCGGGAAAATTGGGGCATTCTGGGATTGCCCGAAGCAGATAGTTTTTAGATTGCTGATCTCACGCTGTTATGTCCTGGTTCATATCCGCTTCCTTCATAAGCAGTTAAACGGCATTCGCTATCTTCTCCAACCGGGTTGCCAAAATGGGTAGTCTTGCTTGGCTTCCGGGATCTCCGGGCAGATGGCCCGGCAATGAGTCGAGAAAATTTCTGTTTACCAGCAAGGTGGCGATTCGCCCCGCAAGATGAGCGCGAGCATCGGTTTCCAGTTGTTCGATTTCTTGTACAACTTCCGG
>JAJECW010000034.1 GCA_022821865.1 Pseudomonadales bacterium
CCGGAACCCGTGGCCTGTGTCTCCCAGGAGCTGGAAGACACTATCGAGGACTACAGCGAAGAGACCCACCACGGCGCGGCCCATGTGGAGCGCTGGCTGCGGGTGCTGCAGACCTTCCGCGGCACGGCCAACGATTCGACGGTCGTGACCGCCGACGAGGCCCGGCAGATGGCGAACGACTTCTCCCCCGGCCGCTGGAACCCGGTGGTCGCGGCCATCCAGTGCCTGGAGGAGCAGGCTTTCCAGCAAGCCAACTAGGGAAGCGCTGATCAAGTCGGAGTTTCCCCGCGGCACAGGGAAGTGCCGCCGAATTCGATGGGTGAAGGCAAGCGTTTTCGAAGCGCGGCTTCGAGCGCGGCCGCAACGGTGCGGAGCTATGCTCCGTGACTGGAGCAAGCCACTGGATTCGTGAGCAAAACAAAACCACGCTTTGGTTTTCCGGGGAATACCCGGGATTCGCTTCTTGCGTCATCGGCTTCGTTCGGCCTGGATCATCCAGGCTTTCCCGGCGTTCTCCGCCCCATTTTTCCCGAACCGGGGCGGGTGCGCAGCCTGCGGGTGCCCGCCGCATCCGCCTTCCGCCATTCCGCGCGAAGAATGACGGGACGGGCCGCTGCGTGGGGGCGCTTCGCTCCGCGCGGAATGACAGCAAGCAGGCTCGCGCGGCATGAATGAATACACAAATCAGGCTATTATTCGCGGCATGAAACTGCCGATTCCCGACAACCGCATTCTGAGCCTGGCGATTTTTATTTTCACCATGGCAACGATCGGCATCGTGCTGTACATGCAGTACGTCATGTTCCTGCCTCCCTGCGGGCTATGCATCACCCAGCGCATTTTCATCATTCTCTGCGGCCTGACCTGCCTCGCCGGGGCCATCCACAATCCCGGCCCCAAAGGCCAGCGCATCTACGCCGGCGCGGCCGGGGCCATGACGATATTTGGCAGTTATTTCGCTGGCCGGCAGATCTGGCTGCAACACCTGCCAGAAGACCAGATTCCCGCCTGCGGCCCCGGCCTGAACTACCTGCTGCAGAATTTTCCCCTGGTGGACGCGCTGAATTTCCTCCTGCGGGGCGATGGCAACTGCGCCGAAGTCCAGTTCCGCTTGCTGGGCCTGCTGACCATCCCCGAAATGGCCATGGTGGCATTCGTCATGCTGTTCGCGGCCTGCATGTTCATGCTGTTCCGCGATCAATGGGAACAGGGCCCGGCCCAGGGCTGAATCAGGAGCGCTGAACCATGAGCGTGGTGCTCGCCCGTAGCGGCCCCGCCGCAGCGGTTGGCTATATCGAGCCCGGCCCGCTGAAAGAGCTCTGGTTTCACACCGGCACCGCCTGCAATCTCGCCTGCCCTTTCTGCCTTGAAGGCTCCAAACCTGGCGACAACCGGCTGGAACGCATCAGCCTGGCGGACGCCATGCCCTGGCTCGACGAAGCCGCGGCGCTGGGCGTACGCCAATTCTCCTTCACCGGCGGCGAGCCCTTTGTGGCGCGGGACATCATCCGCATTCTCGACTACGCCCTCGGGCTCGCTCCCTGCCTTGTGCTGAGCAATGGCACCGACCCCGTCCTGCGGCGCCTCGACGCCATCGAAAGTCTGGCGGGGCGGCCGCATCCGCTGTCCTTCCGCATCAGCATCGACTATGGCCGGGAAGCAAGACACGACGCTGGGCGAGGCGAGGGAAGCTGGCGCAAGGCCTGGCAATGTCTGGCGGAATTGCACCGGCGCGGTTTTCCCGTCTCCATCGCCAGGCAGCGCGAGTCCGGCGAGGACACCGCCGCGGTGGGCCTGCAATTCCGCGAACTATGCCTCGCCCATGGCCTGCCTGGCGGCACGCGCATCGTTTCCTTTCCGGATTTCCTGACTCCAGGCGCCCATCCCGATGTGCCCCTGGTCAGCGAGCATTGCATGGCCACGCATCAAACGGCGGACTCGCGCAGCCGATTCATGTGCCACTTTTCCAAAATGGTGGTGAAAAAGGACGGTCTCATGCGGGTGTACGCCTGCACCCTGGTGGATGACGACGCAAGCTTCGATCTCGGCGGCAGTCTCCATGAGGCGGCGGGCGTTCGCGTCATGCTGCGCCACCACCGCTGCTATAGCTGCTTCGCCCACGGCTCTTCCTGCAGTGAAATCGATCCCGACCGGCGATAGCCCGATCGCGCGAAAATCCGGGTTTTCGCCTCACCCGCGCTGCCAGCGGAAATAACGCTCAAGCCAGGGAAAGACCTTTTGTGATATGTGCTCCCGGCGCCAGGCGTTGGCGGCGAACTTGTTGGCTTCGAGCATGGTGGGGTAGATGTGGGTCGCGGCGGCGATCTTGCCCAGGCCCATGCCGTGGGTCATGGCGAGCACGAATTCGCCGATCAGTTCGCCGGCGTGGCTGCCCACGATGGTGGCGCCGAGGATGCGGTCCTTGCCGGGGGGCGTCAACACTTTCACAAAACCCTCGTTGCCGCCGTCGGCCAAGGCCCGGTCGTGCAACTCGAGCGGATAGCGGGTGACTTCATGGTCGATGCCGCGCTCATTGGCTTCGGCTTCCGACAGTCCCACCCGGGCGATTTCCGGCTCGGTGAAAGTGGCCCAGGGAACAGCCTTGTAGTTGACCTTGCGCCAGGCGCCGGCCAGGGCGTTCATCGCGGCGAAGAAAGCCTGGTGGGAAGCCATGTGGGTGAACTGGTGCGGGCCGGCCACATCGCCGCAGGCGTAGATGTTGGGACAGGCGGTTTGCAGGAAAGGGTTGACTTCCACGGCTCCGCCGGTCGCCAGGGGCAGTTCGAGTTCCTCGAGGCCGAATCCTTCCACATTGGGTTTGCGGCCAAGGGCGAGCAGCACCCGGTCGAAGGGAATCCGCACGGTTTCGCCTTCGTGTTCGGCTTCGAGATAGTCGCCTTCCCCATTCTTGCCGAAGCGCGCCACGCGGTGGCCGACAAACAACTGTACGCCCTGGCTGCGCAGGCGCTCCGCGAGCAGTTCCGAGACTTCCGGGTCTTCCCGCATGAGGATGCGCGGCGCCATTTCCACCTGGGTGACCTCCGAGCCGAGGCTGCTGAAAGCCTGGGTCAGTTCGCAGCCGATGGGGCCGCCGCCCGCCACAAGCAGGCGACGGGGCAGGCTTTCCAGGCTCCAGACCGAATCCGAGGTCAGGTAATCGACTTCCTCAAGCCCCGGAATCGGCGGTACCAGCGGGCGTGCGCCGGTGGCGAGGATGATGGAGCGGGTGGTGATTCTGCGTTCGCCCACGCGAACCACATGGGGTGATTCGATGAACGCCCGACCCGCCAGGCATTCGACGCCCAGGGAAGTGAATCGCTCCGGCGAATCGTGCGGCTCGATGCGCCGGATGATGCCGCGGATGCGTTCCATGACCGCGGGGAAGTCCACTTCGGCGCTGGCCTGCTTCAGGCCAAAGCGCTCCGCATTGTCGATGAGCCGCTTGACATGGCCGCTGCGCAGCAGGGACTTGCTCGGCACGCAGCCGGTGTAGAGACAGTCGCCTCCCATGCGCTCCTGTTCCACCAGCGCCACCTTCGCCTTCGCCCCGGCGATGATCAGCGAGGCCACCAGGCCAGCGGAGCCGCCGCCAATGACCACGGCATTCATTTCGAACTTGCGCGGTCTCCCGAACTTGCGCGCCAGCTTGCGGCGTTCCAGTCCGCCGACGATAAAGCGCGCAATCAGCGGCGTAATGCCCACCAGGGCGATGGAAAACAGCACCGGGGCGCTCACCAGCCCGGACAACGAAGTGATGCGGGCAAGCTCCGAGCCGGCATTGACGAAAACCGCCGTGCTCAGCAGCATGCCCGTCTGGCTTGCGATATAGAAAGTCCCTGCCCGAATCGGCGTAAGCGACATCAGCAGATTGACCAGAAAGTAGGGAAACAGCGGCACCATGCGGATGGTGAAGAGATAGAAGCCGCCGTCCTTGCGGATGCCCCGGTTGATGGGCTCAAGCAATTCGCCGTAGCGATTCTGGACCCAGTCATGCAGCAGGGTGCGGGCGATGAGGAATGCCGCCGTTGCGCCCGCGCTGCTGGCGAAAGAGACGATGACGGTGCCCCACAGCAGGCCGAACAGGGCGCCGGCGAGGAGAGTCATGATGAGCGCGCCGGGAATGGAAAAGGCCGCCATCAGCACATAGACGACAAAGTAGACCGCCGCCGACAGGGCGAAGTTCTCATCCCGGAAGTCCTGCAGTACGTCGAGTTGCGACTGCACGAATTCGAGGCTGGCGTATTGTTCGAGGTCGAATACAAACCACGAACCCAGCACCGCGGCGATGAGCGCCACGATCAGCAATCTGAGTTGTTTCATGTTGTTTCCCGGTATGGCCGGGATTCCGCGCAGAATGACGGTGAAACGCAAAATCCCATGCTATGGTAAGGTTCGCCTGCCTGCCGCAACCATGCCCCGGCAGCGGCGCTACTATATTGCAGGAGTGGACGATTGGCCAGTTCGGATTTCAGCCGGAAATTCCCCGCTGCGCGCATGCGGCGCATGCGGCGGGACGCATTCAGCCGCCGGCTGATGCGGGAAAACCGGGTCTGCCCGGATGACCTGATCTGGCCCGTCTTCATTATGGATGGAAAGGGCGAGCGGCAGCCGGTGGAGTCCATGCCCGGGGTTTTCCGGCTCAGTATCGATGAACTCCTGGGGGAAGCCCGGGAAGCCGCAAGCCTCGGCATTCCCGCTCTGGCGCTGTTTCCCTCCCCCTTGGCCGAAGGCAAATCCCTCGACGGCCGCGAAGCCTGGAATCCCGACGGCCTGGTGCAGCGCGCCGTGGCCGAACTGAAATCCGCCCTGCCCGAGCTTGGCGTGATCTGCGATGTGGCGCTGGACCCATACACCACCCACGGCCAGGACGGCATCATCGATGACGGCGGCTATGTGCTCAACGATGAAACCGTGGAAGCGCTGGTGCGGCAGGCCCTGTCCCAGGCCCTGGCCGGCGCCGACATGGTGGCGCCCTCGGACATGATGGACGGCCGCATCGGCGCCATCCGTTCCGCCCTTGAAGCCGAGGGCTGCATCCATACCCGCATACTCGCTTATTCGGCCAAGTACGCCTCCTCGTATTACGGCCCGTTCCGGGACGCCGTTGGCTCCAGCGGCTCGCTCGGCGGCGGCAACAAGCACAGCTACCAGATGGACCCGGCCAACAGCGACGAAGCCCTGCGGGAAGTCGCACTCGACCTTGCCGAAGGCGCCGACATGGTGATGGTAAAGCCCGGCATGCCCTATCTCGACGTGGTGCGGCGGGTGAAGGATGAATTCGGCGTGCCCACCTTCGTCTATCAGGTGAGCGGCGAGTACGCCATGCACATGGCGGCGGCGCAAAACGGCTGGCTCGATGGCGACGCCGTCATGCTCGAATCCCTGCTCGCCATCAAACGCGCCGGCGCCGACGCCATCCTGACCTACTTCGCTCCCCGGGCGGCGGGGCTGCTGTGACCAGAGGCTGCCCGCTGCCCGTCATTCCGCGCGAAGCGCAGCGCAGCTTCGTGCGCAGTCCCGAGCGACACCGAGGCTGGACGAACGGTTCGACAGGATGTCGAAACCGCGGCTGATCCAGGTATTCTCTGAAAAACTCCATCCGTGGAGTTTTTCATTATCGGCACTTCCATGTGCCGCAGAAACTCCCGGCCCTGGCTTGAATCCTGGCGTTCCGCCCTTATCATAAGCTCCTGTCCATTCCGCTTTCCCGTTCCGGGGCTCGCCGGCGCGGGACCACAACAATGCGAGGAGTTCCCATGAGCGACAATATCGTCCACGTTTCCGACGCGAGTTTCGAAGCCGATGTGCTGCAGGCGGATGGTCCTGTTCTCGTGGACTTCTGGGCCGAATGGTGCGGCCCCTGCAAGATGATCGCGCCGGTGCTCGAAGAAATCGCCGACGAATACCAGGGCAGGCTCAAGGTCTGCAAGATGGATGTGGACGCCAACCCCGCCACCGCGCCGAATTTCGGCATCCGCGGCATTCCCACCCTGATCGTGTTCAACAACGGCGCCGTGGCAGCCACCAAGGTGGGCGCCCTGTCCAAATCGCAATTGTCCGCATTTGTCGACGACGCCATTTGAATTTGCCCGACGATTGAAAGGCCATTCCGCCTGGCGGGCGCAAGCTTCCCGTCATCCCGCATGGAAGGGGCAAACTTCCCGTCATTCTGCGCGAAGCGAAGCGCAGTCGCAGAATGACCGATGAACGCGCGCCCCGTGCCGTAAGTGGAAATTGCTGGACCTCAAACGATTGGCTTGTTATCGAAAAAACTTTGCTTTACACTGCGCGCAATTCTGGGGAATAATGATATTCCCGACCCGGAGACTGGCAGTCAATCGCGACTTCGGGTACTGGCGCAGGGATTCTCCTGGCCGAAAACTTCACTGATCAGTAATCGCCCCGGTCAGGCCCGGCTCAAACTCATTCGCGAAACCGTAAACGGCGGTAACAAGACTTTCCCCGGGCATTGCCCATCCACCCAAATTGCACCTCGCCTGTCCGCCGGACAGCGCGGCGGATCAGCAAAGCAAACGGTAACCACCACTTATGAACCTCACGGAACTGAAACAGAAACCCATAGCCGAACTGCTGGACACGGCCCACGCCATGGGCCTCGACAACGTGGCGCGAACGCGCAAGCAGGACATAATCTTTTTCCTGCTCAAGCGCCATGCCAAGAACGGCGAGGACATCTACGGCGACGGCGTGCTCGAGATATTGCAGGATGGCTTCGGCTTTCTTCGCTCGGCGGACTCGTCCTATCTCGCCGGCCCCGACGACATCTACGTATCCCCCAGCCAGATCAGGCGATTCAACCTCCGTACCGGCGACACCATCTCCGGCAAGATCCGGCCCCCGAAAGACGGCGAGCGCTATTTTGCCCTGCTCAAGATCTCGGAAATCAATTTCAGCGTGCCGGAAAACGCAAAACACAAGATCCTCTTCGAAAACCTGACCCCGCTGTTTCCCCAGGAAAGGCTCGGGCTTGAAGTGGGCAACGGCAGCACTGAAGACCTCAGCGCGCGAATCATCGATCTCACCGCCCCCATCGGCAAGGGCCAGCGCGGCCTCATCGTCTCCCCGCCCAAGGCGGGCAAGACGCTGATATTGCAGAACATCGCCCAGTCGATCACCCGCAACAACCCCGAATGTCGCCTCATCGTGCTACTCATCGACGAGCGCCCCGAGGAAGTCACCGAGATGCAGCGTTCGGTGCGGGGAGAAGTGGTGGCGAGCACATTCGACGAGCCGCCCACCCGCCACGTGCAGGTCGCCGACATGGTGATCGAAAAGGCCAAGCGGCTCGTGGAGCACAAGGAAGACGTGGTGATCCTGCTCGATTCCATGACCCGGCTCGCCCGGGCTTACAACACCATCGTGCCTTCTTCGGGCAAGGTGCTTACCGGCGGCGTGGACGCCCACGCACTCGAGCGGCCCAAGCGCTTTTTCGGCGCGGCGCGCAATCTCGAGGAAGGCGGCAGCCTCACCATCATCGCCACGGCCCTGATCGAAACCGGCTCCAAGATGGACGAAGTGATTTACGAGGAATTCAAGGGCACCGGCAACATGGAACTCCATCTCGACCGCAAGATCGCCGAGAAGCGCGTCTATCCCGCCATCAATGTGCGCCGCTCCGGCACCCGCCGCGAGGACCTGCTCACCACCGAGGAAGAGCTGCAGCGCATGTGGGTTCTGCGCAAGCTGCTTTCTTCCATGGAAGACGTGCAGGCCACCGAATTCATCCTCGACAAGCTGAAAAACACCAAGACCAACGAGGAGTTTTTCAAATCGATGAGAAGAAGTTAGCCCCTCCATGGCATTCAGGGATTTGCGGGAATTCATGGCCCTGCTTGAGGAGCGGGGGGAGTTGAAGCGCATCTCCACGGAGGTGGACCCCGCGCTGGAAATCACCGAAATCAGCGATCGCGCCCTGCGGGCCGGCGGGCCGGCCCTGCTGTTCGAGAATCCCAGCGGCTCAAGCATACCCCTGCTGGCCAACCTGTTCGGCACCACCCGGCGAATTGCCCTGGCCATGGGCCGCGAAGACCTTGCGGGACTGCGGGAAGTGGGCAGGCTGCTGGCCTTTCTGCGCGAGCCGGCCCCGCCCAGGGACTGGAAGGACCTGTGGGAAAACCTGCCCAATTACCGCCGCGCCCTGCACATCAGCCCCACCGTGAAGAAAACCGCGCCCTGCCAGGAAATCGTGCTCGAAGGCGATGCCGTGGATATTGGCATGTTTCCGGTGCAGACCTGCTGGCCGGAAGACGCGGCGCCCCTGGTCACCTGGCCCCTGGTCATCACCCGCGGGCCGGAAAAGGAGCGGCAGAATCTCGGCATTTACCGCATGCAGGTGCTTGGGCGCGACAAGCTCATCATGCGCTGGCTGCCACATCGCGGCGGAGCGCTTGATTTTCGCGACTGGAAGGCGCGCAATCCTGGCGAGCCCTTCCCGGTTTCCATCGCCCTCGGCGCCGACCCGGCAACGATTCTGGCCACGGTGACTCCGGTGCCAGACACGCTTTCCGAATATGCCTTCGCCGGCCTGCTGCGGGGCGGCAAGACCGAAGTCGTTCAATCCATGGGCAATGATCTGCAGGTACCCGCAAGCGCCGAGATTGTGCTGGAAGGCGTGATCCATCCCGATGAAACCGCCGAAGAAGGCCCCTTCGGCGATCACACCGGCTATTACAACGAAGTGGAGACTTTTCCGGTTTTCACCATTGAGCGCATTAGCCACCGCCCGGACCCGATCTATCACAGCACCTACACCGGCAAACCGCCGGATGAGCCTTCCATGCTGGGGGTGGCGCTGAATGAAGTGTTCGTGCCGCTATTGCAAAAGCAGTTCCCCGAAATCGTCGACTTCTGGCTGCCGCCGGAGGCCTGTTCCTATCGGGTGGCGGTGGTGGGTATCCGCAAGCAGTATCCCGGCCACGCCAAGCGCGTGATGATGGGCATGTGGTCTTTTCTGCGGCAGTTCATCTACACCAAGTACGTCATCGTGGTGGATGAGGATATCGACATCCGCAGTTGGGAAGAGGTGATCTGGGCGATTTCCACCCGGATGGACCCGGCCCGGGATACGGTGCTGATGGAAAACACTCCCATCGACTACCTCGACTTCGCTTCCCCGGTTGCCGGCCTCGGCTCCAAGATGGGGCTGGACGCGACCAGCAAATGGCCCGGGGAAACCAGCCGGGAGTGGGGGCGACCGATTCGCATGAGCGATGAGGTCAAGTCGAGGGTGGATGGGCTTTGGGATTCGCTGGGGATTGGTCAAGGGAATTAAAGATCGTGGCCTTTCATGACATTACCGCCGGCCTTGCCCCGCATCACATGGTCACCATGGTAGCCGCGCCAGGAGGCTGCAGCGCAGGCTCCTAGCCTGCGTGAGCCCAGGATACCGGGAGGCGCTCGACTTCGCCGCGGCCCTGGGCCATCCACTTCTGCACGAAGGGGTTGTCGAGCAGGGTTTCCAGATATTCCCGGGCGGGTTGGCTCAACTCGGGCTGGTAGCTGTTGAAGATCACCGCGGTGGGCGCGAACAGGCAGTCGGCAATGGAGAAGCGACCGAAGAGATAGTCGCCGTTTTCGCCGAACTTGTGCCGGCAGCAGCTCCAGATGGCGTCAATGCGCGCCACCTCATTGAATAGCTGCTCGGAGAGCGACAGTTTCATCGAGGCCTTGCAGTTCATGGGCCAGTGTTTCTTCAGCGCGGGGAATTCGGAGTGGATCTCGTTGCTGACGGAGCGGGCGCTCGCCCGGCGGCGGGGATTGGATGGCCAGGCGCCGCCCTTGACCAGTTCCTCGTGGATGTACTCGCAAATCGCCAGGGAATCCCAAACGGTGATTTCCCGGTGCAGCAGCACCGGCACCTTGAGCGAGGGGGAGTAGGGGCCGAGTTTCTCCGCCGTGTTGTCCTGATAGAGGGCGATCTGAATCTCTTCGAACTCGATGTCGAACATCTTCAGCAGGAGCCAGGGGCAAAGCGACCAGGAAGAATAATTCTTGTCCCCGATGACGAGTCGAATGTCTTTCATTTGCATCTCCCAATCCGGCGGCGCCAATTCGAACGGCTTCCATTTAACAGCAGCTTTCTTGCCGCGCAAGGCGTGGATTCGGCCCATGTGCTGATTAAATATGGCAGAATGATGGCAATGGCTCCGGTCGCCGGGATTGTTTTTCAGCCCCGCGGGGCTGTGCGTTATAGTGGGGCCCGACCCGGCGGCGCATGACTGCCTGAGCGGCAGCCAGGCGGACAAGCAGATACAGTGAGCAGACGAATCGCAATTGTCGAAGACGAGGCGGCCATCCGCGAAAACTATGCGGATGTGTTGCGCCGCCAGGGCTACGACGTGCAGACCTACGCCAACCGCCAGGACGCCATGGGCGCCTTCGGCGTGCGGTTGCCGAATCTGGCGATCATCGACATCGGCCTTGAGGACGAGATCGACGGCGGCTTCACCCTGTGCCAGGAACTGCGGTCGATGTCGAACACCCTGCCCATCATCTTCCTCACCGCCCGGGACAACGATTTCGACACCGTGAGCGGCCTGCGCATGGGCGCCGACGATTACCTGACCAAGGACATCAGCCTGCCCCATCTCACCGCCCGCATCGCCGCGCTGTTCCGGCGGCAGGACATTCTCGACCAGCCCGCATCGCCGGAAAACCTGCTCCAGCGCGACAAGCTCACCCTCGATATCGGGCGGCTTGCGGTGCGATGGTCGGGGCAGGCGGTGGACCTGACCGTCACGGAATTCTGGATGGTGCACGCGCTGGCGAAGTTCCCCGGCCATGTGAAAAGCCGCCAGTCCCTGATGCAGGAGTCGAAGATTTTTGTCGACGGCAGCACCATCACATCCCACATCAAGCGAATCCGCAAGAAGTTCACGAATTTCGATCCCGACTTCAACTGCATCGAAACCGTGTACGGAATCGGCTATCGCTGGAACTCCGCCTGACCCGGCGGCCGCCCTGACGCCATGAAGCTGTTCAATAACCTGTTCAGCATCCGCTCCAGGCTGGTATTCCTCTCCAGCCTGCTGCTGCTTATCCCGGTGCTGGTGTACCAGTACATCCTGGCCATGGACGAATACCTGCGCAGCGGCCAGGAGCTGACTGTGCTCGGCGAGGCCCGGGCGCTGGCCACGGCGCTCAATGACCGGCCCGAATTGTTCGACGAAGGCACTTTCGGCCGCGCCACCCAGACCGGCGACCTGTACATCTATCCGGTCTATTCGCCGCTTTCGCTCAACGACGGCTCGCTGGTGGACTGGGACGTGTACCAGCAGTACGAGCTGGATTACGGCGTGGCGGACTATCTGCGCACGCCGCTGAACCCGGCGCGCATTTACGCCAATGACGAATCCCTGTCCTTCCGCAGCATGGTGGGCGAGCACAATGGCTCGCTCTACGCCTATTTCAAGGTGCGCGACGACAACATCGTCTACCGCTCCCGGGAGTCGCTCAGCGTCATCCGCAGCGACTTCCTGCAAATCTCCATGCTCACCGCGGACGGCCGCGACGTGGACCGCATCGTCATTGCGCCGCACGAGCCCGAGTTCCTGTATCCGTTCCGGGTGAACGCCGATTACAGCGAACCGGTCTACGAGGAGCGCATCAGCGGCCAGTGGTACGAAGTCGAAGGCGGCTACGAAATCGAGTTGCAGATCCCCATGGACATGCTCGGCGAACGGCTTGGCTTCGCCATTTTCGATGTGGACGATGCGGAAACCCGGAACATCGCCACGGTCATCGCCACCCACAGGTCGCTGGCGGGCGCCGAACTCGGTTCCCTGCAACTGCCAACGCCGGAGATCGACCGCATCGTCGCCGGCATGGGCCGCAGCAATTCGCATATCCAGGTGGTTGACCGGTCCGGCCGCGTATTGCTCACCGTGGGCGACATCCAGAGCGCCACCGGGCTGATACTTTCCAATATCAACAATCCGCCGGCGAACCGCTACTGGGCATTCGTCCAGAACAATGTGCTCACGCCGCTCTACAACCTGATCCTGACCCAGCCAAGCACCAACTTCATCGACGACCTCTACTCGGAAGTCGCCCGGGAAGGCGACCATATCGCCGCGGCGCTCAATGGCGAGCCCTTTACCAGTTTCCGCGAGCTTGAGGATACCCAGACCATGATTCTCGAAGCCAGCCACCCGATTTTCGCCGGCGACGAGGTCATCGGCGCGGTGATCGTCGACCAGAACATGAACGGCCTGCGCAGTTTCCGCAATCAGGCTTTGGAAGGATTGTTCAATACCATCATCGCGGTAATGCTCGCGGTGACCCTCGGCCTGTTCTTCTTCGCCTCGCGGATTTCCAACCGCGTGCGCGGCCTGCGCAACCAGGCCGAAGGCATCATCGACGACAGCGGCCGGGTCCGCAACACCATCGTGCCGTCTCCCAATTCAGACGAAATCGGCGACCTGTCGCGCAGCTTTTCGAATATCGTCGAGCGCCTCAGCCAATACACGAGCTATCTGGAAAACATGTCCTCGCGGCTGTCACACGAACTGCGCACGCCGGTGACCGTGGTGCGCTCCTCCATCGAGAATCTCGGCAGCACCGACAATCCCCGGGAATCCCAGGTCTACATCAAGCGCGCCGAGGAAGGCATCAGCCGGCTCAATCTCATTCTCACCAACATGAGCGAGGCTACCCGGCTCGAACAGATGCTGCAAACCTCGGAAAAGGAAGTCATCGACCTCGCCGAAGTGGTCAGGGGCTGCGTTGAAGGCTACCGGCTGGCCTATCCGGAATCGAAGTTCTCCCTCGACATCGGCATCAGCGGCCCGCCGGTTCAGGTCAAGGGCGTTCCCGAATACATCGCCCAGTTGCTCGACAAGCTCATCGCCAATGCGGTGGAGTTTTCCCATCCCGGGGCACCCATCATCGTCAATTGCCGCAGTGTGCGTGATCAGGCAATGATACGCATCAGCAATGCGGGGCCTTACCTGCCGGAAGAAATGTCGGACCGGATTTTCGAATCGATGGTTTCCGTGCGACCGCACCAGAGGCAGAAACAGCCGCATCTCGGCATGGGCCTGCATATCGCCCGGCTCATCACCGATTTCCACAACGGCCACATCCGCGCCGACAACCGGCAGGATGTGGAAGGCGTGACGATTACAATGACGGTTCCGCTGCATTACCGCTAGGAGCCTGCGCCGCAGGAATTCGCGAAAGCGAAAATTCGCTATCGCCGCATTTCAGCGCGGCCCCCGCGGTGTGTGGTTAGGCGCGGTCCGCAGGTAATGGTGCGGACGGTGCGCGATAATGGGCGCTATGCTGCCGTAACATCATTCTTGGGATTCCCCGGGCATCATGACATGTTCGAGAAGGGCACAACTGCGCGAGCGGTTCTGGGGTCGTTCGCCTTCTTCCTGGCCGCTCCCGGTGTCGTAGCCGGCGTCGTCCCGTTCTTGCTATCCGGTTGGTCGATGCGGCCGCCGCTTTTCGGTCTGCCGGTCGGGCGGGCAGTGGGCGCGGCGGCAATCATTGTGGGGCTGTCCTGTCTGCTCGATTGTTTCGCCCGCTTCGCCTTCAAGGGACGGGGCACCCCGGCGCCGGTGGAACAGACCGAAGTGCTGGTGGCGTCCAGCCTCTACCGGTTCGTGCGGAACCCTATGTACGTCTGCGTGGTGACCATCGTTGCCGGGCAGGCGCTGCTCTTTGGCCAGACCCTCCTGTTCGCCTACGCAGGCTTGCTTCTGCTCGCGTTTCACCTGCGCGTGCGACTCTACGAGGAGCCGCAACTTCGTCGAAGATTCGAAGGCTCGTATGAGGCCTATTGCCTGCATGTGCGTCGCTGGTGGCCGCGCCTGACCCCGTGGCGCGGGCCGGACTCGCAAGACTCCTGACCACGGCAGGCCGAGACCTGACGGTCATGCTCTGATTCTCGCCGTCATTTCAGGGCAGGGTCGGGCCGCCGAACATTCTGATGTTTTGATGCCTGGTATATATCTGCTATGATGCGCATATTGGCATTGGGAGTGGCGGCCATGCGCACGACACTTACGATCGAAGACAAGACGGCGGCGCGATTGAAAAGCCTGGCCCACGAAACGGGCAAGTCTTTCAAACAAGTGGTTAATGAAACCTTGCGACGTGGGCTGGAATATGGGCAATTTCCCCAGCGCCGCAATCCATACAAGCTCAAGCCTGTAAAGATGGGCGAACCTCGCCCGGAATATGATCTGACCAAGGCATTGTCCCTGGCCGACAATCTGGAAGACTCGGAGATCGCCCGCAAGCTGGCGCTGCGGAAATGATTCTGGTAGACGCCAACATCCTGCTTTATGCAGTCAACGCCAGCGCCAATCAACACAGGCCGGCGCGGCGCTGGCTGGAGAGCTCGCTAAACACGGAAATCGAACTTGGATTCCCCTGGGTCGTGTTACTCGCGTTCCTGCGAATCTCGACACATCGCGCTATTCTCGAAAATCCGCTGTCCATCGACGCGGCGCTGGAATTTGTCGATTCCTGGCTGCGGCAACCCGGATCGTCAATCGTTCATCCCGGAAAGCGTCACTGGGAAATTTTGCGCAATCTCATCGACCTTGCCGGAACCGGCGGCAATCTGACTACGGATGCCCACATTGCCGCGCTTGCCATAGAAAACTCCGCGAAACTGTGTTCGGCGGACTATGACTTCAGACGATTTCCCGGCCTGCTGCATTTCGACCCATTAACGTAGAATCCCCTGCTTCCTGTTCCACAGGTAATATACAGCCGGGAGTACAAGCAGGGTAATCAGCACCGCGCTGACCATTCCCCCGACCATGGGAGCCGCCAGACGGCTCAATACTTCGGAACCCGTGCCCGTGCCGAGCATTATCGGAAACAATCCGATTATGGTGGAACCGGCCGTCATCAATACCGGCCTGACTCGCATACTGGCGCCCTGAAGCACGGCGTTGAACAGCGTTTTGTGGGTCGGCGCCCGATCGGTTGCCGAATTCCTGTCCAGGACATCCCTGCTGCAGCGGTTCAGGTAAACCAGCATGATGACGCCGAGTTCGACCGCCACGCCGGCCAACGCGATCAAACCCACGCCGACAGCGATCGAAAAATTGAACGACATTCCGTACGTCAGCCAGAAGCCGCCTGCCAGAGCCAGGGGCATCGTGCCCATCACCATCAGAACCGGCGCGAGTTGCCGGAAATTGATAAACAGCAATACGACAATCGCGGCGAGTGTCAGCGGGACGATATAGGTGAGTCTTTCCTTGGCGCGGAGCATGTATTCGTATTGACCCGACCAGTTGATCGAGTAACCGGCCGGCAATTCGAGTTGTTCATCGACGGCCCGCATGGCTTCCTCGACGTATCCGCCGACATCGACCCCTTCGATATCGATATAAACCCAGCCGTTGATTCGCGAATTTTCGCTCTTGATGCCGGG
Organism: Pseudomonadales bacterium; assembly: GCA_022821865.1. Taxonomy (GTDB): domain Bacteria; phylum Pseudomonadota; class Gammaproteobacteria; order Pseudomonadales; family Pseudohongiellaceae; genus UBA9145. The sequence goes on from JAJECW010000034.1 coordinate 15,419, forward strand.
CGGGCCGTCTTCGATAAAAACGCTGGCGACATCGCCCAGGGCTATCCGCTCGCCGGCTCTTGTCACGATCGGCAGCAGGGAAAGTCGTTCGGGTGAATCGCGATAGGATTGGGGGTAGCGGATGTTGACCGGATAGCGCTCCAGTCCTTCCACGGTCTGGGTGACGTTCATGCCGCCGATAGCCGAGCCGATCACCTCCTGGACATCGGCTATGTTCAGGCCGAAACGCGAAGCTTTTTCCCGGTCGATATCGACCTGGATGTAACGCCCTCCCGCCACGCGCTCGGAATATACGGACGCCGTGCCCGCCACGCCGGACAGGATCGATTCCAATTGCTGGCCGATTTCCTGTATCCGCGAGAGGTCGCTTCCGGCAATCTTGATGCCGACGGGTGTCTTGATGCCGGTCGCCAGCATATCGATGCGGGTTCTGATCGGCATTACCCACGCGTTGGTGAGGCCGGGAAGATTGACCAGCCCGTCGAGTTCGTCTCTCAGCGATGCCGGAGTGACGCCCGGGCGCCACTCACTCTTGTCCTTTAACTGCACGAAGGTTTCGATCATTGTCAGCGGCGCCGGGTCGGTGGCGGTTTCGGCCCGGCCGATTTTTCCGAAGACCGTTTCCACTTCCGGAACCGTGCGGATCAGCTTGTCCGTCTGTTGCAGCAATTCGCGCGCCTTGCCGATGGAGATGCCCGGATAGGTCGTCGGCATATACATCAGGTCTCCCTCGTCCAATGGCGGGATAAATTCACTGCCCATGTTTTGCAACGGCCACCAGGCGCTTGCGCCAACCAGTATCGCCGCGGCCAAAGTGGTCTTCGGATGGTTCAGCACGGTCCTGAGAACCGGAACGTAAGCTCGTATCAGTATATTGTTCACCGGGTTTCTCCGTTGCGGGAGAATCCTGCCCCGAATGAAATAGCCCATGAGTACGGGCATCAGCGTAACCGCCAATATTGCCGCGGCGGCCATCGCATAGGTTTTCGTATAGGCCAGAGGGGAGAACAGGCGGCCTTCCTGGGCCTCCAGGGTAAATACCGGCAGGAAACTCACCGCGACGATAAGCAAGCTGAAAAACAGCGCCGGCCCGACTTCCGCGGCCGAATCCGCGACAATCCGCCAGCGATTTTCCCTGGTAACCCGCTGGCGCTCCATATGCCTGTGCAGGTTCTCGATCAGCACGATCACGCCGTCCACCATTGACCCGATGGCGAGTGCGATGCCACCCAGGGACATGATATTGGCGTTCAGGCCTTGCATGTACATCACAAGATAAGCCACGAGAATGCCCATCGGCAGACTGGCAATGGCGACCAGGGAGGAGCGAAAATGGAGCAGGAATACCATGCATATGAATCCCACGAGAAGCAGTTCCTGGGCCAGTTTTTGCCATAGATTGTCGATTGCCCGCGAGATAAGCCCGGATTGATCATAGACTGGAACGATCTCCACGCCATCCGGCAATCCCTGCCGCAATTCCTGGAGTTTCGCCTTGACGCCGTCTATGGTTCTTTGCGCGTTCTCGCCGTAGCGCATGACGACCAGGCCGCCGACCGTTTCGCCTTCGCCGTTGAGTTCGGCAATTCCTCTTCGCATCTGTGGACCGAGATTGATCTCGGCGACATCTTTCAACCGCAGCGGTGTGCCGCTTGCGTTCACGCTCAACGGGATGTTGGCCAGATCGTTCTCGCTCTGGATGTAACCCGATGCGCGTACGATGTATTCGGCTTCCGCCATTTCAATGACGGAAGCGCCCACTTCCTGGTTGGCGCGCTGAATTGCCGTCCGAATCTGCGCCAGGGGCAAGTCGAAGGCCCGAAGCTTTTCCGGATTTACGAGCACCTGGTATTGCTTGACCATGCCGCCTACCGAAGCGACTTCCGATACGCCGGGCACGGTTTGAAGTTCGTATTTCAGGAACCAGTCCTGGATGGAACGCAACTCGCTGATATCGTGCCGGCCGGTCCGGTCAACGAGAGCGTACAGGTAGACCCAGCCCACGCCTGTTGCGTCCGGCCCCAGTTGCGGCCGGGCGCTTGCGGGCAACGAGGGCGCCACCTGGCTCAGGTACTCGAGCACACGCGAACGGGCCCAGTACAGATCGGTGTTTTCGTCGAAGATCACATAGACGTAGGAATCGCCGAAGAAGGAATAGCCGCGGACGGTTACCGCGCCGGGTACCGAAAGCATTGCCGAGGAAAGCGGATAAGTAATCTGATCTTCCATGACTTGCGGCGCCTGTCCCGGATAACTGGTCTTGACGATCACCTGCACGTCCGACAGGTCGGGAATGGCATCCACCGGAGTGTTTCTCAGGGCGAAAATCCCCGCGGCCGCGACGATCGCCGTAACCAGCAGTACCAATAGCCGGTTCTTGACGGACCAGCGAATCAGGCTTTCAATCATGACTGTCTCCTGGCGAACCCGAACTGGAGAGACTGCGGACAATGAACATGGAGCTATTGATCGACTACTGCGTCATCGTGGCTCATGCGCATGAAATCCGAAGTCTGGCTGGATTCGGAATCCAGCAGGAATTGCGCGGAGACGACGACTCGCTCGCCTTCTTCCACGCCCCGGGTGATTTCCGCGTACCGGTCGTCCAGTCGCCCCAGACCGACGGCGACCGACTTGAAGCGCCCATCGCCCTCGGCCAGTACGACGCGGTCCTGTCTGGCCGTGCGAATGACGGCTTCACGCGGAATCACCAATACATCGTCCGCCGCGTCGGCAAGAACGGTCACTTGCGCAAACATGTTGGGTTTCAATAGTCCGTCGGGGTTCTCGAATCGCAGCCGGACCCGCGCGGTGCGCGTCTGGGCATTCAGGGTCGGATAGACGTAGTCGACGCTTCCTTCCCAGAGTCTGCCCGGCAAATAGTCCAGCGACATCGTAACCGGCAATCCGGCTTCCACCAGGGCTGCCTGACGCTCGAAGACTTCCGCTTCGACCCATACGTCGTTCAAGGTGCCGATCGACATCAGCGTCGTACCTGGCCCGACGAAAAAACCTTCGCGAATATTGAGGTTGTCAACCACGCCGGACTGGGGAACATAAAAGGTCAGCGTCTGTTTAACCTGGCGCGTGTTTCGCAGGTCGTTGATTTCCGCGTCGCTGATCTGGAGCGCTCGCAGTTGATCTTCGGCGGCCTGAACGAAACGCTCATTGTCGCGATTGAGCGCCAGCAGCAATTCTTCCTGGGCGTTCACCAATTGCGGGGAATACAGCGAATACAATGGCTCGCCTTCTTCCACCGGGTCGCCGGCGGCCTGCACGTAAAGTCGTTCGATCCATCCTTCGACTCGCGGGTGGATATGCACGAGTTGGTCTTCGTCGTACTGAACGTAACCGACCGTGGTAATCCGGGTGTGCATTGAACGGCGTTCTACCTGTGCCGTGCGTACCCCCAGGTTGTTGACGACATCCGGCGAAATGAAAATCGTGCCCGGATTGGCCGGGTCCATGCCGCTGTCCGCGTAGACCGGCACCAGATCCATGCCCATGGGAGACTTGCCGGGTCCGTCGCGGCGGTAATCCGGGTCCATGGGCGCCACCCAATAGAGCGGGGTCGCGGCGTCGGCCTGTCCGTTGCGGTGGGTCTCGGTCATGGTCATACCGAACCGCGTCAGAAAATGAGTCGCGACCGCGGTGGCTGCCAGTGCGAGTATCGTGTAAACGAATGATCTGTTCATGGTGAAACGCTCCGGGTGATGTCTCCTTCCGCTGAAACCAGGTAATAGTTCAGTTCGGCGATGGTTTGCAGCCGATCGATCTGGATGTTCAGGAAATCGATGTTGGTGTTGAGTTCGGCGATTCGCGCTCTCACGACTTCGGCGAAATCGCCGGCTTCATTCGTGTAAGCCGTCAGCGAGGCCTCGGCCTGGTCGCTGATTTCCTGCAAGAGCCGATCTTCATAGAGTATTTCGCGCTGGCCCAGCCGCTCCAGGCGAGCCAGTGTGGATTCGAGGCCCGCGAGCATCGACCTCAATGCGAGCGTCTTTTCGGTTCGGGCGGCCGCCTCGGTGGCCTGCGCCGCCTGCACTTCCTTGTCCTGGCGGTTGGTTGTGAACATCGGCAAATCGAAGCTCACTCCGAAGGAGACGAAATCGCTGCGATACACTCCCAATGGATCGTCTTCCCGATAGCCGTAACTGGCATTGACGCTCCATTGCGGCTTGTACTTCTGTTCCGCCAACCGAATACCGGTGTTCGTGGCGATGATCTTCTGATCGATGGATCTGATTCGTGGGTGCGCCAGCAGCAATTGTGTGAGCCGTTCGGCGCGGTCCGGATCTTGCCCGGCCGCGAACGGTTGATCGAGCGTCAGCACCGGCAATGAGTTACTCAGCTCGATGTTGTTTGTATCAGTCCCGGGCAGCCACTCGTGCAAACCGGCGAGGTTCATTTCCTGTTGCTGCCGCAGCTCTGTCAGCCGGTCTTCCAGGCGAGTGAGTTCGAGTTGCGCGCGCACCAGATCCTGCCGCCGGATTTCGCCGACCGCGCTGGTATAGCTCGATTCGGCCACATCGACGAGGTACTCGAACAGCGCGCGATCTTCTTCTATCAACTGCCGGGCCCACCGGTTGCGATAGGATTCGAGCCACAATCGGGAAACGGCGACAGTGACTCTGGCCAGGCGGTCCTGCCGCATCAGGGGCTGTTGCGCCCCCTCTTCACTCAGTTGCCGGCTTGTCAATTCGCGTGTTTCACTGCGGGGAAACACCTGGCTGACGCCAACCCTGAATTGCGTCATCGGCTCCTGGCGAAAGTTGAAGCCGTTCGCCGGCAGTTTTTCGAATCCGAACGACACCATGGGGTCGGGCAGGCTCGTGGCAGCCACGCTTTGCGCCGCCAGCGCCCGCTCTCGATAGCGGCTTCCGTCCAGCCACGGATCGTTCTCCAGGGCAAGCGATACCGCCTGTTCCAGGGTCAATTCGGCCTGTGCCATGACCAGGGACGACAGTCCGATCAACCCGATCGCAGCCGCCTTTTTCACTAGTGAAATTCGTGCCATCGTCAATTGCTCCATTTGTCTTTCTACTCGCGAATACGTTGCCGCCGCCATTCTTGCCGAATAGCGGCGCCTGCCAGGGAGTGCAATGATCTTTAGGTCTATCGCCGAGGGTTGCGCTGCGGCGGAATTCCGGAGCGGAACTCCGGATGAAACTTCATGGCAGGCGCACCCGAATTACAGGCGCAGCTATGCTGTCAATGGAGAATTGGCGGGCGAAACAGGGGAGGAGACATCCGGCTTATGACGGATTCGTCAAAATGGCCGATTGCCGGAATGAGGCTGAAGGGGGAATCCGAACCGGATGCGGGCAAGACGGAATAGGCGCAACCATTCAGCGTGCATGCGCATTCCTGAAAGCAATCGAGACTTTCCGGAGACGATGCGTCCGGACTCGCGGGATGGGGGTGCCCCAACTCCGCGAATTCGCTATCCGCATGAAAGTGCATGGGGGAAGATGCGTATTCGCAGAATTTGCTTGTTGCCTCCACGGTCTGACCGGCGAAGGCTACCAATAGCAGCATCGTAAGAATCGTATGACGGCACCGTCCTTTTCGCATGTTCCCGCTTTCCGACAAAGGCAATTCGATCTCCAGCCATCTGGAGTTCGCCAATGCAGGCTAGTCCAATTCCCCGGGCAAGTCCAGCGGCGCCCGCCCGTCATTCCGCGCGAAGTCGCGGAATCTCTTGTCGGTGGCTGTTTGCCAGACGCTTCACGCTACCATGGGGGGCGTGTATACTGCGTGCCGGATTTTCCGGGGCGGTTTTGCGGCGCCCCGATTTGGGCATGCTCTTTTCTGATGGCGCAATTCGTTGAATTCATTGGCAATCACCTGCTTTTGGCCGGGATGTGGGTGGTTACGCTGCTGGCGATAATCGTTTATCATGCCCGCGCCGCCGCCGCGGCGGTGGGGCCCCAGCAGGCGGTTACGATGATCAATCGCGAAGGCGCGATTGTGGTTGATATCAGGGACAGGAAGGAATTTGATCAGGGTCATATCGCCGGGGCCGTCAATATTCCGCTGGCGAAGCTCAAGCAGCGCATGGCCGAGTTGAACAAGCACAGGGACAAGCCCAAGCTGGTGGTGTGCAAGCTCGGCCAGCAATCCGGCGCGGCGGTGAAGAGTATGGAAGAAGCCGGCCACGAAAAGGTCGTCAAGATGACCGGCGGCATTTCAGAGTGGACCGCGCGGTCCTTTCCGTTGATCAAGAAATAGCGGCTGGATGGGCGCGGGCCCGCCGCCGTCAAATTGGGAGCGATCATGGCTGAGAACGAAACGAACGAGCAAAGCGGACAGAACCAGGACGGCGCCGGCGCCGCGCCGGAACAGGCCGGGCAGCAAGCCCAGGGGGATCCGAACGCCCCGCAGTTCGCCTTGCAGCGCATCTATCTGAAGGACTTCTCCTTCGAATCGCCGCGCAGTCCCGGCGTTTTTACCGGGCAGTGGAGTCCCAAGATCAATTTTGAAGTCAAGAGCCGCTCCGGGAAATTCCAGGAAAACACCTACGAAGTTGTACTCACCCTGACGGTGGACGCCAAACTTGAGGACAACACCGCGTTTCTGGTGGAAGTCCAGCAGGCCGGCGTGTTCGCCTGCGCCAACATGGAAGCTCAGCAGCTTGAGCAGGTATTGTCCACGGTTTGCCCCAATATCCTCTTTCCCTACGCCCGGGAATCCATCGATTCCATCGTTACCAAGGGCAGCTTCCCTCCGCTCATGCTGGCGCCCATCAATTTTGACGCGGTCTATGCGGAGCAGAAGCGAAGACAGACGGAGCAGCAGACCGCGCAAACGCCACCTACTGTCGTGAACTGAGTTCGTGGATTTTTCGCGTCAGGGTATTGCGGCCCCAGCCGAGTAGCTGGGCCGCGTCCTGCTTGCGACCGGCTGTGTGCTTGAGGGCGATATCGATCATCGCCCGCTCGAAGGCCGGCGTGGCGTCATCCAGGATGCCGATATTGCCCTGCTTGAGTTGATCATCGGCCCATGACTTGAGCGCCGCGGTCCAGTTGCCGGCTGCGCCGGGGGTGTCGCGCTGCCCGGCGAACTCCGGCGGCAGGTCGGTGATGTACACCTCGCGCCCGGAAGCCATCACCGTGATCCAGCGGCAGAAATTCTCCAGTTGCCGCACATTGCCCGGCCAACTCAACCCTTGCAGGTATTGCTCGGTTTCCGGCCGCAGCGACTTCACCGGCGCGTCGAGTTCGGTCGCCGCCCGGGCGAGGAAATGCCGCGCCAGCCGGGGGATGTCCTCGCGCCTTTCGCTCAGTTTGGGCACATGAATGCGGATCACGTTGAGGCGGTGAAACAGGTCTTCGCGAAAGCGGTTCCGCTCCACCCGCTCTTCCAGATTCTGATGCGTGGCGGCGATGATGCGCACGTCCACCCGCACCGGCAGATGGCCGCCCACGCGATAGAACTCGCCTTCCGAAAGCACCCGCAGCAGGCGCGTCTGGGTGGCCTGGGGCATGTCGCCGATTTCATCGAGGAACAGGGTGCCGCCATTGGCCTGCTCAAACCGTCCGGTGCGCCGCTGGGTGGCGCCGGTGAAGGCGCCCTTCTCGTGGCCGAACAGTTCCGATTCGATCAGTTCGGCGGGAATCGCCGCCACATTGAGCGGCACGAAAGGCTGCTCGACCCGGGGGCTGTGCTGGTGCAGCGCCCGGGCCACGAGTTCCTTGCCGGTGCCTGACTCGCCATTGATCAGCACCGAGATATTCGAATGAGACAACCGGCCGATGGCGCGGAAGACTTCCTGCATGGCCGGCGCCTCGCCGATGATGTCCCGCGCCGGCTCGGGCTGCCCGTTGCCCACCCTGGCGGATTCCCCCCGCTCGTTGGCGTGTTCCAGGGCCCGGCGGGTTACCGCGATGGCGTCTTCGATATCGAATGGCTTGGGCAGGTAATCGAATGCGCCGCGGCTGTAGGACATGACCGCGCTGTCGAGGTCGGAGTGCGCGGTCATGATGATGACCGGCAAATCCGGATGCGAGGATTTCACCGAGGACAGCAATTCCAGGCCGCTGATTCCCGGCATGCGGATATCGCTGATGATGACGTCGGGCGCTTCATGGCGCAGGCGCTGGAGCAGGTCCTCGCCGCTGGCGAAGGCCACGGTGGCAAGGCCCTCGTTGCCCAGCGACTTATCGAGCACCCAGCGGACCGAGCGGTCGTCATCGAGAATCCACACAGCGGGGCTGGCGTTCATGGGCCGGGCTCCGGCGCCGCCGGGTTGCCGGCGCCGCGCTGGTAGGGCAGCAACAGGCGGAAACAGGTATGCCCGGATTCGCTTTCGCATTCGAGCAGCCCGCGGTGTTCGCTGATGATGGCGTGGGCGATGGGCAGGCCAAGACCAGTGCCTTCCGGGCGACCGGTCACCATGGGAAAAAAAATCGATTCGCGCAAATGTTCGGGAATGCCCGGGCCGTTGTCGATGATTTCCACGGATATGGCCGGGTGGCGTGAACGGGGGCCAAAAGTGACCTTGCGCACGGTGCGGGTGCGCAGGGTGATGGCGCCGAGATCGTGTTTCACCGCCGGGCTGGAAAGCGATTGCATGGCGTTGCGGACGATGTTCAGGATTGCCTGGATGAGCTGTTCCGGGTCGGCATGGAGGTTCGGGATGCTGGGGTCGTAGTCGCGCTTGAGCCTGATGCCGCGCCCGTCAATCTCCGCCGCCACGAGATTGCGCACCCGCTCGACCACTTCGTGGATATTGATGCTGCGGGTTTCCAGTGGCTTGCGGGAGCCGGTGAGACGCTCCACCAGATTGCGCAGGCGGTCGGCCTCGTCGATGATGATGCCGGTATAGTCGGCAAGTTCCGCGTCGGGCAGTTCCCGGGCGAGCAACTGGGCCGCGCCGCGCAGGCCGCCGAGCGGATTCTTGATTTCGTGGGCCAGGCCGCGGACGAGTTCCCGGGTGGTGGCCTGGGTGGTGCTGAACATCTGGTCGCGGCTGATGCGCTGGGAGTATTCCAGGGAATTCATTTCAAGCAGGGCGAGCATTTCTCCATCGAGGTCGATGGGAGTAATCGTGTAATCCAGGTCCACGGTTTTTTCCTGGGGCAGGCGCCAGGAAACCATCCGCTTGGTGAAGCCGCTGTGTTCGCCCAGGGCCTGACTCATGGCTTCGATATCCTCCGCGCCATTGCGGAAAACCTCGCCGAGGAAGAGCCCGGTCGCCTTGCGGGAACTGGTGGCGAGCAGATCTTCCGCGGCGGGATTGACGAGGCGGATGCGCAGGTCCGCGTCAAGCAGCAGCACTGCCGTGTTCAGGCCGTCGAGCAGCCGCCTGTAGTCGATTCGCCTCTCCACAGGTTTGCATCCCGCGCAGGGCGATGAGCCGGACAGGCCCGACCGAATCGACCGGGCCTGTCGCAGTCCTAATCAGCCAGCGCTTCCTTGGTGGACCGGATGATCGCCGCGGCGACCTTGTACGGGTCGGCATTGGAAGCGGTGCGGCGGTCTTCCAGCCGCCCCTTCCAGCCAGCCTGGACAGTGGCCACCGGAATCCGGATCGATGCGCCCCGGTCGGAAATACCGTAGGAGAACACGTCGATGGCCTGGGTTTCATGGAGCCCCGTCAGGCGCTGATCGTTGCCGGCGCCATACACCGAAATATGTCGGTCGATATTGCGGCCAAAGCTGTCGCAGATCCTGGTGAAGATCTCCTCGTCGCCGGCGTCGCGCATGACGCTGTTGGAGAAGTTGGCGTGCATGCCGGAGCCGTTCCAGTCGAGTTCCTTGCCCAGCGGCTTGGGTTCCCAGTTGATGGAAACGCCGTGCCGCTCGGCGGTGCGCTCAAGAAGATAGCGGCAGATCCAGGTTTCGTCGCCGGCGCGCTTGGCGCCCTTGGAGAAGACCTGGAATTCCCATTGCCCCGCGGCAACCTCGGCATTGATGCCTTCCACATTGATGCCGGCCGCCAGGGACAGGTCAAGATGTTCGTCGACGATTTCCCGGCCGTGGCAGTTCAATGCGCCCACGGAGCAGTAGTACAGGCCCTGGGGTCCGGGATAGCCGCCGGCGGGAAAGCCGAGTGGGGCATTGGTGGATGGGTCCCACAGAAAGTATTCCTGTTCAAAGCCGAACCAGAAGTCGTCGTCATCGTCGTCGATGGTGGAGCGACCGTTGGAGCGGTGTGGGCTTTCGTCGGCGTTGAGCACTTCACACATGACGAGATAGCCGCTGGCCCGGTCCGGGTCTTCGTAAATCGCGACCGGCTGCAACAGGCAATCCGAATCATCGCCGCTGGCCTGCTGTGTCGAGCTGCCGTCGAATGACCACTGTGGGCAGCTTTCCAGCGTCCCGTCGAATTCTTCCCTGATCATTGTCTTGCTGCGCAGGTTCTGGGTCGGCATGTAGCCGTCCAGCCAGATGTATTCGAGTTTCGATTTCATTTTCCAACTGTCTCCTGGGTTATGGATTGCTGTGCCGCCAGATTCCGGGCCCTTCGGTTATCATGTGGGAGCCAGGGACTGGGCTGCCTGATTGTGAGCAAGATGTATGCCATGGCTTCGGAGCGCCTGGAATTGCCCGAATCGGGTGCAAAATGCCCCGGCTATATCTCTGAAAAACTCCATCCGTGGAGTTTTTCATTATCGCAAAACAAAAGCGTGGTTTTGTTTTGCTCCCGAATTCAATGTCTTACGCCATCGAATTCGGCGGCACTTCCATGTGCCGCAGGGAAGCTCTGACTTAATCAGAGCTTCC
>JAJECW010000044.1 GCA_022821865.1 Pseudomonadales bacterium
GTCAGAGCTTCCCTGCGGCACATGGAAGTGCCGCCGAATTCGATGGCGTAAGCCATTGAATTCGGGAGCAAAACAAAACCACGCTTTTGTTTTGCGATAATGAAAAACTCCACGGATGGAGTTTTTCAGAGAATACTTAGATACCCGATGAAGGGATTTAGAGCCGGATTCTGTCTTTAAGCAAGATTCCGCGACTGCATTGGGAAACCCATGGAGAATCGGCCTCCGGCATCACAGCCGCCAGGCGATGATTTCAGCCGGCGAGAGTTGACGCTTGCACAACTTGCACCGGAATCGGATTGGTTCCGATTGCACCAGGCGGAGTTTTCACCTGTTTACTTCGGACGAACCGGTGAAGGGCGGTTCGATTCCCCGAATTCCACATTTGGCACACTGTACCTGGCGAAAGATCTGGCCGGGGCCTTCGTGGAAGTGTTCTGTCGCCAAGCCGTACGCGCGACTACCGAGGAATGGTTGAATTCATTCCATTTGGCAAAATTCAATGCCAATCGGGCTTTGACCCTGGTTGACCTGACCGGGCCCGGGTCGGTAAGGATGGGTCTCGGCGATGCCCGACTGACAAGCGGCGACTATTCCATTGCCCAACTCTGGACGCAAGCCTTCCACAACCACCCCGAACGCCCCGACGGCTTACTATACCGCTCCCGTCACGACCCGGAACAGAAACTCGCCGCCATTTTCAGCCGTACCGAATCGATCTGGAGACACCACTCTTGCGGCACATTGGGCGAGCATCTGGACAACGACCAGCTTTTCGCCCTGCTCGACCGCTACGATTTTGAACTCTTGCCGTTCTAGTTTTCCTGAAATTTTGGAGTCCGACTATAGCCGTCGACGATCCTCCCGAATGCAATGACGGATTTACTCGGGTTTCAACCCATACTTGCGTTCTACACCTTCGACCAAGTATGCAAGATTCGATGAACTCGACAATGTCTTCAGTAGTTGTTGCCAGCTGAGGCGTCGGAGTAGCCCGGGAACGCGACACGCTGCGATGGCGGATTGCCATTGCAATTCGGCTTTGCCTCCTGACTGAAACTCGGGATTTCTGGCATCGTACAGTAATAGCGCATGGCCGCTTGTGGCACTGAGCTTTCCGTCTGGCCCGACTGTTGCCGCTAGTGCGTTTCGCGCCAATTGGTACACTTCTCCGAATCGACAAGGGAGGAGATCGCGATCTGCGGGCCAATCAAACAGGTGAGGCAGGAACTCCCAGTATCGGATGCCGATCTCGGTCAATGCGCAGCGTTTCGAGCGACCACGCTGAATCCGATAATTCCCGTCGCAAAATTGTCGTTCGTAGGTTGGTTCTTTAGGCCGCAGCCGCGGGCGCGAACAAGTTCCGAACTCCCGCTCCATGAATTTGCATTCGACAGCAACCCGTTTACCTGGTCCAAGCAAGAAAACATCTACATTTGTCGGTCTGGGTTCATTCAGAACGCTTATTTCATGTTCAAATTCAATAGACCAGCCGGACCGGCTATCGAAAAACGCGGGTCTGCCACATTCCGCGGGCACGTCGTAAAGCAGGTTGAGACAATCGAAAGCGCGAATCGCGCCGAACACGCTTTGGGTCAGCGCTTGCGAACTTTTCAGACTGCGGAACCACCGATGCCGGTCGCTGGCGGGAATCGCCGCCCTGATTTCAGTGATTTCGCGCCCACTCGGTGGAACCAGGACACCTTCAGCGGCAAATTGCTCCGCAAGAACCGGCGGACGATTGAGTCGCTTGCCGCCATCGAGTTGAGCGCGATGGTATCGATCGGCCCAGGCCCATAATCGTTCCTGAATTTCCGCTTCGAATTCATTGTAAGCGCCCATAGTTAATCAACCCCGCTGAACCGGGATAAGCGCCGGGCCAAACAATTGCGCCTGATCCAGTAAGACGGGGAAAATTGCAGGAACTCTGGCAAGGCGCGGACTGCGGTAGTCAGCGCCATACTCCAAGTCCCCGTAATCGACATCGAGCGCCAGACATTCAACTATGATTCCGATTTGCTCCTCAATATCTCGGATTAGCCGCATAAACTCCAGTTCCCATGCCCCTGCTTTCCCACGAGTTGAATCAGCGAGATTGATCCACCTTTCCCACCAAAATTTGGGGGCGAGAATCTGCACAGTCGGAGGGACGTCAAGTATTAAATTGTCGAATCGTTGCCGGATTTCACAAGCAATGGATGTCAGGTTCGCGTAAACAATGGCGGCATAGCGCAAGCCCTGCAAAAGGGTGGAAACAGGTGTTTCCCCACGGTTGGTGGGAGAACGTGAGGTAACCTTCAGTTCGATGACAATGAGTCTTCCTCGGTCGGTCAGGCCTAGCAGATCGATCTTTCCGATCCCTTTATCGCCCTGTGCCGACTTGAGAGGGAATTGATAGTCAAGGAGCCGGAACGATTCACCTCCGCCACAGGGCCAACTTGCATTGAGACCCCATAGCGCCATCGCCAAGTGTTCCTCGAACCGCTTGCGGTCTCCGGCGGGTGAATCGTCTTTGCGCTGGGGCGTTGAAATCGAACCGTTTCTCTTGTCGCTAAAGTACGTCTTCTCTCTTTCCGCCCTTCGTGGAGCAGTTCTTCTCAGTTCTGTGAATTCACGCAGCAGCAACTCACGGTCAATCCGCGCGGTTGCCTCCGCGAGACCTGTCGTGTCCCACTTCTTGTTGAAGAGAATCTTGAACCAATCCGGGGAAAAGATTTCCACTGTCATGTCCCTTTCCGATCAATACACCTCGAACAGCCCCGCGGCTCCCATGCCGCCGCCGACGCACATGGTGCAGACGACGTATTTCGCGCCGCGGCGTTTGCCTTCGATTAGGGCGTGGCCGACGAGGCGGGCGCCGCTCATGCCATAGGGGTGGCCGACGGAAATGGCGCCGCCGTTGACGTTGAGCAACTCATTGGGAATGCCGAGATGATCGCGGCAATAGACGACCTGCACGGCGAAGGCCTCGTTCAGTTCCCACAGGTCGATGTCGTCCATTTTCAGATTGAAGCGCTCGAGCAGTTTGGGCACGGCGTAGATCGGGCCGATGCCCATTTCGTCCGGGTCGAGTCCGGCGGCGGCCATGCCGCGATAGGCGCCGAGCGGGGTCAGGCCCTTGCGTTCGGCGACCCTGGCGTCCATCAATACCGAGGCCGAGGCGCCGTCTGACAACTGGCTGGCGTTGCCGGCGGTGATGACGCCGCCTTCGAAGACCGTGCGCAGGCCGGTAAGCCCATCCAGCGTGGTCGTGGGCCGATTGCCTTCGTCCTTTTCCAGCGTGACTGCGTGTTTGCTTTGCTGCTTGGTTTCCTTGTCCGTGTACAACATGGTGGACGGCAGCGGCACGATTTCGTCGTCGAACCTGCCCGCCTGCTGGGCGGCGGCGGTGCGCTGCTGGCTTTGCAGGGCGAATTCGTCCTGCTGTTCGCGGCTGACGCCGTAGCGTTTCGAAACGACTTCGGCGGTTTCCAGCATGGACATGTAAGCGTGTTCCGAACGGGAGACGACCTGCGGGTCCTGGGCCCGGTAGCCGTTTCGATGTTCGTTCTGCACGAGGCTGATCGATTCGACTCCGCCGCCCACCACGATGGGCATGCCGTCGTTCACTATCTGCTTGGCGGCGGTAGCGATCGCCATCATGCCGGAAGCGCATTGGCGGTCGATGCTCATGCCGGCGACGGAGGAAGGCAGGCCGGCGGCCACTCCCGCCGTGCGGCCGATGTTCTGACCGGTCGATCCCTGCTGCATGGCGCAGCCCATGATTACATCGTCCACCTCGCCGGGTTCGATTCCGGCCCGTTCCACCGCCGCCGCGATGGCGTGGCCGGCCATGGACGGCGCGTCGGTGTCATTGAATGCGCCCCGGTAGGCCTTGCCGATGGGGGTTCTGGCGGTGGATACGATTACTGCCTCGGTTGTCATGCTGTACTCCGTCTGGATTGTGATTAAAAAATTTATTCGGCGATCAGGGCGCGAATGTCGTCGATCGCGGCGCGGGCCAGTTCGGCCATTTCGGCATCGGTCCGGTCCTGGATCGGATGCGGCACGAACACGCTTTTCGGCGCGATGCCGAGCGATCTGCCCTGGGCCGCGGCGGCGCCTTCGAATTCGCAGGATGCGACAAATCCCGCCGGCAAGCCCCGGCTTTCGAGGTCGAGCATGTCATGCAAACTGCACGACGTGCAGGAGCCTCAGTCTGCTAATCCTTCGACCACCGCGTCGCATTCGGCGCCGATCTGCTGCATCAGCGAGGCCGGCGCGACCCGGGCGAAAGTGGGCTTGGCGTAACGTTTGACTGTCGCTCCCTGTTCCGCGAGCAAGGATTCCACTTCGTCGAGGAATTCCCTGCCCCGCGGCTTGGAAATATCGAGCAGGCCGACGGTGGCGCCCGCCAGGCTTGCGAGCCTCGGTCTCAACTGGCGCTCCACCGGCCGCAATTCAGCCGTGGGGTCGAGCAATGTCGTCTGGTTCATGATTGCCTCTCCGTCTCGGGGAAACTCATTCTATTCTGCGGGAAACCATTTGGCTCCCTCTTTCGCCGGAGGCCACCCAGCCGCCGATTATCGCCGAAAACATGCCCGCCGTGCCGCCGAGGCTGACGATATGCAGACCACCGTCGCGAAATTTGTGCAGCGTTTTTTCGCGGAATCGTTCGGGCATGCCTTCGGCTATGCCGTCGGCGCCGCGCATGATCTCCCGCCCCGGCGCCTGCAAGCGATCATACAAGGCCTGGCGCAAATCGGCCTTGGACCAGCCGCCTTCGCGCAACACCCGGCGATGTTCCGGGCCGACTACCAGGATTGCGTCCGCCATGCCGAACAGCTTGTAATGCACCAAGGTGCGCAGGCTCGCGGCAAAGCTGCCGGCCAGCGATTCGGGCGCGCGCGACTGCTGGTCGACGATCCCCTGCAGGCCTTCTCCGGCAAACAGGCTCACCACCGAATCTTCCCGCGCGAAGCCGCGGTCCATGGCCAGGCTCGGCCAGTCCGCATCGGATTCGTCTTCGGCGAAACAATAGGTGTACTTGCCGGGATTGCCCATCGCCGCGCGGTCTATGCCGCCGGGAAGGCCGCCGCCGACGTTGCGGATAATCAATTGTAGCGCGCGGCCGATGGTGGCGTTGGCGCGATTGCCCTGGCCGAGGGCGTTGACGCCGGAATTCATGCCGGCGCGCTTTGCCGCCAGGCCATTGACGATGACAACCGGCGAAGAAAAATAGGTCGTGCAAAGCAGGCCGTGCATGCAGAAAACATCATCGAGGGCGGCTTCCACCGCGGCGATGACCAGCGGGAAGTATTCCGGCTTGCAGCCGGCCATGACCGCGTTGATCGCCAGTTTTTCGATCGTGCAGGGAACCCGGTCCGGCGGAGTCTCGCCGATGACTTCGCCGGCCTGACGATCCGAACCGCCAAGCATGCGCAGGACGCGTTCCGGCGTGGGCGGCACGACCGGAAGGCCGTCGGTCCAGCCGCGCTCGAAGCAAGTCTCCATGTCGTCTTCGGCTGCTGCGAGACCGACCTTGCGTGCGCCGAATTCGGCATGACGCGCAGCCAGTTTTTCCGGCATGCCCGGATCGAGCGTGCGCGAACCGCAGCCCGGCCGGTGCGGCGCGAGTTCCTCGCCCAGGGCGCCGATGCCGGTAAACTCCCGCCATTCGGCCCGGTCCCAGCCGATGACTCGCTCGCCGCCATCGCCGCGCAGCAAGGTCGGAACGATCTCGATTTCGTTTCGCCAGGAGAAGTCGAGTTCGCGGTCGTCGATGGCTTCGAAGTTGCCCGGAAAAGCCGGATCGTCCTGGACGTAAACCGACAGGCCGCCGTCGAGCTGTTCCGCGAGTAGCGGAATGAGCGGCTCGATCAGGGCGCAGGTTGGGCAGTCCTTTTTGACTACCAGCGCATAACGTGTGGTCAAAACTGTCTCCGTACGGAAAAACTGCCAGTGGCGCCTGGGTTCGGGTAGCGCGATTGTCGCAAAACAGGGGAAAAGATACATCCTGAAATTTTCCGGGCGATATATGGGTATAGCTTCCTGGGTATCGCTGCCTTGCAACGTGGTGCGTTGCGGAGGACAATCGTGTCATGCGAATCAAACACAAGGGACTGCGAGCATTAGCTGAGGAGGACGACCCTCGCAAAGTGCCAGGCAATTTGGCGCCCAGGTTGAGACGAATTCTGACTGTATTGGACGAGGCGCAATTACCAAACGATGTCGCCACACGGCCCGGTTATCGCTTACACCCGCTGAAAGGAGATTTGGCTGGTTTGTGGAGCGTCAGCGTCTCGGGTAATTGGCGAGTGGTGTTCAGATTCGAAGACAATGAAGCGGTGGACGTCGATTTGCTCGATTACCACTGAGAATGAGGAGGATTGACGATGGCAATGCTGAATCCATGTCACCCCGGCGAAACCTTGCGCGACGACCTGGAAGCGGAAGGGCTGACCGTGACGGAGGCCGCGTCGCGGCTGGGATGCACCCGGCAGGCATTGTCTCGGCTGTTGAACGGCAACGCGGGAATCTCGCCGTCAATGGCATTGGCGCTGGAGCGCATCGGCTGGAGCAACGCCGGTTACTGGATGCGTCTGCAGGCGGCATACGAACTCGCCAGGGAGCGGCAAAGGCAGGCGGCTTGAAGATGCGAAACGAATCGCCGCAATCGATGGTCGAGTCAGGCTGTTCACAAGCCCGCGCCATGGCTGCCTCCTTGCAGCCGGACGCGCGCATGGAATTTGCGCGGACAATGGTATTCGAGGCGATTTCCGCTTATTGGCAAGAACTCGACAAAGACACGCCCGAAACCTGGAAACTGCGAGACTTGCCAGAGGAAGTTGAGCTTTCCGCTCCTTCAATGGAAGCCGAATTTCTGGCGTCGAGCATTGGCGTGGCTGCGGCGAAACTCGACCTGATGGATGCAGGCTATGCCTTGGGCTTGCTTTACACCAGGTTGATGCCTAATTCGACAAGAGCCAGGACAGGCGCTTATTACACGCCTCCGGCATTGTGCGGGCGTCTGCTCGACATGGCGACCGCGGCGGGAATCGATTGGCGAACCGCACGGATCCTGGATCCGGCTTGTGGAGGAGGCGCCTTCCTCTCGCCCGTGGCGAGGCGCATGGCCGAGAGTCTGAAAGGCCAAGGCGCGAGTGAAATTTTGGCGAGTATCGAAAATCGGCTGCAAGGTTTTGAAATCGACCCGTTCGCCGCGTGGATATCGCAGGTGCTTCTGGACGTGGCGCTGGGTGACCTCTGCCGGGAAGCCGGGAAGCGGCTGAAGCAAACAGTGCGCGTGTGCGACAGCCTGGATCAGGACCAGACGGGGGACGAATTTGATCTTGTGGTCGGCAACCCTCCCTATGGGCGTACGCGTCTTTCATCCCGATTGCGCAAGAAGTTCCGCCGAAGCCTGTTTGGCCACGCGAACCTGTATGGCGTATTTACCGACCAGGCGCTCCGCTTCGCGCGGCCCGATGGAGTCATCGCTTACGTTACGCCGACGAGTTTTCTGGCCGGGGAGTACTTCAAGGCGTTGCGCGGCCTGCTTGGAAAAGAAGCGCCGCCGGTCAGCATAGAATTCGTAAAGGAGCGCAAGGGCGTTTTCAGCGGCGTCCTTCAGGAAACCCTGCTGGCGACCTACAGGTGTGGTTCCGTCGTGGGCGACGGGAAAGTCAGTTTTCTCTCGCAGGGCCAGGATGGCCGCATCAAGCGGAAAAGCGCCGGCTCGTTCAGTTTGCCCAAGGATTCACGGCAGCCTTGGCTCATGCCAAGATCGCCGGCGCATTGCGAATTGGCGCGCAAGGCGGATGAACTGCCCTATCGGCTGGCCGACTACGGATACAAGGTAAGTACGGGTCCATTGGTATGGAACCGTCACAAGCGAAGTCTGAGAAACAGGCCTGCGAAAGGACGCTATCCGCTGGTTTGGGCTGAGTCGGTGCGATCCGGCGGCGAATTTTCATTCCGGGCGGAAAAGCGAAATCACCAAACGTATTTCGAGCCGAGCGAAGACGAACAATGGGTGATGACCGAGTTCCCTTGCGTACTGATACAAAGGACAACGGCAAAGGAACAAAGTCGAAGACTGATTGCCGCCGAACTGCCGGCCGACTTCATCCGCAAACATGGCGCCGTGGTGGTGGAAAATCATCTGAACATGATCAAACCCCTGAACGGCGAACCGAGAGTTGCGCCGGCGACATTGGCCGCGCTCCTGAATAGCGATGTCGTAGATCAGGTCTTCCGGTGCATCAACGGCAGTGTCGCCGTGTCCGCCTACGAACTTGGCGCCTTGCCCTTGCCGCCGCCGGAAAGCATGGAAGAAATCGAGAAACTCGTCAGCGCGCAAGCGGAGCGGCAACAGCTTGAGAGTGCTGTCGAGCGACTATATGGCAACAAGGCCGCATGATGGATCTGCCTCCGGAATTTGAAATTGAACACCTTGATTAGGTTATAGCGAATAATTGCTCAGCTTGATGCCTTTATTCAGTTTTTTGTCTGTAAGCCAAAAGACGCGATCCGCCATTGAATAATCGACATCTAACTTTTTAGTCAGACTCTTTAAATCTTCCAAGTACTTAAAGTAAAATTTGATTGTTGCATTTGTTTTATCTTCCTTAGTTTTGAAGGATGAAAATGCTTCATTTGGTTTCTTGCCATATAAGGCTCTGCAAACACGTTCATCGAAGATTTGGAACTAATTTGGGTTTTTAAACCGTAAGATAGTTGAAGCCATTGGGAGCTTTACGCCTTTCGATTTCAAGAGGAGTTTTAGAGCTTCACTTGCAATTTCTCGATCCTTTTCATTGTCTAGCGAAAAATTTGACTGTTTATCACCGATTTTATTCAAGACTGAAATAGTCGAATCACAAATCAAAGGATACCGGTTAACTTTCCAAAGGACAATTTGGTTTAGAACTATTTTATCAAAATCGCCAGACAAGCTGTCGAGTTCTTTAGTCAAAGTACTCTGATAGTTAAACTTGTCTATGCTGACTAATTGTGTTTTTGAGTTTACAGTCCTGATTCTTGAAGAATTTTTGTCAGTCATTGCATCGAAACCTCAGTAAATGAATCCCAGCGTGCAAATGCCCACCAGTATATTGATGATCATGAATACCGAGGAGGTGCGGGATACCACTTTCCATAGCTGGGGGCCCTTGTAGGCGGCGCGGATGGCGACGATGAGGAGGGCGGTGTAGCCGAGTTGGGCGAGCATTTCGATGAAGTAGATGAGCCACTGGTCCTGGTCCACGGCGCGGCTGCCGAAAACGAAGAACGCGCCCGCACCGAGAAAGTACAGGGCCCAGTAGGTGACCGCCAGGCCGTACTCCCCGGCGAGCAGCCGGGAAGCGAATGACCTTTCTGCCGCGCTAGGAGCCTGCGCCGTAGGAATTCGCGGCTGCAAATCCGCTCTCATCCGCGCCCCCGACCGCTCGATTTCGTTGCATATCCACCAATATTCGCCTCAATCGATCAGCCGGGGGCGCGGCGATAGCGAATTTTCGCTTTCGCGAATTCCTACGGCGCAG
>JAJECW010000113.1 GCA_022821865.1 Pseudomonadales bacterium
GGCGTGGATTTGCGGGTGGAGGAGTCCACCAGCCGCGGCCGCTCGGACATGGTGCTGCTGCATGAAGCCCAGGTTTTCGTCCTGGAGTTCAAGATGGCGGAAGAGAACGAGGACGCCGAATCCGCCCTCGACCGGGCCATAAGCCAGATCCGCGCCCGTGGCTACGCCGAGAGATACCGCGACCGCAAAGAACCGATCCACCTGGTCGGCGCCGTTTTCGGCTGGGAAGAACGCAACCTCCTCGCCGTGCGCGCCGAGTCCGCTTGAGGCCACAGGTTCCCTTCCGTGCCTGCATGGCACAGGTCGAATCCAGCGCGTATGGTTCCAGCAAGAATGTTGACAATTGTGTCCACGGGGGGCTGGTTGCTATGATGCTTCGGCCAACTGAATCAGGAGAGTTCCCCTCATGTCTTCGGTTTTTATCGTCTTGTTCGGGCTTGTCGGTTTTGCTTTCGGTTGGTTCGTCTATTCCCGTTTCATTGCCGAAAAGATTTACCGGCTCGACCCGAACCATGTCACGCCCGCGAATCGATTCAATGACGCGGTCGATTACGTGCCCACCAACAAGTACGTGCTGTGGGGCGCGCATTTCACGGCGGTAGCCGGCGCCGCGCCCATCGTCGGGCCGGCCATCGCGGTGTACTGGGGCTGGCTGCCGGCCCTGCTCTGGGTCACTCTCGGGTCGATTTTCTTTGCCGGCGTCCACGACATGGGCGCGCTCTGGGCGAGCAACCGGCATAACGCGCGCTCCATGGGCGCCCTGTCGGAAGATGTGGTCGGCGCCCGCACCCGGGCCCTGTTCATGGTGGTGATTTTTCTCCTGCTGCTCATGGTCAACGCCGTTTTCGCCACCATCATCGCCGGCCAGATGGTGGACATCGAGACTTCCGTGGTGCCCGCCTGGGCCGCGATTCCCGTGGCTATCGCCGTGGGCGTGCTGATCCGGCGCAAGATCAACCTGTTCGCCATCTCCCTGATCGGCGTGAGCATCCTCTATTTCACGATCCATGTGGGCACCGAGGTTCCGGTGCAGACGGTGGATAGCTGGGATGGCATCCTGCTCGGACCTCACGGCAACTGGATCATCATCCTGTTCATCTATGCCGGCATAGCCTCCATGCTGCCGGTCTGGCTGCTGCTGCAGCCCCGGGACTACATCAACGGCGCCCAACTCGTGATTGGCCTGCTCGTGCTCTACAGTTCCGTATTCATTGTCATGCCGGACGTCACCGCGCCGATGATCAACGAAAATCTTGCCGAGGGCACGCCGCCGCTGTTCCCGATCCTGTTCGTGACCATTGCCTGCGGCGCCCTGTCCGGATTTCACGGCATCGTGTCTTCGGGGACGAGTTCCAAGCAGTTGAACAACGAAAAGGACGCGCGTTTCGTCGGCTATCTCGGCGCCCTCGGCGAAGGAGCGCTGGCGCTCATCACCATTACCGCGGCGACCGGTTCGCTGTATGCCGTGTCCGCTGTCGAATGGAGCAGTCTCTACGCCAATTTCGGCGACGGCGGCGCGAGCGCGTACATCGCCGGCGGCGCTGCCCTGATAACCGAGGGCTGGGGAATTCCCTTCACGTTCTCGGAAACGATGCTGGCGGTCATGGTGGTGCTGTTCGCCGGCACCACCATGGACTCGGGGCTGCGCCTGCAGCGCTATATCATCCAGGAATGGGGCAACATCTACTCCATCGGATTGCTCAAGAACAATTACGCTTCGACCCTGACGGCCGTGGGCTGCTGCCTGGTCCTGGCTTTCGGAGCGACCAACGGACAATATCCGGGCGATGGCGGCATGTTGATCTGGCCGATATTCGGCGCCTCCAACCAGATTCTCGCCGCCCTCACCCTGCTGGTCCTGTCCGTGTACCTGATGCGGCTCGGCCGCCCGTCCCTGTACACCCTGGCGCCGATGATTTTCATCGCGACCATGGCCTTCCTGGCCAGTCTCTGGTACTTGTTTGATTATTACCAGTCGAGCAACTGGCTGCTGCTCGTGCTGAGTATCGCGGTCATGGGGGCCAGTATCGTCGTCATGCTCGAAGCCGCTTCGGTGATCTCGAAAATCCGCCGCGGCGGGGAAGAGCCGAAAGTGGACAAGGCCATCGAATCCGCCGAATAAGCCGACCTGTTTCCCGGTGGGGATGCAACCTCGCCGGGAAGCCCCCCGCGCCATGAACGAAACAGACCTGCATTCGCTGATGAAGGACCTGCCCTCCGGTTTGCGGCGGGAACTGGGCGAAATTCACGCCTTCGACGAAATCGACTCCACCAATGACGAAGCCCTGCGCCGATTGCGGGGCGGCGCCGCAGGCAACCGCTTTCTCGCCGCCGCCACCCAGAGCGCCGGGCGGGGCAGGCGCGGCCATCGCTGGATCAGCCCCCCCGGCGCCGGGCTGTATGCTTCCCTGGTGCGGGAATTGCCCCTGCCGCTGGACCGGATTCAGGCTCTCGGGCTGGTAGTGGCCCTGGCGGTTCGCGCCGGGCTTGGCGACAGCGAAGTCTATGGACTCAGCGTCAAATGGCCCAATGATCTGCTCAGCGGAAACCGCAAGCTCGGCGGCATTCTGGTGGAGAACCACGGCGCCGATGAACTGCGTCATGTGGTTATCGGCATCGGCCTCAACCTGCGCTTCCCGCCGGAGTTGATGCGGCAAATCGACCAGCCCGCCGTGGATATCGCTTCCATATGCCGGGACGACATGAACTGGGGCGGTTTGTTGCCGGCGCTGCTTGCGCGCCTGCTCGAATACCTCGCCGCCTTCACCGGCGGGGGTTTTGCCGGCTTCCAGCGGGAATGGAACCGGCACGACCGTTATTTCCGGCAGGATGTGGTGGTGCGGGCCGGCGCCGACAGGCATATCGGGCGCAGCGCCGGAGTGGACGAAAGCGGCGCATTGCTGTTGCGCACCGCGGGCGGAGTACAGAGACTGGTCTCCGGGGCGATTTTTCCCTCCGGGGATGGCCCGGTCGAAAAGCCGTGAGCCATTCCGCGATTCTCGAGATCGACGCCGGCAACAGCAGTCTGAAATGGCGCTGGCGGGGCGCGGCGGCGGCAAGCGTTGCCAATCTTTCCCGGCTGGATACAACCCTCGGTGATGCAGGACCCCCGGAACAGGTTCTGGTCTGCAGCGTGCGCGGCGCCGAATTCGAAGCGGAGTTGTCCGCCTGGCTGGCGCGCAGATGGAATCTGCGGCCGCGTTTTGCCCGAGTGCTGCGGGAATGCGGCGGCGTGCGTATCCAGTACCCGGATCCGGCCGACCTCGGCGCCGACCGCTGGCTGGCCATGCTTGCCGGCTACCGGCGCGCCCGGACCAGCTGCCTGATTGTCGACAGCGGCACGGCGCTGACGATCGACATGCTCAATGCCGACGGACTGCATCTGGGCGGATACATCCTGCCGGGACTGCGGGCGGCGCAATCCGGTTTGTTGCAAAATACCGGCATCGTTTTGCCGCCGGAAAACGGAGCCGTATCCAGCGCCCCCGGCAACGACACCGGCGCCGCGGTTCGCAACGGCGCCCTGTTCATGCTGTGCTGTGCGATACAAGTGGCGGCGCAGCGAATGGCGGGAGAAAACAGGGCGGATGTCACGCTGATTCTCAGCGGAGGCGATGCGCCCCTGTTGCGGCGGGAACTCGAACTGGAACCGATGCTGCTCGTACCCGAACTCGTGCTCGACGGACTCGCGCTGGCCGAAACGGAATCCGGCCCCGGAGCCTGATCCATGCGTTATCTGCTGCTTGCACTGCTGCTGCTCAACTTCGGCTATTTCGGCTGGAGTCTGCTGGCCCCGCCCCGGGCACAGTCATCCCCGGAGTCGCTACCCCTGCGCGATTCGGGATTGCAACTCGTCAAAGAAGTCCGCGCCGCCGAGCGCGAGCAGGCCCGGGAGCGGATGGAGGAAGAGGCAGCCCGTGTTTGCCTCTTTGTTTCCGGGTTCGCCGACATTTTCGAAGCCAGCGAGTTCGCCGCCGCGATCATCAATGACGAGCTGGAAGCCACGGTGTATGTGCCCCAGGATGGCGATACCGCCGAGGTGCGGCTTGAGCGTGTCTTGCAAGACCGGGACGAACTTCCCCAATGGCCTGATTTTGCCGCCCGAAGCCCCGAATTGAGCGCTGGGGAAAATCCCTGTGAAATGTTTGCACACGCGGGACATTTACACTAAAATTCCGCCCCCTGTGAGAGCCATCGGCTGAAAGCGCCCGGTTGGGGCTCTGATTTGGGAGGGGTTCCCGAGTGGCCAAAGGGATCAGACTGTAAATCTGACGCGTAAGCTTCGGTGGTTCAAATCCACCCCCCTCCACCACTTGAGTTTGTGGTGTGGAGCGGAGCATTTACCAGTGGCGGGTATAGTTCAGAGGTAGAACCCCAGCCTTCCAAGCTGGTTGCGCGGGTTCGATTCCCGCTACCCGCTCCAATTTGCATCCGGGCATCGGCGCAACGAATGGCTCGCATAGCTCAGGAGGTAGAGCACTTCATTGGTAATGAAGAGGTCTCCGGTTCAACTCCGGATGTGAGCACCACATTTGCGACTATTTCATCGATTCGGATGAGCGGTAACCCTGAACCCGCGATTCCGGTTTTCAGTAACAGAACGAGGTCAGGCAACAATGGCGAAGGAAAAGTTTGAAAGAACGAAGGTCCACGTGAACGTCGGCACGATCGGTCACGTGGACCATGGCAAGACCACCCTGACAGCGGCGCTGACCAAGATCTGCGCCGACCGTTACGGTGGCTCGGTCAAGGCATTCGACGAGATCGACAACGCGCCCGAAGAGCGCGAACGCGGGATTACCATCGCCACGTCCCACGTGGAGTACGACTCGCCCAACCGGCACTACGCCCACGTCGACTGTCCCGGCCACGCCGACTACGTCAAGAACATGATCACCGGCGCCGCGCAGATGGACGGCGCGATTCTCGTGGTGTCCGCGGCCGACGGCCCGATGCCCCAGACACGGGAGCACATCCTGCTCGCCCGTCAGGTGGGCGTGCCCTATATCGTCGTCTACATGAACAAGGCCGATATGGTCGACGACGAGGAACTGCTTGAACTCGTGGAAATGGAAGTGCGTGAACTGCTCGATGCCTTCGAGTTCCCCGGGGATGACACGCCCATCATCATCGGCTCCGCCCTCAAGGCGCTCGAAGGCGACGACTCCGAGCACGGCGTCGCCTCGGTGGAGAAGCTTGTGGAAGCACTGGACAGCTATATTCCGGTTCCCGAGCGCGAAATCGACAAGCCCTACCTGATGCCCATCGAAGACGTATTCTCCATCTCGGGCCGCGGCACCGTGGTAACCGGCCGGGTCGAGCGCGGCGTGGTCAAGGTGGGTGAGGAAGTCGAGATCGTCGGCATCAAGGAAACCGCCAGAACCACCTGCACCGGTGTCGAGATGTTTCGCAAGCTGCTCGATGAGGGCCGGGCGGGCGAAAACGTGGGCGTTCTGCTGCGCGGCACCAAGCGCGAGGAAGTCGAGCGCGGCCAGGTGCTCGCCGAGCCCGGCTCCATCACGCCCCATACCAGGTTCGAGGCCGAGGTCTACATCCTGACCAAGGAAGAAGGTGGCCGCCACACGCCGTTCTTCAAGGGCTACCGCCCGCAGTTCTATTTCCGCACCACGGACGTGACCGGAAACGTGGAATTGCCCGGCGACGTGGAAATGGTCATGCCCGGCGACAACGTGAAGATGAATGTGGAACTGATCGCCCCCATCGCCATGGACGAGGGCCTGCGCTTCGCCATCCGCGAAGGCGGCCGCACCGTTGGCGCCGGTGTCGTGGCGAAGATTATCGAATAGGCCAGTAGCTCAATTGGCAGAGCAGCGGTCTCCAAAACCGCAGGTTGGGGGTTCGATTCCCTCCTGGCCTGCCAACAGACGATAGCCCCGCGGTGCTGGGTGAGGCCGGCGGCGGGTCGGCGGATTTCGTACATACATGTCAGAACAAGGTGATCAGGCCAGAGCGGACTGGATCAAGTGGGCGGTCGTCGCCGCGATAATCGCGGGCGGGGTGTACGCCAACAGCTATTTTTCCACCGAATCCCTGTTGCTGCGCACGGTCGGGTTGCTGGCGCTTGCCGGCGCCGCAGGCTGGATTGCGGCGCAGACGGATCGCGGTCGCGCCTTTGTGGAGCTTTGTCTCGAAGCAAGAGTGGAAATCCGCAAGGTGGTCTGGCCCACGCGCCAGGAAACCGTGCAGACCACAATCATCGTGCTGATCGTCATTTTCATCCTGGCGATCATCCTCTGGTTTCTTGACTGGGGCCTGAACGGAATCATCTCCGGCATCATCAGTTAGCGAGTGGCAACAAGACCAAGGCCGCCGGTCGGGGCGATGGGGACTGGAACCGTCAATGAGTAAGAAATGGTACGTGGTACACGCCTTTTCGGGCTACGAGAAGCGCGCCATGGAGGCGCTGCGGGACCGGATCGAAAGGTCTCCGCTCAAGGAATGTTTCGACGAAGTGCTCGTGCCCACCGAAGAAGTGCTCGAAATGCGCGCCGGGCAGAAGCGCAAGAGCGAGCGCAAGTTCTTTCCGGGCTATGTGCTGGTGCATATGGAACTGAACAACGATACCTGGCACCTGGTAAAGGAAACGCCGCGGGTCATGGGCTTTATCGGCGGCACGGCGGACAGGCCGGCGCCGATCTCCGACCAGGAAGCCGCGGCGATCCTGCGGCGCATGGAGGAAAGCGAGGAAACCCCGGCCCACAAGACGATTTATGAACCCGGCGAGATGGTGCGCATTACCGACGGCCCGTTCAATGATTTCACCGGAACCGTCGAGGAAGTGAATTACGAAAAGAGCCGGCTGCGGGTGGCCGTGCTTATTTTCGGCCGGCCCACCCCGGTGGAGCTTGAATTCGGCCAGGTAGAGAAAAGCTGAAAGAAGTCGGAGAAAGCAGATGGCCAAGAAGATTGCGGCATACGTCAAGTTGCAGGTTCCCGCGGGCAAGGCGAATCCCAGTCCGCCGGTGGGCCCGGCCCTGGGCCAGCACGGCCTGAACATCATGGAGTTCTGCAAGGCCTTCAACGCCCAGACCCAGAGCATGGAAGCCGGACTGCCGGTGCCGGTGGTGATTACCGTCTATGCCGACCGCAGTTTTTCCTTTATCACCAAGACCCCGCCCGCAGCCGTGCTGCTGCGCAAGGCCGCCGGCGTCGCCAAGGGCAGCGGTCGTCCCAATACCGAGAAAGTGGGCAAGCTCAATCGCTCCCAACTCGAAGAAATCGCCAATATCAAGATGCCCGACCTCAACGCCGTGGACATGGACGCCGCGGTGCGCACCCTCGCCGGCAGCGCGCGCAGCGCGGGACTCGAAGTGGAAGGAGTGGAGTGATATGGCCAGAATGAGCAAGAGACAGCGGCAAATCGCGGAAAAAACGGCTCCCGGCAAGAGCTACAGCGTGGAAGACGCGGTGGCCCTGCTCACCGATGTGGCCGCCGGCGGATTCAGGGAATCCATCGACGTGGCGGTGAATCTCGGGGTGGACGTGCGCAAATCGGACCAGGTCGTGCGCGGTTCCACCACTTTGCCGGAAGGCACCGGCAAGGAAGTGCGGGTCGCGGTTTTCACCCAGGGCGACAATGCCGAGAAGGCCGCCGCGGCCGGGGCCGATACCGTGGGAATGGAAGACCTTGCGGAGTCCATCAAGGGCGGCAAGCTCGATTTCGATGTGGTCATCGCTTCGCCGGACGCCATGCGCGTGGTGGGCGCCCTTGGTCCGATTCTCGGCCCCCGGGGGCTGATGCCCAATCCCAAGGTGGGTACGGTTACCCCCGATGTGGAGTCCGCGGTGCGCAACGCAAAAGCGGGGCAGGTGCGTTACCGCACCGACCGCAACGGCATCGTCCATGGCGGCATCGGTCGTATCGGATTCGATGGCGCCCTGGTGCGCAGGAATCTGGAGAGCCTGCTGGCTGATCTGAAAAAAGCCAAACCCGCTTCGGCGAAGGGCATATATATCAAGAAGGTCGTGCTTTCCTCGACCATGGGCCCGGGTCTGGTCATAGACCAGTCCTCCCTGGCCATTTGATTGGCGGACATTCCTCAACGGAATCGTTCGTACGAATTGAGAGCTTCATTGGGAGCCTTGTTCCCAATGGAACTGTCAAAGACCGCAGGCGGCTCCAGGAGGCTGGCGCCTTAATTTCCTGCGCAGACGGTGAGATCCAGTTTGAACCTCCGGTTCGAATTCGAATCACCTGTCAACCAGGCGCTGTTTGCGTCGGGCAAACCGGCGGCCCCCGGGTCGCCAGATTTTGGCGGGAGCAGAACTATGCCACTGGGACTCGAAGACAAGAAACGCATCGTCGCCGAGGTCAATGCGGCCGCGGGCGATGCCATGTCCGCCGTGCTCGCGGATTACCGCGGCGTCACGGTGGAGGAAATGACCGCCTTGCGTCGCAACGCCAGGGAAAACCGGGTGTATCTGCGCGTGGTGCGAAATTCATTGCTCAAGCGCGCGGTGGAGGACACGGAGTTCGCCTGTATTCAGGAAGCGCTCACGGGACCGACGATTCTCGCATTCTCCCAGGAGGATCCCGGGTCGGCGGCGCGGGTGCTGAAGGACTTTGCCGGCGACAATGACAACTTCGAGATCAAGGCCCTGTCCATCGGCGGCAGATTGCTTGCGCCCGGTGATATCGATGTGCTCGCGAAGATGCCGACGCTGGACCAGGCCAGGTCCATGCTCATGAGCGTGATGCTCGCGCCGGTGACCAAACTTGCCCGCACCGCCAGGGAAGTCCCCGGGCGGCTGACCCGAACCCTTGCCGCGGTGCGGGACCAGAAGCGGGCCGCCTGAACGCAAACAGTGAAATGTACGATCTAGAACCAGGAGAATTGGAGTAATGGCTCTGTCAACCCAGGAAGTTTTGGACGCGATTGCCGAAATGTCAGTTATGGACGTTGTCCAGCTCGTTGAGGCGATGGAAGAGAAATTCGGCGTATCCGCCGCCGCCGCGGTAGCGGCCGCACCCGCGGCAGCCGCCGCGGCCGAAGCGGCGCCGGTGGAGGAAAAGGAAGAATTCGACGTGGTGCTCACCGCCATTGGCGACAAGAAGATCAATGTCATCAAGGCAGTGCGGGCGATCACCGGGCTCGGACTCAAGGAGGCCAAGGAAATGGTCGATGGGGCGCCTTCCACCGTCAAGGAAGCGGTGCCCAAGGCTGAAGTTGAAGAGATGCAGAAAGCACTGGAAGAAGCCGGCGCGACTGTTGAACTCAAGTAAGGCTGGCAAGACTGGCGAACTCCGGACGGCTTCCGCCGTTCCGGGGCGTCTCTGCGCCTGACAATTGCCGCCGCGGCGGTTTTTTTAGATCCGGGAACACGAAATGGCATACACCTACACTGAAAAGAAGCGCATCCGCAAGAATTTCGGCAAGCTGCCGAGCGCGATGGATATTCCGTATCTGCTTTCCATCCAGGTGGACTCCTACCGGCAATTCCTGCAGACCCACGTGCCGGAAGACGATCGCCGCACCCAGGGTCTTCATGGCGCTTTCAAATCGGTTTTTCCGATCAGCTCCTATTCCGACAAGGCGGCCCTGGAATACAAGAGCTACCGGCTCGGCAAGCCGGGTTTCGATGTCAAGGAGTGCCAGGTTCGCGGCGCCACATATGCCGCTTCCCTCAGGGTGACCCTGCAACTGATCCTCTACGACAAGGAATCGTCCCAGAAGAAGATCAAGGAAGTGAAGGAACAGGAGGTCTACATGGGGGAGATCCCCCTGATGACCGATTCCGGCACTTTTGTCATCAACGGCACCGAACGGGTCATCGTGTCCCAGCTCCATCGCTCGCCGGGGGTGTTTTTCGACCACGACAAGGGCAAGACCCACAGTTCCGGCAAGTTGCTGTATTCGGCCCGGGTGATTCCCTACCGCGGTTCCTGGCTTGATTTCGAATTCGACCCCAAGGATCTGGTTTTCGTGCGCATCGACCGCCGCCGCAAGCTGCCGGCCACGGTGCTGCTGCGCGCCCTCGGCTTCAGTCCGGAACAGATTCTCGACATGTTCTACGAGCGCAACACTTTCCGCATCACCCCCGGGGAAGAGCCGGTGATTTCGGTGGAACTCGTGCCCAGGCGGCTGCGCGGCGAGGTGCTGTCTTTCCCGATCAAGGGCAGGAGCAAGCGCAGCAAGGTCATTGTCGAGGCGGGCCGGCGCATCACCAGCCGCCATATCCGGCAGATGGAAAGGGCCGGCATCAGCGAACTTGAGGTCACCGGGGATTTCATCATCGGCGCCTCCCTCGCGGTGGACGCCGTGAACAGGGAAACCGGTGAAATCGTTGCGCCCTGCAATACCGAAATCGGCCCCGAACTCATCAAGCGTTTCATCGACGAAGGCATTACCGAGTTCCAGACGATCTACACCAATGATCTCGATTGCGGCCCCTTCATTTCGGACACCCTGCGCATCGATCCCGCGAATTCCGAGCTTGAAGCCAAGATCGAGATCTACCGCATGATGCGTCCCGGCGAGCCGCCCACCACCGAATCCGCGGAAAAACTGTTCGACAGCCTGTTCTTCAATCTCGAACGCTACGATCTGTCCCATGTGGGCCGCATGAAGTTCAACCGCCGCCTGAACCGCAAGAGTTCCGAAGGCAAGCTGACCATCGACAAGGAAGACATCGTCGAAGTGCTCAAGACCCTGGTGGGGATCCGCAACGGCTTCGGTTCGGTGGACGACATCGACCACCTCGGCAACCGCCGCATCCGCTCGGTGGGGGAAATGGCCGAAAACCAGTTCCGGGTGGGCCTTGTGCGGGTCGAGCGCGCGGTGAAGGAGCGCCTGAGCATGGCGGACTCGGAAGGGCTCATGCCCCAGGACATGATCAATGCCAAGCCCATCGGCGCCGCGGTCAAGGAATTCTTCGGCTCAAGCCAGCTTTCCCAGTTCATGGACCAGAACAATCCGCTGTCCGAAGTCACCCACAAGCGCCGGGTTTCGGCGCTCGGGCCCGGCGGCCTCACCCGGGAGCGGGCCGGCTTTGAAGTGCGCGACGTGCATCCCACCCACTACGGTCGGCTGTGCCCGGTGGAAACGCCGGAAGGTCCGAATATCGGCCTGATCAACAATCTGGCCACCTATGCCAGGGCCAATCACTACGGCTTTCTCGAAAGCCCCTACCGCAAGGTCGTCAACCGCAAGGTAACCGACGAGATCGATTTTCTGTCGGCCATCGACGAAAGCGATTTTGTGATCGCCCAGGCCAGCGCCGCGCTCAATAACCGGGGGGAACTCGCGGACAATCTCGTCACCGTGCGCCACAAGGGCGAGACCACCCTGAAGCCCAGGGAAGAAGTCGACTATATGGACGTGGCGCCCCAGCAGATGGTTTCGGTCGCCGCCTCGCTGATTCCCTTTCTCGAGCACGACGACGCCAACCGGGCCCTGATGGGCTCAAACATGCAGCGGCAGGCGATTCCCACCATCAAGACCGAAAAGCCGCTCGTGGGAACCGGCATGGAAGGCAATGTGGCCCGGGACTCCGGGGTCTGCCTGATCGCCGAGCGCGGCGGCGTGATCGAAAGCGTCGATGCGGCGCGCCTGATCGTGCGGGTGAGCGATGAGGAAACCGATGCCGGCGAGGCGGGGGTCGATATCTACCAGTTGACCAAGTACACCCGTTCCAACCAGAACACCTGCATCAGCCAGCGGCCGCTGGTGAAGCAGGGCGATGTGGTGAGCCGCGGCGATATCCTCGCCGACGGCCCCTCGGTGGATACCGGCGAGCTTGCCCTCGGCCAGAACATGCGCATCGCCTTCATGCCCTGGAACGGCTACAACTTCGAAGATTCGATCCTGATCTCGGAGCGGGTGGTCACCGAGGACCGCTTCACCACGATTCACATCCAGGAGTTGACCTGCGTGGCCCGGGACACCCGGCTCGGCTCGGAAGAGGTGACCGCCGATATTCCCAATGTGGGGGAAAGCGCGCTGGCCAAGCTCGACGCCTCGGGCATCGTCTATATTGGCGCCGAAGTCGACGCCACCGATATTCTCGTGGGCAAGGTGACGCCCAAGGGCGAAACCCAGCTCACCCCCGAGGAAAAACTGCTGCGGGCGATTTTCGGGGAAAAGGCTTCCGACGTGAAGGACACTTCCCTGCGGGTGCCCACCAGCGTCCGGGGCACGGTGATCGATGTGCAGATCTTCACCCGGGACGGTCTCGAAAAAGACCAGCGGGCGCTGGAAATCGAGCAATACCAACTCGATCAGGCCCGCAAGGACATCGAGGACGAGTACCGCATCGTCGAAGGCGCCACCTTCGAGCGCCTCGGCGAAGCGCTCAGGGACAAGCAGGTCAGCGGCGGCCCCGGGCTCAAGTCGGGCCAGAAGCTGAGCCGGGACTACCTTGAGCAGCTTCCTCGGGAAGAATGGTTCAAGCTGCGGCTCAAGAACGACAGCCTCAACCGCCAGCTCGAACGCGCCCGGCAGCAGCTCGAACAGCGCCGGACCGACCTCGACGAGCGATTCGAGGACAAGCGCCAGAAACTCACCTCGGGCGATGATCTGGCCCCGGGCATACTCAAGATCGTCAAGGTCTATCTCGCGATCAAGCGCCGGGTGCAGCCCGGCGACAAGCTCGCCGGCCGCCATGGCAACAAGGGCGTAATCTCGGCCATCATGCCGGTGGAGGACATGCCCTACGATGAACACGGCGAACCTGTGGATATCGTCCTCAACCCGCTCGGCGTACCCTCGCGGATGAATGTGGGCCAGGTGCTGGAAACCCATCTCGGCCGCGCCTCCCGGGGGCTTGGCCAGTTGATCAACCAGCAGTTGCGGGAGAAGCGCAGGGCTCCCGCGGTGCGCAGGCTGCTCCATGAAATCTACAACTCCGTGGGCAACCGCAAGGAAGACATCAAGGGCCTGAGCGATGCGGAAGTGCTGGAGCTTGCGGACAACCTCAAGGACGGCGTGCCCATGGCGACGCCGGTCTTCGACGGCACCGCCGAGGCGGAAATCAAGCAGATGCTGAAAATGGCCAATATGGATGAGAGCGGCCAGGTGGATCTGTACGACGGCCGCACCGGCAACAAGTTCGATACGCCGGTCACCGTGGGCATCATGTACATGCTGAAGCTGAACCATCTCGTGGACGACAAGATGCATGCCCGCTCCACCGGTTCCTACAGCCTCGTCACCCAGCAGCCGCTCGGCGGCAAGGCCCAGTTCGGCGGCCAGCGCTTCGGCGAGATGGAAGTCTGGGCCCTGGAAGCCTACGGCGCCGCCTACACCCTGCAGGAGATGCTCACGGTGAAGTCCGATGACGTCGCCGGCCGCACCAAGATGTACAAGAACATCGTCGACGGCGATCACCGAATGGAGCCGGCCATGCCGGAGTCATTCAACGTATTACTGAAGGAAATCCGGTCACTGGGAATCGACATGGAACTCGAAGTCAGCAAATAGCTCAGCGGGCGCAAGCCCCTGGTTTCGATAACGGCATTGTCGGCTCCCCGGAGGAGATAGCATGAAAGACCTTTTAGGCCTGCTCAAATCACAATCGCAGTCCGAAGATTTTGATTCCATCCGCATCGCGCTTGCGTCGCCGGAGATGATCCGCTCGTGGTCGCACGGTGAAGTGAAAAAGCCCGAGACCATCAACTACCGGACCTTCAAGCCCGAGCGCGACGGCCTGTTTTGCGCCAAGATCTTCGGGCCGGTGAAGGACTACGAGTGTCTCTGCGGAAAATACAAGCGCCTCAAGCACCGCGGCTCGATCTGCGAGAAATGCGGGGTGGAGGTGGCGCTGTCCAAGGTGCGCCGGGAGCGCATGGGGCATATCGAACTGGCCAGCCCGGTGGCACATATCTGGTTCCTGAAGTCGCTGCCCTCGCGCATCGGCCTGCTGCTCGACATGACCCTGCGCGATATCGAGCGGATTCTCTATTTTGAATCCTTCGTGGTCACCGATTCCGTGATTGTGGAAGACGAGGCGGCGGAAGGGCAGCTCGTCAAGCCGCCCCAGAAGGGACAACTGCTCACCGACGAACAGTACTACCAGGCCATGGAAAACTGGGGCGACGGTTTCGAGGCCAAGATGGGCGCCGAGGCGGTGCAGGAACTGATGAAGGACCTCGACGTGGAGTCCGAAGTCATGCGCCTGCGCGAGGAAATCCCCACCACCAAATCGGAAACGCGCCTGAAGAAGCTTTCCAAGCGGCTCAAGCTGCTCGAGGCATTCCTCGAATCCGGCAACAAGCCCGAATGGATGATCATGACCGTGCTGCCGGTGCTGCCGCCCGATCTGCGCCCCCTCGTTCCGCTCGACGGCGGCCGTTTCGCCACCTCGGACCTGAACGACCTGTATCGCCGGGTCATCAATCGCAATAACCGGCTCAAGCGCCTGCTCGACCTGAACGCCCCCGACATCATCGTGCGCAATGAAAAGCGCATGTTGCAGGAAGCCGTCGACGCGCTGCTCGATAACGGCCGCCGCGGCCGCGCCATTACCGGCTCCAACAAGCGCCCGCTGAAGTCGCTGGCGGACATGATCAAGGGCAAGCAGGGACGATTCCGCCAGAATCTGCTCGGCAAGCGCGTCGACTATTCCGGCCGCTCGGTAATCGTGGTGGGTCCGGCGCTGAAACTGCATCAGTGCGGCCTGCCCAAGAAAATGGCGCTGGAACTGTTCAAGCCTTTCATCTTCGGCAAGCTCGAAGCGCGCGGCCTGGCGACGACGATCAAGGCGGCGAAGAAGATGGTCGAGCGCGAGACCGCCGAGGTCTGGGATATTCTCGCCGAAGTGATCCGCGAACATCCGGTGCTGCTCAACCGGGCGCCGACCTTGCACCGGCTCGGCATCCAGGCTTTCGAACCGGTGCTGATCGAGGGCAAGGCGATCCAGTTGCATCCCCTCGTCTGCGCCGCCTACAACGCCGACTTCGACGGCGACCAGATGGCCGTGCACGTGCCGCTGACGCTGGAAGCGCAACTCGAAGCCCGCAGCCTGATGATGTCCACCAACAACATCCTCGCGCCGGCCAACGGCGAGCCCATCATCGTGCCTTCCCAGGACGTGGTGCTCGGTCTGTATTACATGACCCGGGAGCGCGTCAACGCCAGGGGCGAAAGCATGGTGTTCGCCAATGCCGCCGAGGTCCAGCGGGCCTACGACACCGGCAACGTGGAATTGCACGCCCGCATCAAGGCGCGCATTACCAGCTCCAACCTGAACGAAAACGACGAGCTTGAAACGAGCACCGGGATCTACGACACCACCGTGGGCCGGGTGCTGCTGTTCAATATCGTTCCCGAAGGCCTGCCCTTTGAGCTCGTCAACCAGAAGATGGCGAAAAAGCAGATTTCCCGCATCATCAATGTCTGCTATCGCAATGTGGGCCTGAAGGAGACCGTGATCTTCGCCGACCAGCTCATGTACACCGGCTACAAGTTCTCCACGGTTTCCGGCTCTTCCATCGGCGTCAACGACTTTGAAATCCCCGCCGCGAAGGCGGAAGTCATCAACCAGGCCAACGCCGAGGTGGAGGAAATCGAGAACCAGTTCGCCTCGGGCCTCGTGACCCAGGGCGAGAAGTACAACAAGGTGGTGGATATCTGGTCCCGGGCCAATGAAATCGTCGCCCAAAGAATGATGAAGGGCCTGTCCACGGAAATCGTCGTCAATCGGGAAGGCGAGGAGGAAGAGCAGGAATCCTTCAACTCGGTGTATGTGTACTCGGATTCCGGCGCCAGGGGCTCGCCGGCCCAGATTCGCCAGCTCGCCGGCATGCGCGGGCTCATGGCGCGGCCCGATGGCTCCATCATCGAAACGCCGATTACCGCGAATTTCCGCGAAGGGCTGAATGTATCCCAGTACTTCACTTCCACCCATGGCGCGCGCAAGGGACTCGCGGACACCGCGCTGAAGACCGCCAACTCGGGTTATCTCACGCGGCGGCTGGTGGATATTTCCCAGGATCTGGTGATTACCGAAGCCGACTGCGGCACCCGCAACGGCCTGACCATGGCGCCGATCATCGAAGGCGGCGACATTATCGCTCCCCTGGGCGACCGGGTGCTCGGCCGAACCCTGGCCAGCGATGCGATTGATCCCGGCACCGGGGAAATCATCGCCGCGGCGGGGACCATGATCAACGAGCGCATGGTGGAGCGGCTCGAATCCGGGGGCGTCGATCAAGTGCATGTGCGCTCGCCGATTACCTGCGAAACCCGCTTCGGCATCTGCAGCCAGTGCTACGGCCGCGATCTGGCCCGGGGCCATCTCGTCAATGTGGGCGAGGCCGTGGGCGTAATCGCCGCCCAGTCCATCGGCGAGCCCGGCACGCAATTGACCATGCGCACTTTCCACATCGGCGGCGCCGCCTCCCGGGCCACCGCCAGCGACTCGGTGCAGGTGCGCTCCACCGGCTCGATCCACCTGAGCAACATGAAGACGGTGGAAAACACCCGGGGCGAACTCGTGGTGGTGTCGCGTTCCGGCGAATTGATCGTCAACGATACCAGCGGCCGCGAGCGCGAGCGCTACAAGCTGCCCTATGGCGCCGTCATCGGCGTCGGCCGCAATGCCGAAGTCGAAGCCGGACAGATCGTCGCCACCTGGGATCCACACACCCACCCGATCATCGCCGAGGTAAGCGGCGTGGCGGCCTTTGAACACGTGGAAGAAGGCATCACCGTGCGCGAGCAGACCGACGAGATCACCGGCCTGACGAGCATGTCGGTGATCGACCCCAATGATCGCGCCACCTCAGCCAAGGAACTGCGCCCGGCGGTGAATGTGGTGGATTCCGACGGCAAGCCCGTCTGCCTGCCCGGCACCACGGTGCCGGCGCATTATCTGCTGCCTTCGCTGGCCATAATCGACCTGCGCGACGGCGCCGACCTGCATATTGGCGATGTCATCGCCAGGGTGCCCCAGGAAGGCTCCAAGACCCGGGACATCACCGGCGGCCTGCCGCGGGTGGCGGACCTGTTCGAGGCGCGCAAGCCGAAAGAGCCCGCGATACTCGCGGAAATCTCCGGCACCGTCAGTTTCGGCAAGGAAACCAAGGGCAAGCGCCGCCTCGTCATCACGCCGCTGGACAGCGCCGATGACGCGCCCGCCCAGCCTTACGAGGCGCTTATTCCCAAGTGGCGCACCATGACGGTTTTCGAGGGTGAACAGATCGAGAAAGGCGAGGTGGTCTCGGAAGGGCCGCCGGCGCCACACGATATCCTGCGCCTCAAGGGCGTGGAGACCCTGGCCCAGTACATCGTCAACGAAGTCCAGGACGTGTACCGCCTGCAGGGCGTTCGCATCAACGACAAGCACATCGAAGTAATCGTGCGGCAGATGCTGCGCAAGGTGGAGATTTCCGACCCGGGCGACACCAGTCTCATCCGGGGCGAGCAGATCGAATACACGCGGATTCTCGAAATCAACGAAGAACTGCGCGCGCGCAACGAGGAACTCCAGGCGCGCAACGAAATCGCCGGGGAAGAGGGCCGGGAGGAAGAGCCGGAACTGCGCGAAGCCGCCTTCGAGCGCGTGCTGCTCGGCATTACCAAGGCTTCCCTGGCCACCGAATCCTTCATTTCGGCGGCGTCTTTCCAGGAAACCACCCGGGTCATCACCGAGGCGGCGGTGACCGGCAAGCGCGATTTCCTGCGCGGGCTGAAGGAAAACGTCGTGGTGGGACGGCTGATCCCGGCGGGCACCGGCCTTGCCTACCACGAGGCGCGCAAGAAAGGCTACGCCGAAGAGATCGAAGAGGATTTCGAAGCCAAATTCACCGAAGAATTGCAAAAGGAGGCACAGGCCTGAAGCACTTGACTGCGGCGGGAGCGATCTTTACACTCTCGCCGGTTTTTGCCAGCGGCCGCGCTTGAACCAACATGGCGACAATCAACCAGTTAGTCCGCAAGCCCAGAGCGAGCAAGCCCGCCAAGAGCGGTGTGCCCGCCCTGCAGGGTTCGCCCCAGAAACGCGGGGTCTGCACCCGGGTATACACCACCACGCCCAAGAAACCGAATTCGGCCCTGCGCAAGGTCTGCCGGGTGCGGCTTGTGAATGGCTACGAAGTCACCTCCTACATCGGCGGCGAAGGCCACAACCTGCAGGAGCACTCGGTGGTACTGATTCGCGGCGGCCGGGTCAAGGACCTGCCCGGCGTGCGCTATCACACCGTGCGCGGCGCCCTCGACACCTCGGGAGTCGCCGACCGCAAGCAGGGCCGCTCCAAATACGGCGCCAAGCGTCCCAAATAGATTGCAAGGCGGGAGAGCCGATCGTCCGCGCTGCTTCGAGCGGGGACGGGGTAGCGAGTAAGGCCGGGCGATGGTCCCGGGTCAACCTGAATCAACATAGAGGTCGAACATGCCCAGAAGACGAGTCGCGGCAAAGCGCGAGGTTTTGCCGGATCCCAAATTCGGCAGCAAGACGCTGGCGAAATTCATGAATCACGTCATGGTGGACGGCAAGAAGTCCGTCGCCGAAAAGATCGTCTATGGCGCCCTTGACGTGGTCAAGGAACGTTCCGGCGGCGCCCCGCTGGAAGTCTTCGAAAAGGCCCTGGCCGCGATTGCGCCCATGGTGGAGGTCAAATCCCGCCGGGTTGGCGGCGCCACCTACCAGGTGCCCGTGGAAGTGCGCGCCGAGCGGCGCAACGCCCTCGCCATGCGCTGGCTCGTGGAGCATTCGCGCAACCGCGGCGAAAAATCCATGGCCCTGCGCCTTGCGGGCGAGATTCTCGAAGCCGCCGACGGCAGGGGCTCGGCGGTGCGCAAGCGCGAGGACGTGCATCGCATGGCGGAAGCCAACCGCGCCTTTTCGCATTATCGTTTCTGATTTTCCATTTCAATCCGTTTTCCAGAGGGCAGAACCGTGGCCAGGAAGCACCCATTGAGCCGTTATCGCAATATTGGCATCGCAGCCCATGTGGACGCGGGCAAGACCACCACCACCGAGCGGGTGCTGTTCTATACCGGCGTTTCCCACAAGATCGGCGAAGTCCATGACGGCGCCGCCATCATGGACTGGATGGAGCAGGAACAGGAGCGGGGCATTACCATCACTTCCGCCGCCACCACCTGTTTCTGGACCGGCATGGACCGCCAGTACGACGAGCACCGCATCAATATCATCGATACCCCGGGGCACGTGGATTTCACCATCGAAGTCGAGCGCTCGCTGCGGGTGCTCGACGGCGCCGTGGTGGTGCTCTGCGCCACGTCCGGCGTGCAGCCCCAGACCGAAACCGTCTGGCGCCAGGCCAACCGCTATGAAGTGCCGCGCATGGTTTTCGTCAACAAGATGGACCGGGCCGGCGCCGACTTCCTGCGCGTGGTCGAGCAGATGAAGGACCGCCTCGGCGCCAATGCCGTGCCCCTGCAAATCGCCATCGGCGCCGAAGAGAACTTCAGCGGTGTGGTGGATCTCGTGAAAATGAAGGCCATCGTCTGGAACACGGAAGACCAGGGCACCACTTTCGTCTATGAAGACATCCCCGCCGATTTGCAGGCGCTGTGCGACGAATGGCGCGACCACCTGCTCGAAGCCGCCGCCGACGCCAATGAAGAGGTCATGGAGAAGTATCTCGAGGAAGGCGACCTCGACGAAAAGGAACTCATGGCCGCCATTCGCCATCTGACGATCAATAACGAAATCGTCCCGGTGCTGTGTGGCTCCGCCTTCAAGAACAAGGGCGTGCAGGCCGTGCTCGACGCGGTGATCGACTACATGCCGGCGCCCACCGAGGTCAAGGCCATTGAAGGCGTCGACGACGATGGGACACCCATCGAATGCAAGGCGGACGACGACGCCTCCTTCGCCTCGCTTGCCTTCAAGATCGCCACCGACCCCTACGTGGGCACCCTGACCTTTTTCCGGGTCTATTCCGGCTGCCTCAATTCCGGCGATACCGTCTACAACCCGCTCAAGCGGCGGAAGGAACGGGTGGGTCGCATGGTGCAGATGCACTCGAATTCCCGCGAGGAAATCAAGGAAGTGCGCGCCGGCGACATTGCCGCCGCCGTGGGCCTCAAGGACGTGACCACCGGAGAAACCCTCTGTGCCCCGGAGAGCATCGTCACCCTGGAAAAGATGGACTTTCCCGACCCGGTCATCTCCGTGGCGGTGGAACCCAAGAGCAAGGCCGACCAGGAAAAGATGAGCACGGCCCTCGGCAAACTCGCCCAGGAAGACCCTTCCTTCCGGGTGGCCTCGGACGAGGAATCCGGCCAGACCATTATCTCCGGCATGGGGGAGTTGCATCTCGACGTGCTCGTGGATCGCATGCGCCGGGAATTCAGCGTGGAAGCGAATATCGGCAAGCCCCAGGTCGCCTATCGCGAAACGATTCGCCGCACCGTGGAAATCGAAGGCAAGCACATCAAGCAGACCGGCGGGCGTGGCCAGTACGGCCACGTCTGGCTGCGGCTCGAACCGCTCGACCCGGACGCGGATTACGAATTCGTCAATGAAATCGTCGGCGGCGTCGTGCCCCGGGAGTACATTCCCGCAGTGGACAAGGGCATCCAGGAGCAGATGAAAAACGGCTGCCTCGCGGGCTATCCGCTGCTCGCCATGAAAGTCACCCTCTACGACGGCTCGTTCCACGACGTGGACTCCAGCGAAATGGCCTTCAAGATGGCCGGCTCGCTCGCGCTAAGGAAAGGCGCCCTGGAAGCCGACCCGGCCCTGCTCGAGCCGATGATGGCGGTGGAAGTGGTCACGCCGGAAGATTACATGGGCGACGTCATGGGCGACCTGAACCGCCGCCGGGGCCTCGTCCAAGGCATGGACGACAGCCCTGCGGGCAAGGTCATCACCGCCGAAGTTCCACTCGCCGAAATGTTCGGCTACGCCACCGATCTCCGCTCAGCCACCCAGGGCCGAGCCACCTTCACCATGGAATTCCAAAAATACGCCGAAGTCCCCGGCAACATCGCCGACAGCATCATCAACGAATCCCGGGGGTGAAAAAGTACTACTACTACTACTACTACTACTACAAGGACATCCACCCCACAATACTACAAGGACATCCACCCTATCAGATCAGCAAATCCCAACACCTTTGGCCCGAGGATTTCACTCCGGGATTGGGCCGCGCTGCACCAGGATTCCCGGACGCACGGAATCGCGGGCAGGGGCCATCCCGCCCATTCGAGCGCGAATTTCGGGTATGCCCATGCCTACGCCGCCTTCTTCAAACGACGCCTCTCCCACGCCCTCACCCGCTCCAGTCCATGGAACAGCGCCATCGCCCGCTTCTGGATCTCCAGCGTCAGCACCCGCCACTGCGCAGCGTTCAGGTCCAGCGCCGACAACGCCGCCGGCGCATCCGCCGCAATCACCCCCTTTTTGTCCGGCCGCGCCATCCGCCCGGTCCAGTCCACCAACTCAATGTAATCCTTCAGCGCGAACGGCAATTCGGTTTCGGGCTTTCCCCCCACCGCTTCCGCCAAGGCGGTCTTGCGGGGTTGCTCCCCGGTGCGAAACGGCATCAGCGCCGGCGCCGGCAAAACGGGTTCCCCGGCCTCTCCGCCCGCACCGTCCCCCCGCGCCTCTTCCGCCAACAGCCGCAGCCGCGCCCGCACCGAAGTGAAATCCGAATCCGCCAGCGTCCCGCACAATCCCGCCCGCACCGGATTCAAATCCACATAGGCCATGCACGACAACAGCGCCGCCCCGTCCGCCAGCGCCTGGCTCTTGAAACGCCCTTCCCAAAACCGCCCCTTGCAGCCATCCTCCGCATTCGCCCGCCGGGCCAGGTGT